>PBTP01000057.1 GCA_002729275.1 Roseibacillus sp. | reverse complement strand
CTCGCTTGGTCTCTGGAACACCTCCCTGGATGGTCGTGGGAGTTGTTCGATCAGCTCACCGTCTGGTTTGAGCTCTGCGTCCCCCTTGTCATCCTGCGCGCCTTCCGGCGTTGGATCTTGCTTTCTATTCCTCTCTTTCATCTCACCACAGTACTCCTGCTGGGAATTGATTTCTCCCGCCTGCTGCTAATTTATCTTCCGCTCATTCTCCTTTTTTGTGTTCTCCCCGCTGACACCCCCCGCGTCGTCTCCTCACGAGTTCGCGCGATTCTTGTCACCTCTTGCCTGCTAGGGCTTGCACTCTGCGTTGCGCTGGGGTGGCTTTTTGGAAAATCGCCCCAGTCGCCCCAGTCGCCCCAGTCGCTCCTGACGCTGGAGACACCCGGCCTTTTGCTTTTCCCCATACTTGAAGGCCTCGTCATAGTCGGGTTGCTCGCTCGTCCCAAATCCCTCTCAACCAAAGCACCCGACCCTTGTGAGTCATCGCTTCCATGAGCTTCTCTCGAACGAATCCCGTTCTGGCTCGACAGCAAAGTCCTCCTCTTGTTTGGATCCTCCAGTTTTCCTTTCCTCAACAGACGCTCTACGCGCGAGGGTAGAGAAGTCGAATCAATGAAGACCCTGTTTCCGCCACGACTCCCGATTCTGCTTGCCCTCATCGTCTGCCTGACAACCCTTTCCTGTAGCAACAGGCCCAATACCCAGGTCAACGGCCCTCTGGTCAGCACAGTCCAGATTGGGGCCATGGCAAGTCGAGGGGCGATTCTGGCTAAGGTTCGCAGCCCGATCACCTCAACAAGAATGGGGCTCGCGATGCTGGCAGAGCGGACCGAGGAGTTGTTCCGGGGAAACATCCCCTTTCCACTGGACCCTGGCCCTCGAGCAGCAGGACTCCCCGGTAGCCAGGAATTCTCAGCAGGGCTGACTCGGATCGGGCTTCCCGCACCTGAGCTTGGCACCGTTGAGATTCTTCTCGATGGGAAAGAATTTTTCCCAGCCCTGGAAGAAGAGCTTCGTCTGGCCCGTGAGTCCATCGACCTCCAGCTCTACATCTGGGATAACGATGATATCAGCGTCGCCTACGCTGACATGGTNAAGCAACNAGCAACGGCTATCCCTACCAGGATTCTTCTGGATGACATTGGGTCCACGATTTCCGCAAGNCTCAANCCAACCACCCCAGGNCCTCCNGGATTCCGAGCCGTTCCAGACATTACCACCTATCTTCGCCGCGACTCAGAGCTANAGCTTCGCCGTATCCTNGATCCTTGGGCCATNATCGANCATTGCAAGTTGCTCGTTTTCGACGGNAAAACCGCCCTGCTCGGAGGAATAAATATTGGACGAGAATACTACTCAGAATGGCACGANCTGATGGTTCGNGTCAAAGGTCCCGTGGTGAACCNGCTCCAGNATGAATTTAACAAAAAATGGCGCACCGCCCATCCACTGGGAGACCTTGCTCTTCTCTTCCCNCCTCCGCCCTCACCCGCGAGAGCCGGNTTACCTTCTTCCAAATCATTCCCGGTTCGCATTCTNAGAACCAATCTCCTTGAAGGCCGCCGGGAACCCCTCACNGCGATCCTGGANGCCATCAGAGCGAGNCGCAGCCGCATTTGGATTGAGAACGAATACATCACCAGCGACCGCATCCTTGATGCTCTTCTTGGAGCCTGCCGGCGCGGCGTTGACGTCAGGGTAATCATTCCAAAACTNCCCTTCGAAGAAATCATGGAGATTGCTAACCACCAGGCCGCAGGCGAACTCCTGCGAGCTGGCGCCAAAGTCTACCGCTACCCCGGGATGACCCACATGAAAGCGGCTATCTGCGACGGATGGGCAACTGTTGGCGCAACGAACTTCGATACCCACAGCCTGCAGATCAGCCATGAGCTCAATATCTCTTTCAATGATCCNAGAACCGTTGAGACCCTCGCNAGGCGTGTTTTCAAGGCCGACTTCGCCGTCTCCAAGTCGCTTTCCATNGAGGATACCAAGCACTGGCTAAACCCCATCGCGGAAACCCTCGCCGATCAACTTTNAGGAGCGCCTGACAGCGCAGCCTCAGCACGTATCGGACGAGGGCGCANGACAGGCAANCAAGACCGTTAGCGGACAATACAGGTCTCCACTCCATGCTTGAGGGATTTGAAGGGGTCCTCCCATGTCGGAATAAACTCCTGCGCGACGTAATCTGTGAATCCCGTCTTAATGATCTCCCTGATAATCGGCGGATAATTGATCTCCTGACTGGCGTCTATCTCTCCCCTCCCCGGATTTCCCGCCGTGTGGTAATGCCCGATGTAATCCTTGTATTCCCGGATCCGCCGAATGACATCCCCATTCATGATTTCCACATGGTAAATGTCAAAGAGCAGCTTGAAGTTCTCCGAACCTACCTGCTTTACGAGATCCACACAAAAATCGACATCGTCCCCGAAGTAGCCAGCATGGCCGGTCATCTTCCCCTCCGTGGCTCTCGAGTTAAGATGCTCAAAACAGATCGTGATCCCTTTCTTCTCGGCAAGAGGAACCACCTTTTTCCACGTATCCACACAGAGCTGAGCCGCCTTGGTGTCGTCCATCCCATCGTATCTCATTCCCGTAAAGGTAATGACTCGCTTTGCCTTGACCTGGCTTGCCACCTCGATGCCATCCTTCAGCTTTTCGATCACCATATCCGTATATTTTGGATCACATGGCCCCTGCGCAAATCCATGGCTTCCAACCAGGGAGATCTCAAGACCAAGTTCCATCACATCCTTATAGGCTGCCTGCGGAATTCCCTCCATCCCGTGCATGCCAAGCTTGACGCACCACTCTCCCAGCTCTTTGGGCTTCACCCCTCGACCCCCAAAACACCAGCCCATCACTGAGTGCTTGAACGGCGTATCAATCTTTGCGGGCGCAGAGAGACCTCGCCCGGCAGACAGACCAAGTCCCCCTGCTGTAAGGGCCGCTCTACTGATAAAATTTCGTCTAGAGAAACTCATGCGGTCATCGTAAGACAACGGAACGCCAGTTTCCAACCCACAAAAACGCTTAGGGCTTTGCGAGACCCTGGAGACTAGCTAGAGAAGCTTTTCACACCCTCTATTCCCGTGTCTGTTTGCCACTTCTTTTTTGCCCACGCCGCACTGCACCTCGCCCTTCTATTATCTAGCCTCTGCAGCTACGCCACCGGAGAGCAGGAGGGCAGGAGAACAAAGAACCTCCCTAATTTTATTGTCATTCTGGCTGATGACCTTGCCTGGGACGATATCGGCGCCTTCGGCAACACAAAGGTTCACACTCCAAATCTCGACCAACTTGCCTCCCAAGGAATGTGCTTCGATCAGGCGTTTCTCACCTCCAGCTCATGCTCCCCGAGCCGTGCGAGCATCCTCACCGGCCGATATCCTCACCAGACAGGCGCGGAGCAGCTTCACTGGCCGATTCCAGAATCGCAGAAAATTTTCCCTGAGCGCCTGAAGCTTGCGGGATACTTTGTCGCAGCAGCAGGCAAATGGCATCTCGGCGAGGCCATGCGCGAGCACTTTTCCATGGTCCGGGAGGTGGACACTTCAGGTTTCCAACTCCCCGCAAATCCGGGAGCCGGAGCCAACGATAAGTTTGCGGAGTCCTCGACGGGTGATGATCGGAGCGGATGCACCGAGTGGGTAAACCTTCTGCGTGAAAGAGATCCACAAAAGCCCTTTTTCCTCTGGCTCGCAGCCGTCGACCCTCACCGTCCCTATGAGGATCGGATCTCTACACAGCCTCACCCTCCGGAGGACGTCCTCCTCCCTCCCTATCATCCGGATACCGATCTGGTGCGCCGGGACTACGCCAGATATTACGACGAGATTCGCAGGCTTGACCGCTTCGTGGGACTCGTTCTCAACGAGCTCGAGATCCAAAAAGCAGCTGATAATACGATGGTGATCTTCCTCAGTGATAACGGGCGTCCTTTTCCTCGTGATAAGACCTCTCTTTACGACAGCGGAATTCGGACACCACTCATCATTCGCTGGCCGTCTACGATCAAGCCTGCTTCACGCTGTCGCCAACTTGTCAGCGCAATTGACCTTGCTCCTACGATCCTCGCTCTTGCTGGGTTCCCGGCCGGGCCGTCCTACGTGGGAAAAAGCTTTACCTCGCTGCTCGAGGGAAAAGAGACCGCTATCCGTGATGCGGTATTTGCCGAGAAAAACTGGCACGATTATGAAGACCGCTCACGCGCAGTACGGGACAAACGCTTCAAATACATCGTGAACCACTATGCGGATCTTCCGGCAACGCCCCCGGCCGATGCGGCCCGAAGCGACACCTTCAAGGAAATGCAGCGTCTGAGGGCAGCAGGAACCCTGCCGGAGGTGCAATCCAGCTGTTTCCTTGCACCGAGACCGCGGGAAGAGCTTTACGATCTCAAAGCAGACCCTCATGAACTCAGGAATATCGTAGGACTACCTGCTCATGAGGACACGCTCGCGCGCCTGCGCGCTGAATATCGTCAGTGGCGGGTCCGAACGCAAGAAAAGACCCCTCGGTTGAGAACTCCTGATGAGTTTGACCGGATCACCGGCAAACCAACCCCGGCACGCATCCGCCCCCGTTGGTCTAAACAGAAGATGATCGAAGAAGGTATTCTCCTTCCCTGATTTATACCGAGGCAGGCGTCCTTCTAACTGTCGGAGTCAATTTTTTGCAGGTCCGCCCTCGTCTCGGCGTAACTCCGGTCATACGCAACTACCCGGGGGTCGGGTTCCTCTCCCCGGTTCTTGCACACCTCCCTGTAAAGATCAGGCCACCAGTTATGGTGCTCAGTCAACCCCTCTTCCTTCCACTTCTCCCACTCAGAAACAACCTTGTNCCAGCAGGCATTCCCATATTCCGCAGCAGCCTCGGTTGTTTCAAAATCCTTCACATACCATTCCCGTCCGATCCGCGCATGCAGCACCTCATCCGCCCAGTCGAAATCCTGAATCAACTCGGAGAACGCGTCACCTGAATCCGTTCCCAGCTCCCATTCGAACCGCTTTCCGGTCTTCGACATGAGGCCCTGCTCGATGAACCAGAGAACCGCATGACGCTCCCTCGGGGTCAGCTGCTGGTTCAGCCCCTTCGACCACGTAGAATTGACCCGAACTGTAGCCGGCCAGTTAACCCCTGAGCGAGCAAAGCCCACTTCGCCCATCATGGCATGTCGAGCCTCATCCCATAGCTGACGGGTCATGTCCCTGTAAAACCCCCACGGCCTCTTGCTTCCCTCTTCTTCTCCCTTTCCTGTGACCGTTTCATAGAGAATCGAGGCCATCATTTCCGGGACATCTATTTCCCTCAGACGTTTGAAGAACATCATGAAGACCTTATCCCGACTCTCAAATGATGAGTCATGCAAAAACTCCTCCGCGTGCACTCCCATGTTGTATGGATCAGGAAACCTCTCGTCCCTTTTAGGCGTGCTGTCATAGACAAATTCCTCGGAAGAGTAGCGTGGATTCGGCGCGGCAACTGGCTCTCTCGTTGCCGCCAGCCCTCCCGCAGCTGCAAGCCAGCCCTTCAATTCTTCTCGCCACTCCGGCAGGTCTTCATGCGGGTCAGGATTGGCCTCTTCCAGCGCCTTGCAGGATGCCTCTCCCCACGCAATCATCTCCTCCAGTTCCGGTAGAATGCCCCGTAAATGCCGGAGGCTCGGAGCATCAGTCAGGGGGTTGGTATCTTCGCTGTATTCCTTCATGCTCTCACGCAGAGCGGGAAGCGCCACCCGATAGAGTCCTTCCATTACCATCCCGCAATCCGGCGCGTTTCGAATTTCATCAAACAGAACCTGAAGGTTCTGGTCAGGAACACGGTGCAGACGCAGGGGCGGATGGCGCAATTCTGCAACACGGTTCCTGAGCAGGGTAATGTGTTCTGCAACAAGATGCGCATGATAACTATAACCCATTTTCAACTCATAAATCGGCTCACAGGCAATTCGGGTCAGGAGCACCTGCCACGTGCGCTGCAACGCATAGTGGAAGCACTTCAGACGGTCTACGCACTCTTGCACCCCGATACCCGGCCCCGCCGCACCAGCAAAGGTCGCCACGCCGGCAAGCTCCGGGAGTCCATGGAGGGAACGGTATTTATCCATTGCTTGTTGATTCATCGGTTTCTCCTCCAACAGTAGCGATATTCCTCCTTCGCACAATACCAAGCCACGATTCACCCAGCACCGTCGCACAGCTTCAGGACGCCGTCCCTACCGGGGCGGCACCTGCCCAACTACCGCCCTCCCCGGCGCTCCGGACCCCGAAGCTATTTAGACTCGCGGATCTTCAGATTCCGCCACGCCACCGTGAAAGGGCCAGCGTTTCCAACCCCATGGACCTGAAGGCCGATAAACCCACTCGGATGGCTCTCGAAGGCTTTCTCGTGAACGAGGTCGGAAACTTGCTCGCCATTAACCCAGACCTGAATACGTGAACCCTTCGCTTTCACGAGATATTTGTTCCATTCGCCGTCCTTAAAGTGCTTGTGCGGCTTGCGACTCTCCTCCGGAGTCATCCATCCATAGCAAGCCTCACCGTACACGTAACCAGATTCCGCACCCTTGGCCCCACTTGCTTCGATCTCGATCTGCGGCCCATTCACCCGCTGCTTGGGGTCATCATTCTTGGTCTTGGACCTGATCTGCACCCCTGAGTTCAGGCGGTTGTGACACTTAACCTCAAAGGTGAGCTCAAAGTCTCCATACTTCTTGTCCGTGCAAAGGAACGAGTTGGGACTCCCCTTCGCGGTAGTTCCCAGAATCGTGCCATCCACCACCTCATATGTGGCAGACCCGTTACGCTGGGTAAATCCGCTAAGGTCCTTACCGTTGAAGAGATCCTTCCAACCGGACTCCTTGTGATGATCCGCGACGCACGGGAGGACCATAAAATGGGAAAATAGCAGAATAGTAGCAGCGAGTGGTTTCATGATAATGTCTATGTCCTCTTACGCGGGAAGCCCCAGTGATATATCACAATCCGCAATCTCCAACCCCCAAATCCGGCTACTCTTACTCAGCAAGGTCAATCCGGACGAGCTCCCTGTCGTTTCGGAGAAAAACCGAACGCATGGCATAGGCGGGATGACTCCATAGCACCTTCCGTGAGCCAGAGGTATTGGTTGGCTCCAGAACTCGCGCGCGACTCACCTCTCGATACCCTTGCGGTGAAAGCTCCGCGATGATGAGGTCCCCCATTTCCCCTAGGATCCAGAATTGCTCATTGCCCGGGTGATATACCAGAAAAGCCGTCCCATAGCGTGGAACTCTGGACCGGGCAGCCATTTCCCTGGACAGGCAGGGGGTACGATTTTCCCAGAGGCGCTTCCCTGAATCCATCTCTACCGCCATCAACGCACTTCTGTCGACATCGACGCCGTAGATAATACCATCCAGAAGATAGGGCGTGCTGTTCACCGGGTAGACCCCCTCTTTTGGACCACTCCTCCATAAAATCTTAGCGGCGGGACGCTCATTGCTCAATTCAATCATGCCGCCAATCCGATTGTAGCCACTAACGAACAGCCTGTTTCCCAGCTTTCTTGGCATTGCTATCGCTGATCCATTGGTCGGCTTGATCGGCACACTCCAATATACCCTCCCAGTTTTTGGATCGTGTCCCGTCACACCAGCCGGGTGCCAGGCAATGAGCTGCTGGATTCCTCCATGGTCCACAATCTGTAGAGGACAGTAGCCACCATGGCGTGCTGAGAGAGCCCGCCACATCTCCTTTCCCGTCCGACGATCGAAAGCCACGATCAGCGAGCCCTCTCCTCCAACCATGCAGATGATCATCTCCCCATAGATCAGTGGGGGAGAGGAGTGCCCCCACATCGGCAGCGGCGCACCGTATTCCTCTGCTAGATTCTTCTGCCACTGGACCTTCCCATCCGTTGTAAAGCAGGCAAGGTGACCCATTGTCCCGAGCGTGAACACCTGATCGTCTGCCACCGTCGGAGTCGCTCTTGGTCCCCCGGGATAAGACACCTCATAGTCTCGCCTTTCTTCATGGCTCCAGAGCATTTTTCCCGTTGAGGCGTCCAGGCAAAGAACCCGCTCCCTCCCTGCCAGTTTTGCCTGCGCCCCCGCATCATTAATGATTTTCCCTTCGTCAATGATGAGATCCATCAGGTACACCCTTCCCTTGGAGACAGCAGGGCCAGAATAACCGGTGCTTACCGGCGCCCTCCAGACTACAGTGGGACCTCCCTCCGGCAACCGGCGAACTACACCCTTCTCGCGCCAAGTTGCCTCCCGCCTCTCCCCAAGCCACTGGGGCCAGTCATCAGCCTTGAGTGGACTGATTCCGCATATCAGCAGCAATGGCAGCAAACAAGGCAATCGATTCATATCGCAAAACATCGGGCCGCAAGCCACGCTCCTTGTCAACCCTCCCAACAGAATTCCTCGAACCTCATGATCCAGCGTTTTCTCCCCTTGCTGCTTTTCTTCAGCGGGCCCGCTCTTGCCAGAGAGAATGCCAGCCCCAACTTTATCCTCTGCATGGCTGATGACCTTGGATGGGGAGACTCCGGATTCAATGGCCATCCCAAGATCATAACTCCTCATCTGGATGATATGGCTAAAGCGGGGGTTCATCTCACCCGCTTTTACGCAGGAGCTCCAGTGTGCTCGCCAACCCGCGGGAGCTGCCTCACGGGGCGTAATCCCTTTCGTTACGGCGTTCCAACGGCCAACACCGGACACCTCCGGAAGGAAGAAATCAGTCTCCCGGAGCTTCTATCTTCAAAGGGATACACCAGCGGCCTCTTCGGCAAATGGCATCTTGGCACTCTCAGCCCTGACTTCAGCGGTAAGGGAGCCGGGAGGAAGGCCAAGCATAACTTCATGACTCCCGGCATGGCGGGCTTCAGCGAGTGGTTTGCCAGTGAGTTCTCACTAGCCACTTACGACCCCTACGATCCTGCAAATGGGCATTGTGCGGCTGCCCGCAAGGGTGACATGCGAGCCCTTTTCTGGGAAAATGGGAAACCTCTCGCTGAGCCCCTCAAGGGCTGCGCCTCCAAGATGGTCATGGACAGAGCTCTACCATTCATCAGCCGCGCCAATGAGCAGAACACCCCATTCTTTGTCGCTATCTGGTTTCACGCTCCGCACCTTCCTGTTGTCGGTCATCCCGATTATATGAAGGCCCACTATCAGGACCTGCCCGACAATCAGCAGCAGTATTTCAGTTGTATCACCGCGCTTGACACCCAGATGGGCCGTCTCCGCACGCACCTCCGAAAGCTCGGCATCGAGAACAATACCATGCTGTGCTTCTCGAGTGACAACGGCCCGGAGGGGAATCCAGGGCCGCGGGGAAACTCACAGGGAACTGCCGGCACTTTCCGCGGAAGAAAACGAAGTCTCTACGAGGGAGGGTTACGTGTCCCCGCCCTCATCGAGTGGCCCGGAACCCTGCAACCCCGTGAAGTCAAAGTCCCATGTGTCAGCAGCGATTACTTTCCCACCATTTCCGCTATTGCTGCCGTGCCACTTGCGCAACGCCCTTACGACGGCATCAATATTCTTCCAATCCTGAGGGGAACAATAAGCCAACGAAATCAATCAATCGGCTTTCGCTTTGGCAAGGACAGCACTCTTGTCACAGATCGCTATAAGCTCGTTCACAATGCCGGAGGTCTTAGCCGTCGCCGCTCAGACAACGGCAAAGTACCTGTCAGGAAATTTGAACTTTATGACCTCAAGGCCGATCCCTCTGAAACCCAGAATATCGCTACCGATTCTCCTGAAGTGACTACTCGCATGAAAAGCGATCTCCTCGCCTTTATCAAGTCCTGCAAGGCAAGCGCTGAAGGTTCTGACTATCGCTAGGGCCGTAGTAGATCTCTCTACAGGCACCTGAAAAGTATTCTAATGACCGACCAAAATTCGGCATAATCATTTCGGCGGGAAATCAGGACCTGAGGTTTTATGATCGGAAAATCTCGAAGATTCTGCGTGCTCTCTCGCTCAGGGAAGGGTAAACCCCGCTCTCGGTCCTTATTGGAGCGGGTTTCAATTCACCAATTCATACAATGGCAGTCGTTGCGACCAAATTGAACAAGGGCCAGTGCATCCGCTACGAGGGAGACATGGGCGTCGTGCTTCACCTCGAGCATAGAACTCCCGGTAAGGGCAATGCTCTCATTGCAGCGACCATTCGGTCCTTTAATTCCGGAAACAAGAAAACCATCCGCTTCGCCTCCTCGGAGAAAGTCGATATCGTGGAAACCCAGCGTCAGAAACTGGAATTCAGTTATTCTGATCCCTCAGGAGCACACTTCATGGACTTGGAGACCTATGAAACTATCACCCTCGACGAGAGCCTTGTCGAAGACTGCCGAAGATTCCTAAAGGAAGGTCAGGAAGTGGAAATCCTCTTCATCGAAAGTAACGCTGTGAGCGTGAGCCTTCCTGCCACCGTCGAGCTGAAAGTCACTGAGTCCTCCGAAGGCATCAAAGGTGATACCGCTAACAATCCTACCAAGCCTGCCACCCTTGAAACTGGAACCACTGTTCAGGTTCCCCTTTTCGTCAAACCCGATGATGTCCTCAAGATCAATACCGAGGATGGAAGTTACGCCGGGCGGGCCTGAACGCGGAAAAACCGGGGCCCGACTCGTCCCTCCAAATCATGGCTTCTCTACCCGGAGCCGGATAAAATTCTGGTCCCCGGAAAGAAGCACCACTGTGGGGAGGAGCTCTCCAACAGGAATGGGGTTTTCAAACCCTAGAATGAGGAAGGGATCAAGCGCAGCCCACCCTGCCTGACTAAAATTGCCCTCCACCAGGATAGGCGCTCGGATTCCTGCCGGTCCATGCTCAACGATGAGATCCACCTGACCTCGGATCAGAGGGTCAGCATCAAAGAGCGTGGGACGGGCATCTGCATCATACCCAAGGGCCCAGAGAAGGCCGTTTGGAACTCCATCCCCGTCGTGATCTCCTTCGAAAGAGGCATCCGCAATCCCCTGCAGCTCCGCCCAAGATGCAAAAGGATCCAACGGAACCTCTATCTCGCCCTCGAATTGCACAACTGAGCTTACTCTCACCTCCACTCCATCCTGAAGCGGATTACTGAACTCTACCGGCAGAACCACCACCACATTGTAAGTCACCGTGTTGCCCTCGATTGCCATACGAGAGAGCGCCACCTCCCCAGTCCCTGATCCAGCTCCGGACACCGGAGTCGCTGAAAAGTTCTCGCTCACCTCACCAACGACGGATGACCCCGTGATGACGCCCTCATTCAAGGTTACTTCGTGCTCACCGGCATCGAACTGCCCAGTAACGGGATCTACCCGACCCACTTGCGAGGTAGCGATTGTAGCCTCGATTCCGTTAAGGTTAACCTCTGCCACACTGATCTGACCAAGCATCAGGGAGAACGCCATATCCGTTGCCGAAAGATTTGCCGAGTTGATGGTAAGCCTGGAGACTTGATCCATCCCCGGGTTAATCTCGAGAGTCGCCTCCACCGCTCCCGAGAGGTCGCTGCTTTCCTCATCTTCAATTCCCAAAGCAGAGAGGGTCACATTGAGAACGTTGGCTGCAGGTTCTTCCGACAGGGAGAGAGAAGTTGTGACACGAACTTGGGCGGGGGCGTGCCCGGAAAGGACTCCGAACAGAATGACCCCCAATGGCCGAAGGCAAAAAGATATATGGGCAGGCATGAAGATGGGACTTGGGTTACCTATCAGGCCTACCGGCCCAAAACCCGACGTCAATCAAATCTCAGATGCGGACTTCTGGTAAGCACTACCCTTCCCGCGCCCTCAACCCACAATATACGTCCCACCGGGAAGATTCTCCGCAGGCAAACACACCAGCCTCCACCAATATTCTTTAACTTTTATAAAATATCTACTATCTCAACATCCGCGTGGCAAGACGCCGAAAACAACTCCATCTCAGGCGAGCGGCTGAAAACCGGAAGGTAAGCCATCCCTCGCTTCGGGAAGCACTCCGCGAAGCAGACCGAAGAGCGAGGCATCGGGCTAACCAACGGTCGTGGCGCAGGCGTGGCCTCACTTCTGTAAAATCGGCCATCGCTGAGTCTCACTATAATGAGACAGAGCTGAGCTGGCTGACTAGAGCCCTTCGTATTCTGGCTGGACTCGCACTGCTTCCACTCTGCTTCATTACCACTGTCACAATCCTCAATCCTCACCTCCATATTTCGGGTGAGGCTAACAGCGGAGCGTCCTTCTGGTTTCAATTCTGGCGCAGTAACGCGTTCCTCTATTTCGCCGTAGGCTTCTTCCTATACCTAGGGTGGTTTTTCACAAGGCTCCTCCAACCAGTTTTTCTCTATTTCTACGTCCTGGGCCACGAGCTAACCCACGTAGTCTTTGTCTACCTGTGCTTCGGACGGGTCAGTGGCTTTCGCGTTGGACTCGATGGAGGACACATTGTGACAAACAAGTCCAATATCCTGATCGCCCTTTCTCCCTACTTCATCCCTTTCTGGTCCGTTGTGGCCTTTCTTTTCATGGCCGGTATCGGACTGATCTTCGCATTTCCNCATCAGGAAAAATTNCTNTATGGNCTNATNGGNGCNACNTGGAGNTTTCANCTNNTNTGGACCCTNTGGATCATTCCGCGNGANCAGCCNGACCTGAAGGAAAACGGNACATTTTTTTCCCTNTCNCTGATTTANCTCTCNAANGTNCTNCTNCTCTCAGGCCTNCTNTGCCTNGCNTCTCCGGAACTNACATGGCGNCACTTCGTNTATAACTGGGCAAATAACTTNATGGACGTTGTNACTTCCGCNCGNGCAGCNCTCCATTNATNNGAGACNCGNNAAANATGGGNATNTTCNTGAAAGCCTCATTCGCTNTGGCTNTNCTTNTCGGGANNNCCATCNGNNGNAGCNGGNCNNACNCGCGTNTGGCACTANACNGATGGNAGAACANTCACGGCAGANTACCAATGGTCCGACCATAAAACTCTCCATCTTAAGGACCGCAAGGGTCGCGAGTTCCAAGTGGAGTTGGGTGCTCTTTCAAACGCTGATCTCGAATATACCCGGGGATTGCGCGCCCGTGATACAGCAGAGGGAATCATTTACCACGCCCCCCTGACCTGGGAAGAGTATCGATCAAAGAAAATCACCACGTCCAAAGCCAGAGAGCTCGGATATTATCCCATTAATTCCCAGCCAAGCAGCGAAGGAACATTACGGCTCCAGTTCCGGCGTTTTGGCGCTCCCCCTCCGATTTCTGAAAATCAGCGGGTGGTCCTGCGGGTAACAACCCAGTCCCGGGGAGGAACGAAAAGCACCATACGAGTCCAATCGGGGGGAAAGACCATAGGCGCTGTTAAAGGAGCTCCTTCTGGGGCTTCATTCGATATCATCCTGCCCCCTGCCGTTCTTCAGGGCTCTGGCAGCATCGTTTTTGACCTTACCGGCGGAGGTGATACTATTCTGGTTCGGTCTACAGAGTCAGGGGCAGGACCCCGCCTCCTTATCCTNAAACCCAAACAAAACCGCCCGTAACGGGCTCAATTTCTTGACACCTGCATAAGATCAAGCATTCTCCCCGCCCGCCACTCAGGGCGCCATTTCATGAAAGCGGATCTCCACCCAGAATATAATCCGGTCATCTTCCAGGACATGAGCACCGGTAAGCAGTTTGTTACGCGCTCTACCGCAAAGTCCGATCGAGTTGAGCAGGTCGACGGAGTGGATCATTTTGTCATCTCCATCGGGGTCACCGCCGACTCGCACCCGTTCTTTACCGGTCAGAAACAGTTCGTGGACACCGAAGGGCGGATCGACAAGTTCCAGAAGCGCTTCGGCGCTGTTCGTCGGGTTAAAAAGCCCAAGGCAGGTAGCGAAGAGTAGAAGCTCTCGCCCGTTCCTTCTCCTTAGCAGACTGAAGCGCGGCAACTCCCGCGGGCTGCCAGAGATCAGCCAAGCACCGCACGGCGGAGGATCTACGCCTCCATGGGGGGGCCACATTATGCAGAAACGCTCCGAGGTAGCATCAACTACCCCGGAGCGTGAAATTTCTAGCACCCCCCTTACTCGGACTTCTCCTCTTCCTCTCCGGAATCGGATTCTGGAGCTCCACTCGGACTCCACTCTTCCTCTGACGGAGCTCCTGTGGCGGCCGCAAGGTTGAAGGCCTGCTCCAAACCGACAAGGTCGCTGGATGGCCGCAATGTCTCGAAGCTCTGGGATTCCTTCTGAAGCTGCTCTGCGCTGTATTCAACTGCCTTGATCGACAGTCCAATTCGACGCTCGATCTTGTCGACTTTGATTACCCGCGCTTCCACCTCATCGGCAACATTGAGNATGTCCTTCACACGCTCAACGTGCTCTTCACTCAGCTGCGATATGTGAATCAGGCCATCGATATCTCCATCGAGGCTGACGAACGCTCCGAAGCTTGCGATCTTGGCAACCGTTCCCTTGGCGACATCCCCAACCTTGAACTTGGTATCAATATCGGACCAAGGATCGGTATCGAGTTGCTTGATNCCGAGGGAAACACGCTGNTTCTCCTTGTCGATGGCAAGAACGATGGCTTCCACCTCTTCGCTCTTCTTGAGAATCTCGCTGGGATGGTTGATTTTACGCGTCCAGCTGAGGTCAGATACGTGGATCATTCCGTCAATACCTTCCTCGAGTCCCACGAAAGCACCGTAGGCAGTGAGGTTGCGAACCGCACCATTGATCTTGGTTCCAATTGGGTAACGACCCTCGATCTCATCCCATGGATTAGGCTCCAACTGACGGACACCGAGTGAGATCTTCTGCTCTTCAATACTGATTCCAAGCACTACCGCTTCGATCTCCTGGTCCAGTTCAAGAACATCACTCGGCCGAGTGATCCGCTTGACCCATGAAAGTTCCGATACATGCACAAGGCCCTCTACGCCACGCTGCAGTTCCACGAAGGCCCCGTAAGGCAGGAGCTTGGTGATCTTACCCTTAACCTCGGATCCAATCGGGAATTTCGCCTCGATGTCTTCCCATGGGTTGTCGGTCATCTGCTTCAGTCCGAGCGACACCCGCTCCTTCTCACGGTCCACATCTAAAATCTGCACCTCGATCTCCTGACTGATTCTCAGCATTTCACTGGGGTGATTGATTCGACCCCAGCTCATATCCGTGATGTGCAGAAGGCCATCCATGCCCTCCAGGTCCACGAAGGCACCGAAGTCGGTGAGATTCTTAACCTGACCAGTAACCTTATCTCCGACCTTGACGGTCTGCAGGAACCGCTGACGACGCTCCGAGCGTTCGGCCTCGATGACCTCTCGACGACTTAATACGATGTTTTGCCGCTCGTCGTTTACCTTGACGATCTTAAACTCGTAGATCTTGCCGACAAATTCATTCAGGTCTTTCGGAGGAATNATATCGACCTGCGAGCCAGGCAAGAAAGCCTCGACTCCGACGTTTACCATGAGGCCACCCTTGACCATGCTCTTGACCTTACCTTTNACCAGGCCTCCATCCTCAAATACCTTGACGATCTTGTCCCAGTTCTGCTTGTGCGCAGCTTTCTCCTTGGACAGAACGATCATACCCTCGTCATTTTCGAGGCGCTCAAGGAGAACCTCTACCTCGTCTCCTTCCTCGATCTCGTCGTCTTCAAACTCAGAAGCAGGGATTACCCCCTCTGACTTGTAACCGACATCGACAATCACCACCTGAGGGCGGATATCGAGAATCATTCCATTGACGATGGAACCTTCTTTAAATTCGCGGAACTTGGAATCGATCAGTGCGTCCAGCTCAGCATTTATCGTCGCACCCGCGACGGCTTCATTGCTCATTTTCTGTAGTTAAGGTTAGTTGTTGGTTGATTTGCCTTCCGACATCTGCCCCGATCTACGACGGCAATGGGGCTCCAACAGCCATCGTATCCCCCGAACTCTCGGCTCGAGGGGGGCTGAACCTAGGGGCAGAACCCTGAAAATCAAGGGAAATATCAAAAGGTCCGGGGTTGATCGGATCATCCCTGAAAAGAGACTCCGCTCCCCCTTGAGGGTTTTTGAGGAGGCGGGGTTGATGGGCAACCCCACTTGACACCACCCCGCAATTCCCTACCTTCCGCCGTCGCCGTCACTGGCATGTGCGCCCGTAGCTCAATTGGATAGAGCGCTTGACTACGGATCAGGAGGTTAGGGGTTCGACTCCTCTCGGGCGCGCCACTTGACCCAACCAAGTGGCTACCACCCTGACCAAGCCATCAGAACCCCGGCCGAACCTTCACGCAAGGCCCGCTGGGCGACTGGCGCATCTTTGGCTTGCTAAGTAGACTTAAGAAGGGGCGTCGCAAAATCGATCTGGGGGAACTTCTGCCCGAACTGCTCACACACCAGGTTTGAGCTGATTCTTCCAGACTCGTAAATCGTGGGAAGGCCTGAACCAGGGTGTGTTCCCCCTCCAACGAGATACAGATTTTTGAAGTTCCGGTAGCGATTGTGCGGACGCAGATAAAGCAACTGGTTCAAGGTATGCTTCAAGTTAAAGGTTGCCCCAAGATAGACGGAATAGTCATCCCTCCAGTGCCGTGGCGAAACCACACGCTCTTCCACGATGTGCTCCCTCAGGTTCTTCATACCCGTCCGCTCTTCTATCCGCTGAAGAATGCGGTCCCGGTATTCTTGTTGAGTAGCATCCCAGTCAGTTCCATGACGCATATTGATCGTAGGAACCAGAACGTAGATGCCAGAGCAGCCGGCAGGTGCGACCAGTGGATCCGTTACGGAAGAATTGCGGACATAGATCGACATGTCCTGCGACACGTTTTTTTCGTCCTGAACTTCCGTAATATTACCGCGGTAGTTGTCTGCGAACAATATGTGATGATGCGGCTCATCCCGGTAAATTTTGTCCAGCCCCAGATAAAGCATGAAGGTGGAGCATGAAAATCCTTTTTTGCGCATCCTTCGGTCAGGGACCCCATGGCCATTCAAAAGCTGCGTCACTGCAGTCCCATAGTCGGCATTCATCACGACCGCATCAGCATTGAGGACCTCGCCCGAAGCAAGCCGAACCCCGGTTGTGGTTCGCCCCGCNGTAAGCACCTGCTCGACNGGGGAATCCAGTCGAACTTCTGCCCCATCTGCCTCCGCTAGCTCCGCCATTTTTTCCGAGATCTGGCAGAGGCCGCCCTGCACGTGGTAGACGCCAAACCGGTATTCTAAGTAAGCAAGAATACTAAACAGGGCTGGGCACTTCCATGGGGACATCCCGAGNTACTTCGACTGAAACGTGAAGGCCAGCCGAAGTCGCTCGTCGGTGAAATATCGCTCAAGGAGTTTGAACACGCTTTCGCCGGTTGCCACGTAGGGAAGAGCTCGGAGAAGCTTTGGACTTACGAGGTCAGCAGCCCGGGTGTACGGCTTCTGCAGGCAGGGGAAAAGGACCCTTAGCTTTGCCTCATGGTCGTGCATGAACCGGTGAAAACCACCGCTTTCTCCCGGAAATTTGCGCTCAATTTCCTCCCCCATTTTTACAGGGTCACAGGTCGTCTCGAGGCTCTTATCTCCCCAGCTCAAACGGGTCATCGGGTCAAGCAGGACGAGCTCCAACTCCTTATCGAGCTCCCTCCC
This sequence comes from Roseibacillus sp., assembly GCA_002729275.1. Taxonomy (GTDB): domain Bacteria; phylum Verrucomicrobiota; class Verrucomicrobiia; order Verrucomicrobiales; family Akkermansiaceae; genus Roseibacillus_B. The sequence goes on along the minus strand of PBTP01000057.1, from coordinate 2,497 downwards.
TGCCTCGGCAAACACCTCATCGAGGGTAAATCGCTGGTGGAGAAAGGTGGGCCCTGTGTCAAAAGAGTAGTCCCCGGCACGAAGCTCAGCATTCCTTCCCCCCACCCGGTCTCCTTTTTCCACNACGGTGACTCGAAATCCTCGGTGCGCGAGGATCATCGCGGAGGTCAACCCCCCCGGGCCGGCGCCCACGACGACAACGTGACGTGAGTTATTCTTGTGCTGCATAACCGATGTAATTCTGGAGTAGAGATCCTTTCCGTTGTCTTCCAAAGGAAAAAATTTAAGCCGGGCTGGGAGACTGTATTTCCCGACTGACCAGCCACTGATGAGCCGGAGTTACAATTGCAAAGAAGATCAAAAGAATGATGGCGCCCTGCTCTGGGGACTTGAGGCTTCCGGTTCCCCACCCCAGAGCCACAATCGCCAGGAGGGAAGGCAGCATAAAAGGCCCCGAAAGACGAAGCAGCCACCCCGATCGTCTCCCAACATCGCAAAGGATGCGAAGATGGGTCAGGTGCCGAAGGCTATGCCAACACAGAAAATAGGATCCCAGCGCGAACAGAGGGTGCAGCAAGGAAAAACTGGCGAGTAGCAAGACCGTCTCAAGAGCAAGCCAGACGGCAGGCTTTCTGCCCCCGGAGAATAGAATCCACAATATGCTGACCGCAGCCAAGGCGGCAGCGAGCCCGAAAACAACTTGCAGCGCTGTCTCAAAGGCATCACTGAGGTGGCTCGGGATCCATCCAGCACCTAGGATGACGCACCAAGACTCACATATCCCGAACATATCACCAAAGCGAAAGAGAAAGGGTGCCGTAACGATGAGAGTTCCGCGAGAGGCTGCCACGATGATGAGCAGTCCCTTTCGCTTTTTCAGTCCGAACTGGTTTTGAAAGTCGTGAGAATCGCCTCCACCGAAATGCCAAGCCGAGACGAGGAGAAAAATTCCGAGTCCCAGAGCTGGAATCAAAAATACGGCGCAGGCTGACGCGACGAGCAGAAGAGAGTAAATGAGGACGCATACGCATGCCGTTGGCCGGCTCTCCCGTCCTACCAGTCGCCTGAGCACGCCCCAATCCGCAGCACCGTGTGGAAGGCCGATCAAGACGGCCGAAATGAGAAAAGGCAAAAACCACCAAGCATCCACCCACCCCGGCACAAGACCCCCAACGACAGCNAGGACTCCCAGAAGGAAGGGAGGTAGGAAATAAATGAGGTTTCGGTGATTCATCAGCCCTTAAGTCAGCGAGACCGGCGGCGGTATCACACCACCGCCGGTCTGCCAGGTTTGGGGAAAGCTGCTCGCCGCAGCAGAGGGCCTTAGGCGTCCTGCCGCTCAACAGCACTCATCGTTTTCACGGCGTAATAGGCTACAAGCCCGAAGCCGACCTTGTTGATTACATCGGCAATATTGTAAGCGATCTCCCGGATACTCCCACCATCTGGTCCCGCCAGCGCTAGAAGGAATCCGACTGGGTAGATCACCCAACCTACGGCGATAAACAGACGCATTTGTCTCAACCCCTTTGCGATGGGAGCGGCTGCACCTTCAATGGCNCCACCAATCCCTTTNAAGAGAATGCCAATAATCGCGGCCCACGCGATTACTGCGATAATGAAGAACATCCACCAGTTGCCAGAACCGATCTCAGACACTTCAGCAATATAGGCCGTCACAATCATGATGACGTCGAGAACCACCAGCTGAGCCAGCCACTTTTTGCCTTGTGCACCCAATCCCAGCAGCATCGGAAATTTGATTAGCATCAGGGGGGTAGTGACAATCCAATCAATGTAGCGGTATTCGGTCGGGAATTCCCCCGCCGCGTATATGCCTGCCATGCGGTAGTAATGGAAAGCCGCTATGCCGGTGATGAGGCCGGAGACAATCAGTGTCCCACGGTACTTCGGAAGGACATCATTCTTCGAAAGCCAGAAGAATGCGGTCCCACTCGCCATTGCAACGGTACCAACCCAGAACAAATACTGGGTGATCTCCGATACGCCAAGACCCCCAGAAACGGAGGTCGCTAGTGTTGTGTAGTCTAGGTTCATGTTTTCTCGTTGGTTTGAGATTTTAGCTAAAATGTCGCCCTTGGTGCNGGAAGGGCCCNCTGAAGCCNGCNCNGGGNGCCTGACCGCCATATTTCCGGGAGAACCGTCCCNCTCTTAAGGAGGTAACCTGACCCAACCCCTGAATCTGCTCCGCTTGAAGCATTTGGCTCGAATAGTTCCTGTCGAGAATATTGGGCATCAAAATCTAAACACCTATTCTTCAGTCCTCATTTTTTTCAATCATATATAAACAAAATAGAAGTTTTTGCCATTATGTGCATTTCCTGTGGAGAAATACGCGTTCTGAGCTAAGGTGGACAATTATGCAAAATGGAACCCGCCAGACGTTCGGCATAGGCGCTGTGGCCCGCAGGACAGGACTATCAGCGTCAAACATCCGAATGTGGGAGTCGCGCTACGAGGCGGTGGTCCCGGATCG
>PBTP01000011.1:23900-53120 GCA_002729275.1 Roseibacillus sp. | reverse complement strand
CCATCAGCGGACCTGGTATCACCGGGATCGTGGCCCTCGGAGACACCGAGAACGGCAGCCCACCAGTCTACATCATCGGTTCCGGTGTGGAGGCTCCAGCGGAGCGCCTTGTGAACGTCTTCTTCGACGAGAACGGCGCAGGCAACATTACCCTTGAGAACCTGACCCCAGGCGAGACCTACCACGTCCAGGGAAGCTTCGACGGAGTGAACTACATTGCCCTTGCAGGATCCGAGTTCGTGACTCCTGACGCCAACGTCACGGTTGGACCTCTGGCTCTTCCGTTCACGGCGGCGCAGCAGCCATTCCTGCTCGTCAAGGTCTATAAGGGACCGATCGAGTAAGCCTCTGAAAGGCTCGATTCTTTCGAATCAACAGGCGGTGGAGTCCTTGAGGCTCCACCGCCTTTTTCTTTGCATCGGAAGTCAGATTTCTTACCAGAACCATAAAGCTCTCTGAGATGTCTACCCATATGTAAAAGTCAGGGATCCATTCTACAATTCGATTGAACACGAAGAGGTTACTTGAGACCCTGATGGCCGGACCAGCCTTTGCCCGCGCGGTCCCCTGTAAAAACCCCAAATCTCTCCAACTCCTACCTCAACCTCCCGACACACTATGAAGGTTTCCGCCAAAGCATTTAAACAGGCAGCACTCCTTGCCTCCATGGCCCTCTTCGCAAGCGACGTCGTCGTTGCCGACCACAACCCCGAGAGAGTACTCTACCGTAAAACAAACAACCTCCCAGCCGCAGACTTTACTGGGGCTCTTCCCGAAAACGTTGATCAGCTTCCTCCGTTCGGAGACCCTGATGACCCAGAATCTTTTCTCATCGAGGGAATCGATGTCGACCAGGAACCCGGAGGGCTCGGAACCGACCTCCTCGGTGACAACCATGATATCGTCTACGTGTTCCAGTTTTATGATGAAGATGGGATCTTCGCCTTTACGGAAAACTACGATGACCGCGTCAAAATCGTTGCCACTCCGATTTCGGGGGCAACGGATCTGAGCTCTCAGGGAAACGACCAGCAGCACACTGACGTCGCATGGGACGTAAGAACCTACGCCAACTTTAACTTTGGAGCTGGAGGCTGGTTCAACGTGGACATCTGGTTGACCGAGGACGGCGGTGGGGCCCAGTCCGCAGCGGATATCGGATTCGGCTACTACAATGACTTCTCCACCAACACCGCGGACTTCGGTGGAATCGGATACACCAGCGTCTTCGGAATCAGCAGTGGTATTCCCGCGGAGTTCGATATCGATGATGCCGGCCAGAGCTGGGGAGCTTATCTCGAGAGCTTTGACGCGAGCCTCGACTCTGATGGGGACAATATTCCTGACGGATACGAGGAGCAGTTCTTTCCCGGAGATCTGACCCAGCTTGGTCCCGGCGACTTCGACCAGGACGGCGTGAACGATCCCGAGGAGTATGTTGACGGCACCGACCCGACTGCCCCGGATGCCGATGAGGATGGATCCAACGATGGCGAGGAGAAGGCCGCTGGAACCGATCCCGCCAACCCAGATAGCGATGGTGACAGCCTTCTGGACGGCGTTGAAACCGGCACCGGCACATTTGTCGATGCCAATGACACCGGCACTGACCCCCTAGTGATCGACAGTGATGGCGACGGTGCCACTGACAGTTTCGAGATTACGGAAAATACCGATCCCAATGACCCCAACAGCACACCGGGGGCCGTCACGGTGCAGCCTTCGTTTGTTCCAATCAATGTGTCTCAGAGTGGAGTATACGCGCCAAATCTGGCCCAGTCGGGACTCAACTATCAAGAGAACAAATATAACCCTAACACGATCTTAAACGGACAAAGCCTGAATAACTACAACATTCACGTGTCTGGAAACCCCGCCCCTAATAGCTCAGTCGATGCAGTAGTCCCCTGGGCGAGCCACGGTCCAGGTGGGAACTTCTCCTTCCGCGATAGCCCCTTTATTGGCGGTGGCGGTGACAACTTCACGGTTCGCTACAACGGATATCTGGACATGCGCAGTTACTCGCCAGGTCAATACACAATTCACCTTGTCTCTGATGACACCAACTACTTCATCATGGATACGCCTGACGGGATAGTCATTGCTGATGATTTGAATTGTTGCGCCGAACGAACACAAGTATTCACCATCTCAATCCCCGGCATTTTCCCCTTTGACAACGTCTTTGGCGAAGCAGGTGGCGGAGAATGGACAGATATCGCCATCAGTGGTCCCGGTATTCCCGGAATCGTGGCCCTTGGCGATACAGAGAATGGAAGCCCATCAGTCTATCCTATCATTGGAGACGCCAGTGATTCCGACGGAGATCAATTGCCCGACGGATGGGAAACGTTATGGGATGGGATTGATGACCTGGATCAGCTCACTGCTACTGGTGATTTCGATCAAGATGGATCTACCGATGTGGCTGAATTCACCGCAGGCACGGACCCGACTGACAATGACACTGATGACGATGGCCTTAGCGATGGAGACGAGGCCACCGCTGGAACAGACCCCTTAAGCAGTGATAGTGACAGTGACGGTCTGCTTGATGGAGTAGAAACTGACACCGGAACTTTTGTTAGCGCCAGCAACACCGGCACTGATCCTCTCAATGCCGATACTGATGGAGATGGCGCCCGAGATGGGCTTGAAATCGATGAGAACTTTGATCCCAATAACCCAGCAAGTTCTCCCGGCGTCATTATCGTCCAGCCGTCTTTTGTTCCAATCAACGAGCTGGCACCCGGATCTTATGGTCCGGACTTCACTCGAGAGGGAATCGACTATCAGGAGAACAAGTATAACGCTGGCACGATCCTGAACGGACAAAGCCTGGATAATTACAATATTCACGTTTCAGGAAACCCTGCGCCAAATCGGTCTGTTGATGCGATCGCGCCCTGGACGAGCCATGGAAATGGAGGGAACTTTTCTATCCGGAACAGCCCCTTCGTTGATGGTGGCGGTGACAACTTTACGGTTCGCTATAACGGGTATCTCGACATGAGCGAATACGTTGCCGGGGATTATACCATCCACATCGTCTCCGATGACACCAATTACTTCGTCATGAACACCGCAGACGGGACGGTGATCGCGGATGATGTGAACTGTTGCGCCGAACGCACTCAGCCTTTCACCATCACAACTCCCGGGATTTTTCCCTTCGATAACGTGTTTGGTGAGCAGGGCGGAGGCGAATGGACTGATATCGCCATTAGCGGCCCCGGTATTCCCGGGATCGTAGCACTAGGTGATACCGCCAATGGAAGCCCGAAGGTTTATCCGATTGCGGCAAACGCAGAAGACAGCGATGACGATAACTTGCCTGATGCATGGGAAACTTCATGGTCTTTAATCAATGATCTTAATCAGCTGTCAGGAGCAGATGACTTTGATAATGATGGATCCACCGATAGAGAAGAGCTTTTAGCCCGCACGGATCCTACCGATCCTGATACTGATGATGACGGCCTCTCTGATGGAGTGGAGAGCGGAACAGGAACCTTCGTCGGGGCTACCGACACGGGCACTGATGCACTCAATCCTGACACCGATGGAGATGGACTCCGCGATGGCGTAGAAACAAACAGCGGGATCTTCGTCGACACTACTGATACCGGGACTAGCCCCTTCTCCGTCGATAGTGATGGCGACCTCTGCCCTGACGGAGTCGAAGTTGTCCGCGGAGCAGATCCCAACGAAGCTGGCGGACTCGGGCCCAGTGCGGGTGCCTACCTTCAAAATTTCGATGGATTCCCAAATGGAACCACCGATCTCTGCGATGGTAGCCAGATTGGCAGCAACAACGGCCCGGCCTCTGTTCAGGATGGACAGCTCCGCCTGACTCAGAATGGCCAAGGAAGCACTTACGCCTCCTTCCGGACGCCAGCACTTGGTGGATCAGCTGACTCGTGGACCATGACCTTCGACTATACCGTCACTGCAGGTGGTGACCCGGCTGATGGATTCTCCGTCTCTTATGGAGCAATCCCTCCACTCACCAATCCAACTGGCGCGACCCCCAATGATGCCAATGGGTCTGGGGAAGAAGGGTGGGGCACTGACATCCCATGGATCTCAGTTGAATTTGACAGCTACGACAACGGAGCCGGCGAAGGAGGACTGAATGTGGCAACCAACAACACCGTGCATCCAGACCTTTTCTTCCTTCAGGGCCGGCCGGTTCCGAATGGTGGAAGCCTGAGTGGAACGGCGACCATCTCCTGGGATGGCGATGCTGGAACTCTCAGTGCCAACCTCACAGGCTTGGCCAATCCAATCGAGATTGTGGATCTGGAGATCCCCGATTTTACAGCTGACGATTCCTACATCTGGGCTTTCTCCGCAAGGACCGGGGGCGCGACCGAGACTGTGCTGATCGACAACCTGTCTATCACGACCACTTCGCCTGATCCTCATAACTTCTCGGTATCGTCTGCGGATGGAGGCGATACCCTTAACTTCGAGTGGAACAGCTATGCCTCCGAGGTTTACACCGTGGTCAGTTCAACAGATCCGGAGGGGGATGGACTCCCTGAAGCGTGGACTCCAGTTCCTAGTCTCGAGAATCTGACTGCTACGGTGCCCCTGAACAATCACAGCATTCCAAATCCAGGAGATCCCCTGAGGATCTTCCACCTGCTCGCAGGACCGGTGCCCGCCCTTTTCGAAGACGACTTCGAAAGCGGTGCCGAAGGATGGACCACCCTGGTGAATGACCCAGCCGGCGATACCGCTTGGGAACTCGGGAGCCCTGTCGGGTCGACCGGTCCGCTCGAAGGGGCTGACGGATCCTTGAACGCCTGGAGTAGCAACCTAGGGGATTACGGTGCGGATTCCGATATTTCACTGCGTTCTCCTTCCATTGATCTATCTGGAATCCCGGAGGCAGAGTTGACCTTCGAAGCCTTCCGCGACGCAGATGGTTTTGGTGATATCGCCTCCGTTCGTTTCCTTCGTGCGGCAGATCAAGTCCAGCTGGGAGCTGCCGTTGATGTGAACATGACAATTCTTGATACGGATTGGAACACTATCGAGATCCCTGTCGATCCCGCAGCCCTCGGCGAAGTCATCCTCATCGAATTCAACTTCACCAGTGACAGCTCAGCAGACGCCTTCAGTGGACTCTCGATTGACAATGTCAGCGTGAGCGCCAACTAGAAGCTTCCCTTTTATCAAAGGCGGTGAGGTTTTCGACCTCNCCGCCCTTTTCATTTCTCAGCCCCCTCGAGCACAGGACCCAACTTTGCCTGCCTTCGGAGCAAAGCAGTAAGGGCCGTCGCCATCGCCACAAATCCAGTGCTGACCCACAGACAGCCCTGAAGATCATGAGAGAGGTAGACCACCCCGGAGAGAAGGGTTCCAATCAGGCGACCTCCTGCATTCGCCATGTAATAGAATCCGACGTTCAGGGCCACCTCGTCTGAGTCGGTGTAGGCCAGAATCAAGTAGGAGTGCACTGCTGAGTTGACCGCGAAGACCATTCCGAAGACCGCCAGCCCTACCAACACCACGATTCCNAGCNGGAATTCAATCTCCACCGCCAACGCCAGAGATCCTGTTACTGCCGTAAGGATCCCTGCCCATCTCAAGGCAGAACCAGCCCCCCCGTGCCGCAGAAGTGCAGGCGCCCCTGCCTGNATCAGNCCGTAGCCGATAACCCACGCCGCCATGAAAGCTCCCACTGCCGCAAANCTCCACTGCAGAGTTTCCTTCAGAAACACCGGTAATGCCACCACGAACCATATGTCTCGAGAGCCAAAGAGGAAAAACCGCGCAAACGAGAGATAATTAATCTCCCGGCTCTTGGAAAAGAGCTGAGTGAATTTCACCTTCNCCTTNGANCTNCCGAGATCCTGTCNCATGGTCAGNANGCCNNNCAGCAGGNNNACNNAGAGCGCCCCAGCCATAAGCCAGAGGGTCAATTGGAAGCCAAGCCAGCCGAGCAGCACGCCCCCCAGCAAGAACCCCACGCCCTTGAGCGCATTCTTAGAACCNGTGAGGACNGCCACCCATTTGAAGAGGGCACGGTTCTCCGCATCTTGGCTCCCGAGGGCCGGAATCAGCAACTTGACCGCGCTTTTAGAGCTCATCTTGGTGAGGTCCTTAGCGACTCCCGAGAGCGCCTGAGCAGCCATGACATAGGTAACGGAGAGAACCTCCAGCCAGCCCGGCTGAACAAGCGACAACGCCAGGAGAGCAACCACCTGAGTCNCCAGACCTGAAAAGAGGGTTAGTTTCAGTCCAAATCTGGACCCTATCCACCCGCCGAGCAGGTTCGTCACTACCCCACAGGCCTCATAGAGCAGAAAAAGAAATGCCAGTTGNACAGAAGAATANCCGAGGGAGTGAAAGTGGAGCAGGACCAGCATCCGCAAGGCCCCATCCGTCAGTGTAAAGCCCCAGTAGGACGCCGTAACAATAGCGTAGCTTCGTCTTTCCATACTCCCGGCCCTCTTAAACGAACAAGAGGAGATCAGATCAGTTAATGGATCCCGCGACCTTGGCCACCAGGTCCATCATCCGGCAGGCGTATCCGGTCTCATTATCATACCACACGAGGAGCTTCAATTGNGTCCCGTCGTTTACCATGGTTGCAGGACCATCCACGATTCCCGATCTTGGATCATTCACAAAATCCGTGGACACCAGGGGCTTCTCCTCAAAGCCGAGTATCCCACTTAAATCTCCATCAGCAGCCTCTCTAAGATACTGATTGACCTCCTCCGCTGTCGTGTGCCGGGCGAGCTCAAACACACAGTCCGTGAGGCTGGCATTGAGAAGTGGAAGACGAACTGCCAGCCCATTCAACTTACCCTTCAATTCAGGGTAGATCATCGTGATGGCCGTGGCAGAACCCGTCGTGGTAGGTATCAGAGAATTCAGTGCGGAGCGCGCTCTCCGAAAGTCCTTGTGAGGAGCATCCACGACCACCTGGGTATTAGTCACGTCGTGCAAGGTCGTGATCAACCCATGGACAATCCCCAGCTTCTCCTTGATGACCTTCACCACCGGCGCGATGCAATTGGTAGTGCAGGAAGCAGCAGTAACCAGGTCGTGTAGCGCTGGATCGTAGAGGTCGTCATTACAGCCCATCACAATATTCAGCGCCTCCTTGACCGGAGCTGCCACCACGACCTTACGCACGCCTCCCTCAAAGTAGGGTTCAAGCACCTCTCTGGTCCGAAAGGCCCCTGAGCTCTCCACTACCAGGTCGACCCCCATCCCTTTCCAGTCAACCTCCCCGGGAGTNGACTTCTCGCTGAAAGTCACTTCCCTCCCCTCTACCCGAAAGCGATCCTCCTCCGCTTCAATATCTCGATCCCAGCGNCCATGNACNGTNTCATACTCGAGGAGGTGCGCACCCATTTTAGCCCCACCCTTGACCTCATTGACATGAACGATCTCTATCTGTTCATCATCCCACCCGGCCCTGAACCCAAGGCGACCCACTCTTCCAAATCCATTGATTCCGACTCGTATACTCATTTGCTCTCAAATTTCTTGGGTTGTCTTCAGCAGCAGGACTCAACCTTTTCCATCTGCTCCGATGACGCAAAACAGAGTTCTGGCCGGCCCTGACAACAATCCTCGGACAGAAAGTCCACCAGTTGCCGGAACCCGGGGACGCACACCCCGTAATAAATTGCGCGGCCTGCTCGTTCCGATTCGATCAACCCTGCCCGACTCAATTCCTTCAGATGGAATGAGAGAGTGGGCTTTGCGACTTCCAAGGTTTCGGCCAAATCACCAGCGCAGAGCTTTCCTGACCGGACCAGCAAACGAAAAACCTCGAGGCGTGAGGGATGCGCGAGAGAAGTCAGTGCCTGCACCGCGTTTTTTATTTCCATATTTATCGAACTATAGAAATATAGTTTCTCAGTCAATGGCTATCTTGTTTTCCTGACCTGAAATCAGCCCGAAAGTCTCCCCTCCAAAGGTTTTGAGGGAATTGACCCTTCTGCTAACCGTGGTAAGCTGGCTCTGTGCTCCGCAGAGTAACAGGAACTGGCCTGACCGTGGCGATGATCTTTCTCATCGCCCTGCGTATCCCTGCGTTCGCCTTCTGCCCCTGTGAACAGGATCTGACCTTGAACAATGGAGAGTGCTGCCAGCAAGAATGCGCCGTCGAAAGCCCCNTTTCTGGTTGCTGCTCNACAGAGGTTCCCGGAGATATCAAATCACGCCAGAATTGCTTGATCGTCCTGTCTCTNGACCCTGGCCACTTCAACTGGTCAGGCTCCCAATCGCACTGCCCNCAAGGCAAGGAGGCTCCTGTAGCACTCCCAATGGGTATCCAGAGCGAGATCCTACCGGCTCAACCANTCGTCTTTCTCGACGGTTCGATCCGCGGATCTCCGCCATCCAAGGCCCTCTCCGTTCTGATTCGGACGACGATCCTGAGGCTTTGANCTTCATGGAACCGACAGCACTAATGCTGTCTCGGTAACCTTGTTCGCTGCTNCTNGCAGCGTCGCATTCNCNCAACCCGANCGGCATCTTCCCGGTCACCTNCCCGTTCCCAACCCTGGAACNTTCCATGACTCTCGAGAAACTTACTTCCCTTCAGGACTCTTCCCCTGNTTCTAATTCGTCCGGACGGNGANCTCTGCCCGCTCTTCTCCTCCCTATTGGCCTGCTCATCGCCTTTATTGTAATTTTCGGATTGATGTTCGGTTCACGTCTTCTTCCCGCCACCGAAGTGACCATCGCGCCCGTCGTCGCTATCCGNCTCGAACTCGGAAAGAGTACGACCGAGGAGTCTGAATCTCCCNTGAAAGCCAACAGGGATGAACTCCTCTTTCAATCCTCGGGATGGGTAGAACCAGATCCATACGCCATTCANGTCCCCGCTCTCATTAGCGGAGTAGTCAATGAGGTCTTCATCCTCGAAGGTGAGCACGTTAAGAAGAACGAAATTCTCGCCTCCCTCATCGATGATGACGCCCAGCTGGATGTCCAGCATGCCACCCAGTCCATTGCCACGCTCGACGCCACGAAGNTCGCCCACTGTGCACAGCTCCCAGTCCTCAATGCCGAGATGCAAGCCGTTCAGAAAAAAATCGAAGCGGCCAAGGCACTCCATGCCGAGCTTCTTGACGTGGCGACCCGGCTTAGCTCAGTTCCGGCCGGATCAGTCTCTGCCTTGGAAGTACAGCAGGCAAAGCTCAAGGTTGACGCCCAGAGAGCGGTCATCGACGAGGCAACTGCTGAGCTCTCCGGTGTGATTGCCAAAATCAACAAGGTCAATCTCGAGGAACTCTCCGTAAATGCTAAAATCAAAGCGGCCCAGATCGAACTTGCCCGCAAGAAACTTGCACTTGAACGAACAATCATCAGAGCCCCCATCGATGGGATCGTTCTTCATCTCCACGCTGAGCCCGGCAAAAAGCGTATGCTCGCGAGCGATGACCCCAAAAGCGCAGTCATCGCCGAGCTTTATGATCCCAACAAATTGCAGGCCCGCATCGATGTTCCCCTTTCCGAAGCGGCCTCCCTGCAGATTGGCCAACCAGTCACCCTCACCACTGACCTTCTCCCGGATACCCGGTTCATGGGAGAAGTAACCCGGATAGTAGGCGAAGCAGACCTGCAGCGTAATACCCTCCAGACCAAGGTTCGTTTTGACCANCCCGACCCCCGCCTGCGCCCAGCAATGCTGGTCCGAGCAGCCTTCCACCCCGGCGGCAATANGACAGACGGACCNGTAGGNGGCAGTGGAGCTNCCCAGAATCTAGCCCTCTTTGTCCGAGTCGACTCTCTCTTTGACCGGTCACAGCAATCGGCCCGGGTCTGGTTTGTNGAAGGGGACCGCATACGAGTCCGGACTCTCACCCTCGGACNAGATCAACGCGAGGGGCATATTCAGGTTATCGAGGGCCTGAGACCGGGGGACCAGGTTGTCCTCCCTCCCTTCGATGACCTTGAGGAGAACCAACGGATCAAACTCCCTCCCAGTCCGTGAACAAACTGAATCAGATCCAACCTTCTGACCCGATGTCGACCAACCTTATCCAGATTCACAGCCTGACCAAGTCCTTCACCAAGGGTCAGAATGTCATCACTCCTCTGGACAANCTGAGCCTTGAAGTCTCAAGGGGTGAGTTCCTTGCCCTTATGGGCCCCTCGGGCTCCGGGAAAACCACCCTTCTCAACCTGATTGCCGGGATTGATGCCGCTAGCGGTGGGAAACTCATTATCGACTCCCAGGATCTGGGTTCTTTGTCTCGAGCCCAGTTGACTAAGTGGCGCTCCGTAAACGTCGGATACATCTTCCAGCTCTATCATCTCGTCCCCATTCTCTCCGCTTATGAAAACGTTGAACTCCCCCTTCTTCTGCAATCACTCACCCGGTCCGAGCGCCGGACCCGGGTAGAAACAGCTCTCGAACTCGTAGGGCTCTCNGACCGGATGCACCATCGNCCCAACGAGCTCTCCGGCGGGCAGGAGCAGCGAGTCGCCATCGCCCGGGCCATCGTCCATGACCCCGGACTGCTCGTAGCTGACGAACCAACCGGGGATCTGGACAGGGAATCAGCAGAAACGATCCTCAACCTGCTCCGCTCCCTGTCCCGCGATCTNGATAAGACTATCGTAATGGTTACGCACGACCCGAGGGCTGCCGCGGTAGCGGACCGTGCCCTCNACCTCGAAAAAGGCCAGCTCGTCAGCCAGCTTCAATAAAATCTCGAACTATTCTCCGGCCATCATGATCTCCCTCGCTCTCAAGAACATCTTCCGATACCGGCTTCGTTCCTTCCTTACCATGGCTGGAGTTGCGACCGGCATGTTTCTGTTCACCACCGTGGAGACAATGCAGCAATCCCTTGCAAAAGTGACCAGATCTGGAGCAGATGATACCACTCTCGTCGTCTACCGGGAAAACCGATTCTGCCCTTCCACCTCCCGCCTCCCGGAGCACTACCTCGCTGCCATTGAGCAAGTCGAGGGAGTGCGTCAGGCCATTCCCATCCAGATCGCGGTCAACAACTGCGGNGCTAGCCTCGATGTCATCACCTTCCGTGGTGTGCCCCCCGGCAGCCTGCTCGAGTACAACCCAGACCTAGAGGTGGTCGATGGTTCAGCGGTAGACTGGACTAAGCGCACCGACGCTGCCCTGGTAGGACAAACCTTTGCTCAACGCCGGGGACTCCGAACCGGCGACCAGTTTGAAGCAGTAGGTATCAACGTCTACGTCGCAGGGATTATCAAATCCCAGGAAGTCCAGGATAACAACGTGGCCTATGTTCACCTTCCCTTTCTCCAGCAGGCTTCCAAGATTGGGTTAGGGACCGTCACCCAGTTCAACGTCAAAGTTGAATCTGCCGAGATTCTAGACCCTGTGGCCCAGGAGATCGATGCCATATTTAGTTCCGACTCCCACCCGACGGTGACTCGCCCCNAGAAGGCATTCTTTGCAGAAACCGCCAAGCAAATGATTGAACTCATTGGGTTTACCCACTGGCTTGGACTCGGGGCAGTGGCTGCGGTGCTCGCCTTGGTTGCCAATGCGGTCCTGCTCATCGTGCGTGGCCGCCTCAAGGAAACTGCAGTCCTCCAGACNCTTGGTTTTTCCCGCTTCCGCATCGCCCGCCTGATTACCTGCGAAGGCCTTCTTCTTGGACTCCTTGGAGGTGCCCTCGGAGTCGGATCAGCTGTCCTTTTCCTCCATTGGCAGTCCTTCACTCTGGGAAATGAGGGACTGACCCTTGCTATNACTCCAAGCGCTACTGTCCTGTTTCATGGATTACTGGTTGCCCTGGCTCTCGGTTTCACTGCCTCGCTCTACCCCGCCTGGCGCGCGTCCCGTCAACCTCTCGTGGAATCACTGAATGCAGGCTGAACCTCTCTAGACCACACCTTGACCCATGCTTCCCATTACCTACGCCATCAGGAACCTTTTCCGTGATCCCAGCCGTCTTATTCAGACGGTCGGTGGTAGCGCTTTGGTGGTACTCTTGGTAATTGCCGCAACTNCCCTCAATCACGGTATGGAGCGGGTGCTAGAGACCTCGGGCTCAAGTAAGAATGTGATCCTNGTGGGGACAGGCAGCGAAGAGAGTGTTNAGCGCTCCGAGGTTCAACTTGANNCCGAAGCAGCAGCCTCTACTGCCGTCGCCGGCCTCGCCAGTCCTCTTGGCATTACTGCTGCCTCGGGTGAGATTGTCTATATGGCGCCCCTTGGGATCGTCGGAGGATCGGAAAAGCCCTCCTTGCTCAGGGGGGTCACCGAAAAGGCCCTCTTGGTGCATCATCGCGTCCGGATTCTTGAGGGTGCCTTTCCCCGCCCGGGAGAGGTAATGATAGGGCGCTTCTTACATCGGCGCTTTGGAGTTCCTGCCGATGATCTTGTTCCCGGAACGCGGCTCTTCTTTGGCCGGGATGAATTCCGTATTTCGGGTATCTTCGAGGCTGCTGGGACCGTCCTTGAATCGGAGGTATGGTTCGACCGCAACGACCTTGCCGCCCTTACCCAGCGAGACTCCCTCTCTGCAGTCTATCTTCGCCTCGATGATGCAGAGTTTGATGACGTCCATGTCTTTACCCTTCANCGCAATGACCTTGAGCTCTCTGCAATCCGGGAGGATCAGTATTACGATAAACTCAGCACGTTTTATGCGCCAATCCGGGTTATGGTCTGGATTACCGCCGCTCTCGTGGCTGCCGGCGCTCTCTTCGGGGGGCTCAACACCCTTTATGCCGCCTTCGCCTCAAGGATTCGCGAAATGGCTAGCCTGCAATGCATCGGCTACACACGNAGAGCTCTTCTTCTCTCTCTGATTCAGGAATCTCTCCTGGCGACTCTTGCCGGGGCCCTCCTCGCTTTTACCGTCGCCCTGACCTTCCTCGATGGGATACACATTCCATTCTCCCTCGGCACCTTCACGGTAGAGCTCACTCCCTCTATTATTATGACCGGCCTGATTACCGGGATCGTGCTCGGAACTCTGGGCACGCTTCCTCCAGCCCTACGCTGCCTCCAGCCCGCTTTGCCCCTTGCCCTGCGCTCTTCCTGACTCTTCCTGACTCTTCCAACGATGTCATCCTGCTGTAACAAACCCGCACCCGAACCACCGGGTCAGTCCCCCTGCTGCTCTCCTGGACGCAAGATCGACTGGCTGTTCTGGTTCTGTCTCTCAGCAGTCGGAATCGCGTGTCTCGTTCACCTTGTCTTTCAGGACTCTCTCGCTGGAACAAGAACCGCCGCCTTTGCTCATGGAGCCTTCGAAATGACGACCAAGATGTGGTGGGGGATTCTTCTGGGAATCCTAGCAGTGGGTGTCATCGGAATGATCCCCCGGCAGTTTGTCACCGCTATTCTTGGTCCGGGAGGCCGATTTAGCGGCATCCTTCGCGCCTGCGGANCCGGCCTTCTTTTAGANCTTTGCAACCACGGAATTTTACTGGTGGGCATGAAGCTCTATGAGCGAGGAGCTTCCCTCGGCCANCTCTTCGCCTTTCTCATTGCCAGCCCTTGGAACTCCTTTTCGACCACCTTGATTCTCATTACCCTGATCGGTATTAAGTGGACTCTGGTCATCGTCGGCCTGTCAGCCCTTATCGGCATAACCACTGGGCTCATCACAGAGTTCCTGGTTCGATCCGGCTTTCTCGCTGCNAACCCGAACCAGAGAGATCTGCCCTCCGACTTTCAGTTCTGGCCGGCTGTNAAGGCTNAGTATGGAGCAGCTACCTTCGACCGCGCCTTTTTTCTGAAGCATTCCAGACGGGCCCTTGCCGAATCCCGGATGATCCTGCGCTGGATTCTTCTGGGTATCGTCCTCGTTGCGGCCCTTCGAGCAATCTTTGATCCCTCAACCTTCGCCCAGTGGTTTGGCCCGACCATAGCCGGTCTTCTTCTCACCTTCCTCGCTGCCACCTTCATCGAGGTCTGCTCTGAAGGGTCCAGCCCACTAGCCTCTGACCTCCTCACTCGAGCGGGAGCTCCCGGCAACGGATTCACCTTTCTCATGGCCGGAGCAGCAACAGACTATACCGAGGTCCTGGCTCTCCGGGAGACCACCAAGTCCTGGAAGCTGGCTCTTGCCCTTCCCCTGCTGGCCTCTCCTCAGATCCTGATCGTCGCCTTGATCCTCAACCAGCCCTTCTCGCTATAGAGCTACTTAGAAAAGCAATCCATCCAACCCCATATGACTATTCACCCAAGAATCCTTTATAGTATCGCTCTTTGTCTCGTAGTCACTGGATGTGGAGGAGGAGATGAAAGGGCGAACCATACGAGCCTGGATACCTCCGCTTCCGATATGCTTGCATCGATCCTTCTTCCCAAGGCCCCAGAGGGCGCAGTCAGCATCTCGGAAGCACGCCAAAACCCTGCTCCTGGCACCAGAATCATTCTCTCCGGTAAGGTCATGGGGAATGACAACCCGATCATCCAGTCTCGAGCCCTCCTGACTCTCGGAGATCCTACTCGACTCGACTCCTGCGACCTCATTCCCGGAGATGAGTGTCCGACTCCATGGGATGTCTGCTGTGCCGATCCGGATGTCGTCCGCGCCAGCATCGCGACAATCCAAATCATTGATGAAAACGGTAAACCGGTCAAAGCCGGATTGCGGGGAGTAGGAGGCCTGCGGGAACTCAGCTACCTGATCGTGGTCGGCGAGGTGGCGGAGGGGTCTAACGAGAACAACTTCCTCGTTAATGCAACCGGCATCCACGTTGCCATGGCCCAGACAGGAGGAGGCAGCATACCAAAGCAGTGAATCGGTTTCCACTCATCCTCACATTCCTCCCAGCGCTACTGGCTTCCTGCACGCTGCACCTCCCAAGGCAAAAGCCCGGGGAAGTGGTCCCGAGGAAGGAGAAATGGAGGCACGCCCCATCATGGGCGCGTGCTTCCCTGCGTCAGGAGTGGTGGAAAGGTTTCGGTGATTCCAGTCTTAATTCTCACCTCGCCACCGCCCTCTCTCGTAACCCCGACCTTGATATCCTGGGTAAACGTCTGGAACGGGCCCAGGCTCAGACTCATCAGGCCCGGGCCGCCGGCTGGCCCTCCATCAGAATTGACAGTGGGCTTCTCCTCGGCAGGGAACAGTCTCGGGTGACCGGGTTATCTCCGATGGATCTTGATCCCTGGGCCAACTCTGCATCCTTTTCCTGGGAATTAGATCTCTTTGGACGTATCCGGGCTGGAACCCAAGCTGCCCGGCAAGCAGAACAGGCAGCCCTCTGGGATCTTCATGGCGGCCGCCTCCTTATCGCGACCCGGGTGACCGAAGCCTACTTCCGGATCTTGCGCCTCAACGAAGAGCGGACCCTGATTTCCGGTTCTGTCTCTGCCAACCAGATGATCCTGACCGTCCTTCGGGCGAGAGAAAAGGCCGGGCTTATTTCCAAAACTACAAGGCTGCGTCAGGAGGCTGAGCACGAGAACCTCGCACGTGCTCTACTCAACCTAGATCGTCTCCGCGACCTCGCGCTCCTTCAGCTCGAGACCCTTTGTGGTGGAGATTCACTTCCTCTGCCCGCCCTCCATCTATCCGCCATCCCCTCTCCTCCCCTTCCTGCCCGGACAAGTTCCGCAGTTCTCGCACAGCGTCCCGACCTCCTCGCCGCAGAGGCACGAGTGCGATCTACCTTTCAGCTCGAAGAGTCCAGACGTCTTCAGCTTCTTCCCTCTCTCACCCTCGGGGCTAACTCCAGAGCCACAGGCTCTTCCCTTCTTGCCGGCTTCCGTCAATGGATCGCCACGGCTGGACCTCAGCTCGAGATCCCGATCTATGAGCCCTCCCGAGCAGCAGAGGTCAAGGT
This sequence comes from Roseibacillus sp., assembly GCA_002729275.1. GTDB lineage: Bacteria > Verrucomicrobiota > Verrucomicrobiia > Verrucomicrobiales > Akkermansiaceae > Roseibacillus_B. Next base: position 37,337 of record PBTP01000011.1, on the reverse strand, counting down.
AAGACGAGCGGCCACTAATGAGGCCGCAGCACTCTACCGCAAGCGGGCAATTACCGCCTTCAGGGAAGTTGAAGCATCCTATCTTAATCTTGGAAACCGGCATCGTCAGCTCGAAGCAGCGCAACGCGAAATACGGGCCTTGGAGGAGGCTCGCCAGAATACCCTGGCAACCTTTGAGAACGGACTCGTTTCCCAAATTGAACTTCTCGAAAGTGAGCGTCGCAGCCTCGAAGGAAAGCGCCAGGAGCTTGCAATCCGGCATACCCTTCTCAGGGATCACCTTGCCCTTGTCAGAGCCTTGGGTGGCGGCAGCAATGAAGAGGGCCCTCGAAAATAGGTCTCTCTGAAATCTCTATCGATTCCCTGTATATTTTATGTAACTGTAACACAGGGTTCCTTCCATAAATCATTACAGAAAGAGCAATGACAACGCTAAAGAACTCACAAAAGCACTCAATCCTCCGGTGTTTGGCTACCCTGTGTATCGCCATTTTGTTTCAAACTACCGTGGCGAGGTCGGAAGACCACAAGCACCATAACCACCACAAGCACCACGATCACGCCTCCATGGCAGGCCCAAACGGGGGCAGGGTGATTCATGAGGTTCATCCTCACGTAGAAGTCTTTGTCACTAAGGACCGAAAATTACAGATCACCTTCCTTAGCGAAGCGGGTAAAGCCATCTCTCCCGGCAAACANACCGTCAAAGCGATNTGTGGCAAACGAACGAGCCCCACNCGCATGCGCTTCGCCCGCAAAGGCCAATCCTTTCTTTCNGGTCAAAGCTTACCCAATGGNAAAAAAATTCCTACTGTGATCCANATTGAACGGGGAGNTGGAAAGAAGCCTTCGATCATTCGACTNAATCTCGATCTTGAAAAGTGACTGGAATGCAAAACCCGGGGAGAGCTATGGCTCTCTGCCCCCCACATGGGAAAGAAGGCAATTTTCAGTAGGAATCAAACAATCCTACCGGCGCCTCTCTGCCTCTTCGTCACTGATCGCTAGGCTGCGCACTCTCCGCGACAGAAAAATAGCGACTGCGAATCCAGCCGAGCCCATCACCATGGACATTACCATGATCTGGTAACGCACTGCCTCCATTGGGTTGGCTCCTGCAATAACCTGCCCGGTCATGATGCCCGGAAGGGCAACCAGCCCGACCGCAAGAAAGGTATTGATCTGGGGAATCAGCGCGGCATTCCAGGCAGTATTCCGCGCATGCACTGCGCTCTTCCCGCTCATGCGCTCTGCATCGAACCGCTCTGCACTGAGGGTAACTGCAGTCATCGCATTGGCAAAGACCATCCCAGAAAGACTGATCGCATATTTTGGCTCATACCAGGGATCGACAGCGATCACACCAAAGATCACGAGGAGGTAAATCAGCCCCCCTCCAATCCCAATCGCAAGCAACGCGTCTCGATAGGAGGACCATCTCCGCTCCTTGACCGTGCGAATCGCTATCCAGGCTGAGATGAGGATCATGAAGNTCACAACTCCAAGAGTCAGCCAAGGACTCTGAATCCCAAAAAGGAAGCTGAGGACATAGCCGATGGCGAACAACTGAAGCACCATTCTTCCCGTCGCCACTGAGAGGCTCCCAGCTCCTCCACCCCAACGGAAGGAAATCCAACCAACGAGAAGAATTGGGATCAGCGAGAGTCCCAGACGCCACAACGGGATTTCGATCATAGAGGCATTCTTAAGGAGCACAGGGACTCGTGCAACGCCCTTGATTGCAAGATCCTGCTGGCATGAGACCTCCTCGCCAAGCATTGTATCCCCGCCCATGCCCCCGGACTTTGAAGAACTGGACTATCAGCAGACCCCTCTTGGAACGCTTATCCTGCGACGGCGGCGAATGCGTTCTCTTGATGACCTTGAAGTTTACGAAATCATTCTTGGAACCGGTTATCTTATGTCCAGCCTCTTCACTACCGTGGAGATCGCACTCGCGGACTTCGCTCTCGCTCTCCTGCCGGCAGAAAACAAGAAACTCTCTGTGGCGGTAGGAGGATTAGGTCTCGGATACACAGCTCAGGCAGCTCTCAAAGATCCGAGAGTATCCCAGCTTCTCGTGGTGGAGGCCCTGCCCTCTGTGATCGGGTGGCACCACCAGGAGCTTGTGCCCCTGGGCCGGGAAATCAGCACCGATCCACGATGCCGCCTCGTCGAGGGAGACTTCTTTTCTCTTGCTGCCAACAATGGCTTCGATTCAGAGGACCCCGGACGCACCTTCGATGCGATCCTCCTCGATATTGACCACTCCCCCAGAAACCTGATTCATGAGCGTCATCAGGACTTCTATTCACTGGCCGGCCTCAGCCGCCTGCGATCCTTTCTCAATCCCGGGGGAATCTTTGCAATGTGGTCCGATGACCCTCCTGACGAAGATTTCGAAAACCTTCTTCGAGATGTCTTTCCCTCTACGGAAAGCCGAATTGTTGAATTTCCCAACCCCCTCCAGGGCATTGCTTCAAGGAGCACGGTCTATCTCGCCCAATGCCCGGACTAGAGCGTGCGCACCCGGATATCCTGAGCCAATGCACTTCCGAGAATATGCATATGCTGGCGCAGGATCCGGCCGCTCGACCGGGCCTTCCCGATCCCACTCCCCTGGATTAGGACCCGGTTGTGATAGCTCTCAAACTCAATCAGGATCCCCGGGCCAATCCGGGACGACGAAATGAGCGCCTCCCACGTAAACCCCGGCGTCGGAAGGAGGTTGCTGATAATGACTCCTTCCGGTGTGATCTTTCTTCCCATCAGGTCGGGGAGCAGGGACAGCGAGACCCCCGGTTTCACAGTGTCACCATCCTTGGAGACAGAGAGATCCTCCACAATTACATCATAGGGGCTGCGCTGCCGTCTCAGCCAAGTCACCGCATCCTCGGGGTAAAAACGGACAAGTCCACACCACTCCGCCGCAATACTCTCGAAGAGCCCGAAACCCTCGCGCCACAAATCTACGCCCGCGACCTCCTGGTCACAACCTAGTGCCCTCATGGCACCCACCATTCCACCCCCTGAGAAGCCAAGCATCGCCAGGCGAGGTCCCTGGGCAAAAACCCCCACCGCAGCAGCCATAACGTCCCATACACTGTGTGTCGGCCCCGGGGAGCGGGGCAACTCAGACAAGATACATCCATTCTCTTCGATAGTGACCCTGTTCCTGTAATACCGCGTCCGGATTGCCATCTGCCGCCAAGATCGAACCATGGGCTCATGAGGTCAACTTCCCATACCTGGATAAATATTTGCTCCGGTCTCGCCTTCTCCACTCTTCTCCTTAGCTTTTAGTTTAATCCTTTTAACCACCATGAAAGTTCCTTTCTCCCTGTTTACCGTCTCTCTTGTCTGTGCCGTTTGCATTTCCTGTGAAAATCCAGCTGACCTGACTGCTGATGCAGAGGTGGGACCTGCTCTCGAGAAAGCGGTCGACTCCGGACCCGATGGAGCGGCGAAGTGGGCCTTTATGGANAATTCCTACATCGAGTTTACTGGATCAAAAGTCAATGGCGGCACCCAGGTTGGCCGCTTCACCAACATCTCCGGCCATTTCACGATTAAAGATGGGGAGCCGGTTGGAAATGACCACAAGGTCGAAATCGACATGAACTCAATCACCACAGAGAAGGAAAAGCTCACTGCCCACCTCAAGAATGACGACTTCTTTGATGTCCCCTCACACCCCATCTCCAGCTACGACGTGACGTCGATTAAAAAGACCGGCGAAGGCCAGTATGACATCACCGGCAACCTGACCATGAAAGGCAAGACCAACAGTGTCACCTTTAGTTCCACCGTAGTACGGTCCGAGACGACCGTAGCCATCAGGGCCAAGTTTGATCTCAAGCGCTACCAGTGGGACATCAACTTCAAGGGCGTAGGAGAAAACATCCTCAATGAGGAAGTAATCCTCGATTTCAACCTAGAGGCGGCCCCGGAGGGCTCGTAGCGGAAGACCTAGAGGCGAGCAAAATTCAGGCTCGCTTGCCATCTACGATCCGAGAAATCTTCAGTGGATTTTTTTCCTGCAACTCTGGCGGGAGGAGGCGATCCGGAAAGTCCTGCCAGCAGACAAGCCTCGCGAAACGAGTAATTGCGCGTGGCCCCACCGAGGTCGACCGGCCATCAGAGGTCGCCGGCGCAGGACCTCCGTGCACCATTCCGTGGCATACTTCTACACCGGTAGGATAACCGTTATAAACCAGCCTGCCCGCCTTGCGCTCCAGCACCGCAATCAACTTTCCAAACATCTCCAGGTCCTCTTCGGTGGCATGAACAGTAGCTGTCAGTTGTCCCTCCAGGTTTTCTGCCACCTGCAGCATGGAGGCTTCCTCGCCAGCTGAAACCATCAGCGTCGCAGGACCGAACATCTCTTCAGCCATGGACTGATCGGATAGAAATTCCGTCGCGTCGGCACCAAGGACCACCGCGCCCCCCTGACTACTTCCCTCCTCTACTGCAACCTGTGCGAGTGTTTCCACCCCTTCCTTGGCCGTCATCTTTTCCAATGCATGATGGTAGGCTTCAGCGATTCCCTTGTGTAACATCGCGGCGGGCGCAGTCTCGCCTGCCAGTGCCGCAATTCGCTCCGCAAATCTAGTTCGACCTTCTCCGCCCACAATCAACAGTCCAGGATTGGTGCAGAACTGGCCCACCCCGAGCGTGAGAGATCCCACGAAACCCTCCGCGATTGCATCACCCCGCTCCCGGAGCGCTCCCGGCAGAACGAACACAGGGTTAATCGCGCTCATCTCAGCCCACACCGGGATTGGCTCTGGCCTTGCGGCAGCGGCATCCATGAGNGCCCTGCCCCCATTTCTGGATCCGGTGAATCCCACCGCCTTGACCACAGGATTTCTCACCAACGACTGCCCGATCGTTCTTCCACTGCCATAAAGCAGAGAAAAGACACCCTCATGCAATCCACATTTTTCCACTGCACTCCGCACTGCGTTAGCAACAATTTCTGCCGTCCCGGGGTGAGATCCGTGGGCCTTGACGATAACCGGGCAACCTGAGGCCAGAGCACTAGCGGTGTCCCCACCCGCCACCGAATAGGCCAGAGGAAAGTTACTGGCACAAAATACTACTACGGGACCCATCGGCCTCCACATCGAACGACAGTCCGGTTTTGCTACCGGGGCACGATCAGGGTCTGCATGGTCGATGCGGGCATCCACCCATGAGCCCTCTTCAAGAAGGCCTGCAAAAAGACGTAGCTGCCCGCAGGTTCTCCCCTTCTCCATCCGGCAACGTCCCTCAGGCAGGCCGGTCTCTCTTGTCATCCTCTCAACGATTTCCTCTTCAACCAAATCCATCTCATCAGCAATGGATCGCAGGAAATCCGCCTTTTCGACTCCGGTTCTTTCCCGAAAGTCAGCAAAAGCTGCCGCAGCCAAACTACAGGCCGCCTCAACGCTTTCCTCACCTTCAGCAAGGTAGGCAGGCTCCATCTCCTCTCCAGACGCTGGGTTTACTGCGCGAGACTCTCCGGCACCTCCCGATCCCCGGCCCGCTCCGATAAATGATGTTCCTTGCAAGTCCATGGTGCAGAGGTTCTACCCGGGGCACTCCCGGCAGCCAAAGCAAATCGTGGGGAATCCGACGCTGGATTGACCNGCCCACCTGGTTCAATTATACCCTTCTCACGTCAGGAGGATCATCCTGCGCTACTTTCCATGAAAACCATCGGTCCCGAAGAAGTTCACGCCGCTCTCAGCTATCCGGCCCTCGTTGACGCCCTGCAGGAAACCTTNTCGGGTGAATTCAACATGCCTCCCCGCAATGTNTTCCTCCTCGATGAGCATTCAGGGTCGAACGATGCCTTCGCAGTACTCCCCTCATGGAACACCGACTTGATCGGAGTCAAAGCCTTTACCTACTTCCCCAGTAACTCGGAGCCCTATAAGTCACTCTACTCGAAGATTCTTCTTTTTGACAGGGCCCATGGTGAACCTCTCGCTCTGGTGGATGGCACAACCGTAACGTTCTGGAGAACAGCTGGGATCTCGGGACTGGCGACTCGTCTCCTCGCCCGTGAGGATGCCGAGAACCTCCTCCTGCTAGGCACCGGCAATCTCGCAAAATATATCATCCGGGCAAATGCAAGCGTCCGGCCTCTGAAACGCGTGTCGGTATGGGGCCGCACGCCATCGAACGCCNCACAGATCGTGGATGAGATGAGCAGCGAACTGGAGGGCGTAGAAGTAATCGTCGCCACGGATCTCGAGGACTCCTGTAGAAAGGNTGACATCATCGTCAGCGCAACCGCTTCGCACGAACCTCTGGTCATGGGTGACTGGATCACCGAAGGCACCCACACCGATTTCATCGGAAACCATCATGCCGATAAACGAGAATGTGATACCTCTCTTGTCCTCAAGTCCAGAGTCTATGCGGACAGCTATGCGAACTGCTTCAAGGAAGCCGGAGAAATCCTTGTGCCCATCTCAGAAGGTGTCTTCCAGAAGGATGACGTGGTNGCCGACCTTTCCGAAATGTGTGACGGGTCTGGCCCTCTCCGCCAGAATGACGACGAAATCACCCTCTTCAAGTCCATCGGAATGGGGATCAGCGACCTCGTAGGCGCAGGTCTGGCTTACAAGGTATCCTCTGGATCCTAGGAACCAGCCGCTCGGCTCAGGACTATTAGACCACCAACTAGCCCCCTCTTTCCAGTGGTTACTTGCTAGGGGCGAGTCGCCACACATTCCTCGACGATCGACAGAATTTTCTCCCTTTCCTCGCCAATCAGGGGAAGGCGGGGTGCACGCACGGTTTCTGTTCCATAGCCAAGGGTCGCGCACGTCAGCTTGATATACTGTACTAACTTCGGATGGCTGTCGAAATGCAGCATCGGCATGTACCACCGGTAGACCTCCAAAGCTCTTGCATAATTCCCCTCCTGGAACGCATCCCAGAGCAGACGGTTTTCCCGGGGAAACGCATCGACCAACCCGGAAATCCAACCACTGCACCCCAGCATGAAACTCTCGAGAGCAACATCATCTAGGCCAGCGAAAACGAGATAGCGGTCTCCCAGAGCGTTAAAGAGATCCGTTATTCTTCTTACATCCCCTGAGGCCTCCTTGATACAGACAATGTTTTCAACATCCTCCATCTGCTTGAACATCTCCGGTGTAATATCAACCCTGTATACCGGGGGGTTGTTATAGCACATGATTGGCAGACTGGTCGCTGCGGCCACAGACCGGAAGTGATGGACAGTTTCCCGGCCATCCGAGTTGTAAACCATCCCCGGCATAACCATGAGTCCATCCACTCCGGCCGCCTCCGCCGCCTTGGAGGTATCGCAGGCGTTCCCGGTTGTGAATTCCGCCACTCCGTTCAACACCGGGACCCGGCCATCCACGACCTCTACGGCCGCCTCAAGGACCTTTACCTTTTCCTCGAGAGATAGAGAGCAATTCTCGCCAATCGTTCCGAGCATGATCATTCCNTGCACCCCCTCCTTGATTAAGGCNTCGATGTGCTCCTGAGTCGCTGGGAGGTTTAACGAAAAATCGTCGTGGAACTGGGTGGGAACTGCCGGGAATACACCGGTCCAATCTACTTGCAGTGGCATGAGAGGGGATAGAACCGGTCCCTCCGCCCCGCGTCAAGTTCCCGCTTCGGGTGAAGAGACGTCCCCAAAATCCTAAACCCCAAAACAGAAGGGGTCAGTGGGGTTGAGAATCAGGGTGGCCTCACCATTTACCCACGCCTTTCCACGAATCATTGGAATAACCCTCTCATCATCCCCCATCCTCACGGACCCTTCAAAAACGGTGTCAAGGATACTGGCCTGTCGCCAAGTCTGGCCTTCCTCAAGCTTCCCCGCGGCATGGAGACAAGCTAATTTGGCACTTGTCCCCGTTCCACACGGTGAACGGTCATATTCCTTCCCGGGACACAGTACGAAGTTTCGGCTATCCGCGATTGTCGGGTCGGAGGGGGGACCAAAGACCTCGATGTGATCAATCTCACCTCCATCCTCCCCGGTGATTCCATCGCGCTTGAGGGCTTTCCTGACCTCCCAGGTGAAATCCGTTAACGCATCAATATTGCGGGCCTCTACGGGCGGGCCCTGCCCTGCCACGAGAAAAAACCAGTTCCCTCCCCAGGCTACCTCACCAGATACCTCACCCCACTCTGGCACATGAACCGTCACCTCCCCTCCATAACGAAAACTTGCTACATTCTCGACGGAGACCAGCCCATCTTGACCGAGGCTCACTTCTACAACCCCGACCGGTGTTTCAATCCGGTGATTCCCCTCAGAGATCTGTCCCAAGTGAGCCAGAGTGACCGCTACCCCCATGGTTCCATGAACACAACCCTGCAACAATCCGACGTTATTAAAAAAGATCACTCCTGTGATGCATCCGGATTCAATTGGCTCGCAAAGCAGTGCCCCAACCATCGCATCGTGACCCCGTGGCTCNCTGACACAAGAGGTTCGCAGCCAATCATGCTCCTCAGCCAGTCGCAACCGCTGATCCGCTACACTTCCACCTCCCAGCTCAGGCCCTCCGCTGACCACTACCCGCGTGGGCTCTCCCGCCGTATGGGAGTCAATTACCTGTAACTTTGTTAAACCGGGCATAGGGAGTATTTGGGGGTTCTTGGCCGGAGAGTCAAATCCACCGAGTGTTCCGGGAGCATGTAATACCCTGAATCACCCTTCCGCTCTACGCAAAACGATCAACAGCCAGTTGCTCAATTGGAATCGTCGGGGAGCGCCCAGCAATGATCTCGGCAACCAGCTTTCCCGTAATGGGTCCAAGACTTAAGCCCAGCATGGCGTGGCCACTTGCCACCACAACCTTTTCCCTTCCCTCAACTCGACCAAGATATGGAAGGCCATCAGGCGAGCAGGGGCGCAGACCTGACCAGCGCCGGATTCCATCAAAATCGTCANGGCGTAAACCGGGAAACACCCGGCAAGCCGCCTTGATAATACCCTGAACTCTGCGCTCGTTGACCGAAAGATCCTCTCCNCAAATCTCCATCGTCCCTGCAACCCGCAGAGAATCNCCCATNGGAGTAATTGCAACTTTGGCCTCCCCGAGAAGAGAACACAATTGCGGCAGAGCTCCTGGACTCTGGAGGGTCATGGAGTAGCCCTTACCTCCTTGCAGGGGAACCCAGGTTCCCAGGGACCTTGCCAAACTGGCAGTCCACGCTCCTCCAGCCACAACAACCTCTGCTCCATGTAACCTCTCTCCGCCGTCAAGCTCTACGGTTCCATCCCCAATGGCTTGGACCTTACAATCATACCTCACCTCACCGCCTTTCGCGGTCAGGCTCTCTTTCAGGCAATGGAGAAACTTTCCCGGGTTGAGGTGACAATCCTGCTCATACCAGATTCCTCCCTGCGCGTTCATTTCGACTCCAGGATCGAGCTCTCGTAACCGGTCTGGATCACAAACCTCAACCTTGAGGCCCAGCTCCTGAGCCTTTCCAGCGAGCTCTTCCTCCTCCTTCAGGAAGTCCGTGGATTCNCACAACATNAGAAGTCCCCTGCGCTGCAACCCGAAGTCAAAATTGCCGGAGAGATCCTTGAACAGTTCACGACTGGCCAGTTGGAGATCTCGCAGGAGACCGGCACTGGCATTCACATGCCTCGAGTTGGCACAGGAAATGAATGATAATCCCCAACGGACCAGATCGAGACTTAAACGGGGNCGGACATAAAACGGGCTCTCGGCATCCAGTAACCATTTCAATCCCTGCGTAACCACACCGGGCGCTGCCAATGGAGTAAAGTGGCTGGGCACGATCATCCCTGCATTTTCCCGGGAACAGTTGTTCCCTCGCTCTTTCTCACGCTCAAGAACGAGAACTTCTCTTCCCTCCTGCGCGAGGTAGTAGGCACAGGACAACCCGATCACCCCACCTCCAACGATGATCACCCGCTCGTTCACGCCGCCACTCTACAGCCTCCACCCGGGAAAAGCCAAGGGTCCCGGTAACTGCAATGCAGACTTTAACGAGGGTCTTTACATCTTTTTCGATACCCTTAATATCAGGTTNTCCTTCTCAAAATAGTGATTTTCGAACGGAGAACCTTTCTGCTCTTGGTCCTGGGGTGGGCGCTAAGCCCACCTCTCGAGGCTGGCCGGCCCCATTTCGGCACCATCGATATCGCAAAAGCATTCGAGTCTTACCACCTCACCAAGACAGAGAGGAATAGAGTGCGGGATGCCCGCAGGGCACTGAATCAGGATCCGCGGCCTGAATCCCTTAAGCTCCTTGAGGTGGAACTCGGCAACCTGAAAAGCCGCATGGAGAACCCAGCCAGTGAAAAGGGCCAGCGCCAGCAGGATTACCAGCGTTTCCTCGTAAAAAATCATGAGTATTCCACTCTCAAGCGCGAACATAGGCAGGATCATTCCGCCAAGCTCAAGATCCTCAACGAAAGCATGGTTGTGGTCACCCGCAAGCTCCTCAGCGATATCCGAATAGTTGTTCGAAAAATAGCCCAGCAGGATGGAATCGACCACGTGTTCGAGATCGGNGGAAAGACCAGCTCCCAGCTCCCCTCCCTCATCTATATCCGCGATGCAACTGATCTGACCGCGCGAGTAATCGAGGAGTTGAACCGGAACCAACCCGGCGAAACCAGGGAANCCTCGTCCAGTCCCTGAGCTGGGTCCCCTCTCAGGCCATTCTCTACGCGGTTATCCGGCGCAATTACTCCTCATCAACCGTTTCGTCTCTCTGATAAATTGGAAGCTGCCGGTAGGGAACCGTGAAGGCGAGAACCATGGTAGCTGTTCCGTAAATCCGGCCAGCCTCACGGCTATACCAGGAGCCATCCTGCTGCTGCTTGGGGAGATAGGACTCATACATCCAGTTCGCATACGTTTCCCAGTATTTACCTCCCAGCTGAAACATCCCCTGAGCAGAATAGTAATTCCCATAATACTCGAACTGGTAGTTACGGAGCCGCTGGTGGTTTCTCAGGACAAAGTCTCCAGCCTTGATCGTTGCCGGTTTCCCGTGCTCCCCACAGAGCTCAAGGCAAAGTAGACCCATACCGGTGAGAGATTCCTTATGACTCGTACGATCCGAATACCCGAAGCTTCCCAGACGGTCGTCATAGTGACGGTAGAGGTAATCAACCGCATCTTCAATCGCCTTGTCCGGAACAGCCGCTCCGTTCAGCTTCGCTGAGCGTAAGGCCATNAGAGCCCACCCACTACAAGAGGTGTCACTATCGCGTGAACCCGGGTGATACCTCCATCCTCCCTGGTTCTTCTCGGACTTGGGGACACGCTGGGCGCGAAGGATTAATTGGAGAGCACGAGCGAGGGCATTCTTAACGCGCTCCTGCCGCTCTGGATCAACCATCCCTGAAACTTCTGAGAGAAACAGGGTGCTGATATTGTGGGCATACATCGGCCCACTTCCCGCATGCCCAGCGACGAAAAGACCCGAGCGCTGCTGATTCTGAAGAACATAATCGATGCACCGGTTAATGTTGACCGCATAGGGACCCTCGGTGGGCATGTGCCCCTTGGAGAGAAAAGCCATCCCAACAAGCGACGGAATTCCGGTGGAAGTTCCATAGTTTTCCGGAAAACTACCGTTCCGCTCCTGNGACTGGGCGAGAAACNGTAAGCCCCGCTCCACGGCAGGGTCCACCTTGCTTTTCCACTCCGAAAAAACCGTCTTGGGAATCTGTTGAGCATAAGCACTCCATGCCGATAGCAGGAGACTGNAACCTACCGTGAAAAAAACTCTCCTCATTCTAATTCCATTCACCATGACTAATTTCAATCTGAGAGATTATTTTNCACCTCGGGCAACCTCCTGAAAGTAACGCTTCACCAGGCCCCGATAATCCTCTGGGACGCCTCCAGCTCCAGCGCCACCAACATCAGAACGCAGGATTTCCTTAAGCTTCTCCCAATCCTTGGCACTGACTCCCAGTTTAGCCAATTCAGGTGGCACCCCAGGATCTCCCTGTGCCTGCCGAACTCCCTCCTCGGGCTTCTGCCCAGGTTCCTGGGATGGCTGTCCTTCCTGACCTGGCTGCTGTCCTGGCTGCTGTCCTGGCTGCTGACCTGGCTGCTGACCACTTTGCATCGCTTGCATCGCCTGCTGGGCTGCTTGCGAAAGCGCTTCCGCTGCTTGCTGCGAGGCTTCAGATTGCTCCCCGGCTGTTTGCGCCTGCGACGCTTGAGCAGCGGCTTCCATGGCCTCCGCGAGGGCCTCCGGGCTCCCGGGTAATTGATTAGGTCTCGGCTGCTGACTTGCAGCCTGCTGCGCCTGCTGGGAAAACTGCTGGGCAGCCTGCTCAAGAGCTTCAGCCGCATTCCCAAAGTTTTTTGAAGCCTGCTCATGCTGCTGAGCGGCCTGTGACGCCTGTCCCTCTTCTGCCGACTGGGCGGCCTCCGAAGCCTGCTCGCTTCCCTGCTCAGCCTGCTGACTGGCCCGGGCCATCTGACCAGACTGCCCATTTAGTTGGGGGAGACTCTGGATGGCCTCCGCCAGAGCAGCAGCTTCCTCAGCCTGCAACTCTTGAACGGCTTGGAGAGCTTGGTCGATATCACCCGCCTCGAGGGATTCCAAAGCCTCTGCAATTTCTGCTTGGCGCTCCGCGAGTTCGGCAAGCTCTGGATCGGCCTGGTCCCCATCCTGACCAGGTTGTTCTCCCCCGCCGGACTGCTCGCCCTCGCCGGACTGTTCGCCCTCGCCGGACTGTTCGCCCTCGCCAGGCTGCTCGCCCTCNCCAGGCTGNTCGCCCTCGCCAGGCTGCTCNCCCTCACCAGGCTGNTCNCCCTCGCCAGGCTGCTCACCCTCNCCAGGCTGCTCACCCTCGCCAGGCTGCTCNCCCTCNCCAGGCTGCTCNCCCTNNCCAGGNTGCTCACCCTNNCCAGGNTGCTCNCCCTCNCCAGGNTGCTCNCCCTCNCCNGGNTGCTCACCCTCACCGGGCTGCTCACCCTCNCCNGGCTGCTCNCCCTCGCCAGGCTGCTCGNCCTCGCCGGGTTGCTCACCCTCGGCAGGTTGCTCACCACGCTCGTCGGTGGGAAGAGCCAGCTCAGAAAGCGATTCTGCAGCCTCATTGGCCGATTCGGCAGCGGCCTCTCCAAAATTCTCCTCAATAGATTCCAACGTCTCCTTCGCTTTCTCCACCGCCTCCGGAAGAAAATTAGCCCGATCCTCTAAGTTGGCTCGAGCCTCGGCCAACTGCTCTTGGGCATCCTCCACAATTGACGCCTGCTCGGCTCGCAATTGCTCACGGATTTGGTCGGCAAGCTCCNGCTCCGCCTCGCTCTGCCCTTGNTCCTCCTGNGGCTGGCCTTCCTNTGGCTGGCCCTCCTGTGGCTGACCTTCCTCCGACTGTTNCTCTTGGGNCGCTANTTGCGCCTCTGCCGCNTCAGCGAGATTTTCTTGCCTCTCGGATAAATCANNAGC
>PBTP01000011.1:0-23893 GCA_002729275.1 Roseibacillus sp. | reverse complement strand
GCGAGCTCTGCGGCAGCATCCGCTTGATTTTCGAGAACTTCCGCCCGAGCCTCAGGATTTTGGTTAATTTGTTGCTTAAGCTCAGACTCCAGCTGTTCCTGCGCTTGCTGGAGTTCCGGATTAGCCTCGGTCTCGGCCCCCTGCTGCTGCTCATTATTTTCAGCCTGACGGGCAATTTCGTTTTCGCGTTGGGCGAGCTCATTTAAACGGGCCAACTGCTCGAGCCGGCCCTCGTCCTTCTGAACCTCCTCCCGGATCTCCTGTAGCTTCTCAATAGCATCCTCGGCAGCTTGACGGGCTTCCTCCAATTCTTCCCCACGGGCTTCCGGAGTATCCTGTAGAGGAGTCTCCTCAAGGCGCTCTCGCGATTCAGCCACTTCCTCAGCAGCCTCCCGTACATCTTCCGCTCGTGCTGCCTGCACCCCATTCTCCATCCGTTCGGCAAGCTCTTCAAGCTGCTCCTGAGCGTTAGCAAGTTTTTCCCTCGCCTCGGCAAGGTGCTTCTCCGCCTGTTCCGGAAGCTCCTCTTTCTTCACATTTTCCTTATGCCACTCCATGCGGTCTTTCGCCTCTCTTGTCTCCCGGATGGCCTCGTCAATAGTCTCACGCACATCGCTCTGCTGCGCCCTGATCTCCTGCCGTGCCAGCGAATCCGCATTCCGGTCAATCTTAACCACAAGCCACTCCGACCGGCCCACGTTGGGTCCACCCAGGGACTCCGGCAGGTTGTCGGTAACCACTACCGCCATGCGAACCTCTTCGAGGTTTTCGTATTTTTCTGACAACGCACCAAGCGAAACTTTCTCCTCTCCTCTCCATAAAGGATTAGCGCTGAGCGGATCCTTACTGGCCGCGGCCGCAGGCAGGGGCGGAACCTCACTTCCATTAATGAGGAGATCCACCGCAACAGCCTTCAACCCAAAATCTTCCAGGACCTCGTATTCAAGAAGGACCTGCTCATCCGGACGCAGTCGCAGCTCAGGTTGAGTCGGGGCTAGGAGCGCAACCTGAGGCACCGCATCTTTCTCGACCTTGACCGGAAAGCGTAACCCTTCGATCTCTCGACCCAGCTCGTGATACAGCATGACCTGACCGAGGCCACTGTTCTCCGGCTTAAGAGTCAAGTTGACCAGGACTTTGGAGCTCTCCGGACCTCTCTCAACGCTGACTGTTCCAACTTCCTCGCCATCCAAAAGAAATCGTCCCCGCTCCACTCCTGGGGAGGTCTGCCCTCCTAGCGAGATCGTAGAGCCCCCGAGAGCAGAAACCCCATCTTCGAGAGAACGCTGCTCCGCAGGTAGGCCGGTGTATTCCGGGAATTCCACTCCAACCTTTACCTCCTCAATCCGAGGCAACATCGAGACCCTCACGTCATACCCGTCACTCTGAGCCTTCCCGGTCTGTGCGAAATAGTGAAAGCTCTCCTTGGCGGCAGGAAGGCGATACTCAAACCGGCTAATACCATCTTCCAGACCTGCACGTTTAAGGGTTTCTGTCAGAGGGTCCTGTCCCTCTCGCTCCATTACCAGAGCAAGCTTCTCCACATCGTCGTCAGAGTATTTGACGGTAATCCTGACCTCATCACCCTCAAGCACGTTGATATTCTCGGGCTCGATTGTAAACCGTACTGCTCCGGCATTACCCAGATCACTGAAGGGAGCTACTGCCCGGACAAGAAGACGCTGGGCCTCTCCCGGGAAAATAATAAAGACGGCGACAAAAACCCCCGCGAGGCCAGCTGCCGGCCAGAGCCAGCGCTTTGCCCGGCGGGCCCGCACTTCCCTGGTTGGGTTGACCCCCTTGACATCTCCCTCGGCTTCCTCAACCAGCTGTTGCAGGAGCCCTTCGGAGACTCCACCCTTGGAGTGATCTGAAAGCTCCAGAGCCGTACTAACACGCTCCTGGATTTCTGGGTGACGGGTCTCTAACCAGCGCGCGATCTGGATTAACGTAATCCTTCCTCTCAGAGGCTTGATGAACCATTTCGAGGCCGACCACAGCAATCCCGCCCCGATCAACCCGAGGAGAATCCAACTTACTTCTACCGGAAGGGGTGCGAAGATTAGATGAGCCGCCATCGAGATCAGAAGTCCTCCTAGCACCACGGTCGCCATCGCAGCTAGCCCACGGAGGATCTGCATTCTGCGGACTCTCCGCAGGAGTGCTTGGAGCGGCTTAGTAATTTCCCGGGGTAGATTCTTACTCATCGGATGGTGTTGATTCTGAGTCTGGAGGCTCTGGTCTGGTCTATCTGAAAGTCTGGCGGGGCAACCCTCTTTACGGAAGTCCACTACCTCTTCTGATACCCCATTCTGAGGTTAATAGCGCGCAAAACAATACCAAGAGGATCCAATGATCCCACAACCGGGTCTCCCGGAGCTCTTCCCGGGTCTCTTCACCGGTCAGGAACAGTCCAGCCAGTTGCCCGGCCTCTTCCGGGGCTACCACCCGCCCTCCGGAGAGCTCCGCCAGCGTATCAAGAAGGGGCCGGTTCAAGGTAGTCTCTGAAAGCTCGACAGGACTCATGGCCCCCACCACCCGGAAAGCCGTGGAAACCCCTCCCTCTCCGTCTGTCTCAAGCAAGTCATCGGCCTTTTTTCCTGCCAGCTTAATCTGGTAATCCCCAGAGCCGGAAAACGGACCAGCCTGCGCGCTGTGAAGACCTGGAGATCCCTCCAGATAACTCATCTGCACCGTAGCCAGTTTTTCTCCATCACGCCAAACCTCGGCCTTGAGTGACTCATCCTTCACTGGATTTTTGTCCACATCAAGGAGACGGGCCGTAATCTGGATCCGGTCGTCCCCGGTATAGCTGAGATTATCCGTTCCTAGCCGCACCGAAGAAGTCCCTGAGCGAAGATTCGGTCCAGCACCCCAGCGCACGAGCTGACCCCAGAGCCGGTGGTGGTAGACATCCCCAACACCCTCACGTAATCGCCACGTCCGATCAGTAAGCATCATCGCTACTTTGCCGTTACCTACCTGCTGGGCTACCAGGATCGCATTTTTTGCCTCCCTTTCTTTACGCTTTGCCAAACGTGAAAGCGCACCACTCAGATCATCAACATTACTCAAGGCCGTCTCCTCATTATTCTCACTGGACGCTACCACAAGAACATCTGCTCCTTCCTTCACTCCATCGACAGGAAGCCGCCAGCGGAAGTCGGGAAATTCTCCCCACAACCGTTCATTCTCAAGGCGGCTATCGGACTGCGCGGTTACTGGGTGATTACGCCCCTGAGCAGTGAGGAGAAGGCGGAAAGGAGGTTCCTTACTCCCGAAAAATGTCCGGCTCCCCGGGGTGTATTTCACGGGAAGGAGATCGCGGACAATTTCAGACTCAAGGCCATGCGGCATGTGCCGGGGGCCAGCTATGGCCACCAGAAAGGCTGCTCTCTCCGTCACACAGCTACGGATAATATCCCAAGTGCTTTCATCGATCGATTTGGCCGGCACATCACCGATAATGATCACGTCAAACTTTCGCCACTCCTCCACACTGGTCGGCAGCTCAGTCGCCTGTGCGTCCCCGAACTTTCGCGCTGCTGAGGCCGGAACAGGGCTCAACCTCTGGCCGCTGATCGTATCCGGCTCCAGAAGGACGTATTGCAGATGAATCGACTTGTCCCTCCCGTAGAACAGATTCCGCAGGTAGCGGAATTCCCAGCGGGGGTGGGAGTCTACGATCAGAACATTAGTACGGGCATCCGTAATCGCGGTCTCAAACTGCCAGCTGTTGTTCTGGTCAAAGAACTCTTCTCCCAGGTTTACCAGCTCTACCGTGTACGCGTTGATCCCGTCAGCATCTGGAACATCGTTGAAGCGCACTTCTTCCTGATGATGGTCCTGAGGAATAGGAATGATTTTCTCTTCCACAATCTCCTCACCTTTTTTCAGGAGAACCTTCGCGCGGCGGCCGCGATACCCATCAAATTTTACGACCGCGGCAACTCGGAGTCGGTCCCCAAGATAAATCGCATCAGGTGAACGAACCTCGAGGATCGCAGCATCCCGCGGAGCAACCTCACTGCCAATTCCCACCACTCCGATCGGGGCGTCAAGAATTCCAAAGCGACGCGCAACGTCCTCAACCCGGCCAGGGCGATTATGTCTCCCATCTGTCATCATCACGAGACCGGCGAGATTATCCGGGGGCACTTGTTCCAAAACCGTGGTCATCGCGTTGGCCAGATCTGTGGCCTGATCCCAGCCCTCAGCCGCCTCTTCGTCTTTCCCGAGAGCCTTCCGGGCCGCACGCATCAGGCGAACTCCAACTTTACCCTGAAGTTCTTCGAAAAGACCACTGTCGTTGATGGCCTCCGCCGCAATGTCATAGCGAGTAGAAGTTTCCCCGGGGTCGATAAGGCTCATCGAGGCCGATTCATCCAGAACCACGACAACCTCCTGCTCCAGTTCCCGGTTCACCTTTCGACTGAAAACAGGCTGAAGAAGCATCCATACCAGCGCAACGAGCGCCAGGAGGCGCAAGGCGGTGAGCCAGCTACCCTTCGCGCGACCCACTGCACCCTGCTCATAGCGGTAGAGCCGGATAATAATTTCAACCGCAACAGTCGCGATAACCGCGATAGTCCAGAGGGGCCAGCCCGTGCCAAGATGTAGAACCTTTCCCAGCAGGAATATCAGCATCCAAGCCAACCCAAAAATTAAGGGCCCACGAATCAACATCAGCACTCTGCTCATTCTGCCTTCCTGACTCCTTTCATTCTTTCCAGTATTTCGGGATCAGGCCCGGACTTCTCTTCAAATTCTACCTTCACGTCCTCTGCACTCCGGCGCGACTTTGAGATCCACCGCGCGAGAGCTACCTCCAGCAGCAGCAGGAAAAACGCGGCGATCGCGAGAAATTTCCAGAGCTCTTTTCCAAAGCCCTTGCCGCTGAGCACCGCCAGCAGATCAGTGACATTCCGCGCCTCGACAAGATCAATGCTCTTACGAATCAGCTCCTTGTCATCCTCTTCCAGAGCCTGGAATCGGCTCTCCCTCACATCGCGCCGNACAACCAATGGCACNTTNGNNCCCTNNANCTCNTCNANNTCCTCGCCNAGCTGNTCAGGGATNNTCACCTGATACAANCCCGGAATNGCGGCCCCCTCNANCTCGAGAAGCCGTCCCCGACGNCCTACCGAGACNNTCACNTTNCGTTCNTNNCCCCGCGGATCNACNGCNGTNCTTCTNGCCACAATCTCNTTCTCACGATTNCCNGTNAGNGGNAGAAGAGCTTGCGAAGGNATNATNTTCATNTCCCCNCCAGGNACCTGCCAGAANAGCTTCATNCTCGCGAAGGAATACTCCTCCTGATACGAGAGNGAGATNGGAACNGGNGTTCCTGCCTNAAGCNNGACCTCNCCNCTNTCCCNCTGCCCNGTNGAAACNATNCNCATNACCGTGCGGCCGTCAATCTTCAAGGTCGCCTTGTCNTCTACCTCCATACGGAAACGATAANTTCCACTGACNGGCGGNACGAGGTGNCCCTCCCAGAGAATCTGGAATCGGTCGCGATTCATCCCCTTGTAGGGCTGCTGATCTTTCCAATCGAATTGGATAGTCGGATCCACCCTCTCGATAGCAATGCCACGGCTCTCATCCATCGCTCGAAAGTATGTGCCCTTCAGGCCTCCACCCCCGGGTAGCGCCAGAGCTGGCTGCCAATTTGCATCAACATTCAATTCCACCCCACCAGCCCCGGCAAGCCATGTCACAAGCTCATGAACCAAGGGCACGAAGGACTGCCTGGTCGTCAGGTTTCCAGTCCGAACATCGAATCCTGAGGTCGCGAGAAGGACTCTTCCCTTGCCATAATTACGTCCTGCGAGAAACGGCTCACCATTGGAATAGGAAGCCGCTACCGAACCTCCCTCCCGGCGCCCGGTCACTGCCCGAAATCCGGATAGGCTCGCCTTGCCCAGATCGCTTTTACGCTCGTCCTTGAACAGGACCAGCGTTTCATGATCAAACGTCGAAGGAGCCGGCTGGATCCCCTCTGGATCGGCCTGAAGAGCCCCGAGCCCTACAGGGCTTACCGGTCCACCGGGCCCATCCCAGCCATTGTAGAAGACCTCGTCGACCCGGGGCCCCGCGAGAATGAGCAGACCTCCGCCATTAGCTACGTAAGCAGCGACCCGATCGGCCACCGTTCCGGGAAGCCGGGCCACATCCGCGAGAACAATCACCTTGTGCCTTTCGAGGTCTTTAAGTGTTGTGATCTCTGGAGCCGGCAAAACGGTTGGCTCCATGAGGTAATTATCCGACGCCTGATTCCCCTCCACTAGCTCGGGCGACGGAGCAAGTGCGAGAGCCGTAAAGCCGGCTGCCCGCTCAAAGAATCCCCCGCTGGGATTGCCGTCCACAAGAAGGACCGGCAACCGGCGCTTTACCGTGACGACCCTCTCCCTGATATCATCCAATGGAAGATCATCTCCAGCCTCAAGCAGGGCCTTCACCACCGTCGGCCCTGAGTCCTTGAAAAGATGCCGTAACTCGATGGTTTCCTCCTGACCGGGTGCCAGCTGTCCAATCGCTGCTGGCTCAAGAACTTGCTCTCCTACTGTGACCTGCAGAGGTTCCGGGGTAACCGCTTCCGTCCCAGTATTCTCGATGGTTACCCGGATCGTAGCCTCTCTGTCTGTTCCCACGACCTCTCTCGAGAGATCGATTCCGGAGACCGCCACGTTCCGCAGGGCTTCGGGCGGAGGAAAGCTGCGCACCATGAGCTTGGGAGGGCTAGGCAATCCTTTCACGGCGTCCCCAAAGCTCCTCCATGCAGAGGGGCTGTCCAAGCGCCAGCCAAGCCGCTGGCTGTCCGTGAAGACAACGATCTCCTTGGCACGATGATACCCTTTTTCCAGATTAAGCAGGCTGACTCCCAGAGCATCATGCGCTCGGAAAGGACCTCCAACTGGGCGCAGATCTTCAAGCACCTCGATAACGTCAGCCCGGTGAGTCAGGGGCGCCCCGGTCACTGCGTCGGGAGCAGGACCTCCCAGAATAACCGAGAATGCTGATCCCCTGGGAGCTTCCTTAACAAGGGTGATCGCCTCCTCGATGGCACGGTCAAAGGACTTTTTTCCTGCCGGACCAGGAATTTCCATTGAGCTCGAGGCGTCGATCACGAGGGCGATATCCCGGCTCCCTGTATTCTGGAAACGAGCCAGGTTGAGTTGCCGCTCGAAAAGAACCAATGCGACCCCCGCAAAGAGCAGTAGGAACGCAATCCCCCTGACGAGCCATCGACTTGCTGTCCTACTCAGGACAAAGGATGCTCCCAGAGCTCCTACTCCGAGAAGAGCCAATGGCAGCACGAAGATCCATGGGACAGTTGAATCAGGCGGCACGAAGGGACGAGCAAGGGCCAGGGCCAGCAATGAGATCAACAGGCAGCGCGCCGCCATCAGCAGCATATCCTCCCACTCCATCCGGCGGCGCCGCATAGCTACCGTATCGAAGAGAAAGCGCATCGCTCCCCAATCCAACGGCTTAGCCGACTGCCGGCGCATCATATGCAGAATGATGGGCACCAGAACTCCTGCGAGTCCGATGAGCAGCCAAGGATTGAGAAAGAGCATTCTGGACTACTGGTCAGCTGTTGATTTCGACTGTTCTGCCGGGTTCATGGGACGCGATGATAAATATTTCATTCCGTAATCTACCGTCTGGCGTGCATTCTCCTCCCCAGGTAGCGCAGCAGGCTGTCCCGCAACGGCGTCTTGGTATTCACCGGCACGTAGTCTGCCTGCAGCTTGCCGCTGGCTGTTTCCATGGACTTGATAAAGGTCCGCACTTTTTCGAGATAGGCAGCTCGAACGGCCTGCGGATCAATTCGAAGCATCGCCTCTACCCCTTCTAGATCCCGGAACCTCTGAAAATTCTTGAAGGGAAAAGTGAGCTCCTCATCCGCCAGGACGTGCAGCAGCACGAGCTCGTGCTGCCGGAAGTCGAAGTGGTGCAGGGACTCAATGATATCCTGTGGGTCGTCGAAAAAATCACTGATAAGAATAACGAGCCCACGCTTATGAATTCGCTCAGCCACCTCATGAAGGACATNGCCCACTTTGGTNTCTTCCCCGGGCTCTGATTGGTGAAGGGTTTCCACGATGCGCCGGAGGTGGCTTGGNCGGCTCCCGGCCCGCAGGTAGGAGCGCACCTCTGAATCGAAGGTCACCAGTCCTGCTGCATCACCCTGCTTGATAAAAAGATAGCTTAGTGCCGCAGCGAGATAGCGGGCACAGGAAAACTTGGACATCGCCTTCCCATCCACCTCGGCAGCCTTATCTCCCTCGAAGGCCATCGAACCAGAGACATCAACAGCGATTGTTACGCGCAGATTGGTCTCCTCTATGTATTGCTTGATGACGTTGCGGTCACTCTTCGCCATCACCCGCCAGTCAAGATTCCGTGGGTCGTCTCCCGGGGTATATTCCCGGTGTTCGGCAAACTCGACTGAGAAACCCTTGTCCGGACTGGTATGCTTCCCTGTCAGGGTTCCCTGCATACGTTTGCGCGCCAGCCATTCCAGCCTCCGCATAATCCCCATCGTCTCCTCTGGGAGGAGCNTCATGGATTCAGGAACTTCGATGGAAGACATTTGAAGGAGTCTGGACGCCTCTAAGCCAATTCGATCACATTACTTCGAACACGAACGATGAACTAGATCTTGATCTCTTCCTTGGGCTGCAGGTGCTCCAGGAGCATTTTGACNATGCTGTCACTGGTAACTCCAGAGGCCTCGGCGTTAAAGGTGGTCAGAACACGATGCCTAAGCACTGGAGGAGCCACCGCAGCAACATCCCCGGTGGTGGCGTGGAAGCGACCCCGCAGAACGGCGTGAGCTTTCGCCGCCGCAATCAGGGCAATCCCGGCTCGAGGACCGGCACCCCAACCTACCATGTCTTTGACAAACTCGGGAGCTTCCCCGGAGTTCGGACGCGTTGCCCTCGCAATGTCAGCCGCAAAATCAATCACATGATCCCCCACTGGAACTCGCTTCACGATGTCNTGGAGCTTGACGATTTCCTCCGCCGTCATGAGAGAATTAACCTCACCCTCGCCGGGACTGGTCACCCTTCGGATAATTTCCCGCTCNTCCTTATCATCNGGGTAGTCCACCACGATATTAAACAGGAACCGATCAAGCTGAGCCTCGGGAAGCGGGTAGGTTCCCTCCTGCTCAATAGGGTTCTGCGTTGCGAGGACAAAGAAAGGATCGGGAAGGTGACAGGTCTTCTCCCCCACCGTGACATGATGCTCCTGCATGGCTTCCAGCAAAGCNGCCTGAGTCTTCGGCGGAGTACGGTTTATTTCATCCGCAAGAATCATATTGGCAAAGATCGGCCCCTCCAAGAAGCGGAAGCTCCGCCTTCCCGTCTCCTGGTCCACCTCGAGGACATCCGTTCCCGTGATATCGGCNGGCATCAGGTCAGGCGTGAATTGAATCCTCTTGAAACTGAGGTCCAGNGCCTTGGCTACCGTTGAGACAAGAAGGGTTTTAGCGAGGCCCGGAACCCCGACGAGCAGGGCATGCCCACGGCAGAAAATTGCCATCAGGACCTGCTCAACAACCTGCTCTTGTCCCACAATGACCTGCGCCAGCTCCTCCTTCATCTGGCCATAAACCTTATGGAGCTTCTCGACGGCCTCTTTTTCATCCATGCTCATATGAACCTTATACGGCCCTCCAAACCCACTTTTCTCAAGAGGAATCTTATGACAGCTCCCGGAAGCTGAGAGAGATGGGTGGAATTACTTTACTTGTATGAAGTGCTTTCTCCACGAAACGCCTCTCTCACGAGGCGTGAAGGACCCGACACCACCCAAACCTGGGCACCAACTCATCCCTCAGGGGAACTCGTATCTCCCGGTAATCCTCACACCCCAACAGGGTGCCAGGTGGTCTTAACCTCTTGGAAATCGAGAATATGATAAGGATCTTCCTCCAGCGCACTGTCCGGATGCGAGACCACCCTTTTGAGGTTCTCCGCCGCCCGCTTCCCAACCATTTCAGCCTCCTCTTCCTCGTCAGAGCAGAGAAGGAGGGCGTTCACGTCCATATGCTCCGCGAACTGGGACAGTAATTCATCCCGGAATCCGGTCAGTATATTCACCACCCCGGCCGGCACATCCGAACTGTTGAGCACCTCCGCGAGCGTAATCGCACAGAGAGGCTTTGAGCGTGACGCTAGAACAATGCTGGTATTTCCCCCTGCTAGAATTGGCGCAATAGCCGAGCACAGCCCAAGCAGGCTACTCTTCTCCGGTGCCACCACTGCAACCACTCCCGTGGGCTCCGGCACCGAAAAGTTAAAATGCGGAGTCGATACCGGATTTACACTGGAGAAAAGAGACTGATACTTGTCACTCCATCCCGCATAATGCACGAGAAGGTCTACGGCCTTGGCAACCTCCTTTGTTGCGGCGGATGGGGTGGAACCCTGGATACGCAGCTCCTCCTCAAATTGCTCTGTTCGCCCCTCCAGCATTTCTGCAATACGATATAGAATCTGTCCCCGGAGATAGGCCGATGATCCGTCCCATCCTGGCCAAGCCTTGCGGGCTGCCACCACTCCGTTACGAAAATCCTTACGACTGGCTCTTGAGGCATTCGCAAGAAGAGCGCCTCTACGCCCCTTAACTTCATAGTAGCGCCCAGACTCGGTGCGCGGAAACTTTCCTCCAAGATAGAGCTTGTAGGTCTTGTTCACTGCTAATCGATTCTTCGCGGCCATGGCTTGAGGTGTTCCTTAATGAATTCCTGTATCGGGATCTAGCGGAGATCCAGGTATGGCGCCAGACCTTGGAGGCCTCCCTCCCGGCCCACTCCACTTTCCTTGTAGCCCCCGAAGGGCGACGCGGGATCAAACTTGTTAAAGGTGTTGGCCCACAGGACCCCGGCTCGNATCTGACTNGTGATTTTAAAGATCTTAGAACCCTTGTCCGTCCAAACTCCTCCGCTCAGGCCGTAAGGAGTGTTGTTGGCCTTTTCAACGGCTTCCTCCGGGGTCCGAAANGTCTGTATCGCCAGAACGGGNCCAAAGATTTCCTTTTGGACAATCTGGTGACTCTGGGCGCACTCAGTGAAGATAGTAGGCTTAAACCAGAACCCCTTGCGAGGNAGCTTCTGCCCACTCTGCCAGCATTTCGCTCCCTCCTCGCTGCCAGAATCCACCAGCACCCTGATACGATCCAATTGTTCCTGGGAATTGATTGCACCAACATCCGTGTTCTTGTCGAGGGGGTCCCCGAGGACAAGATTATCCATCCTGCGCTTGAGCTTCCGGACCACTGTATCTGCGATTCCTTCCTGCACAAAAAGCCGCGATCCTGCACAGCAGACATGACCTTGGTTGAAGAAAATCCCATTCACGATACCCTCAACGGCCTGATTCACCGTGGCGTCATCAAAGATGATGTTTGCTGCCTTGCCTCCAAGCTCAAGGGTGTAGCGCCTTCCGGTTCCGGCCAGATCCCTCTGGATCATTTTTCCTACCTCAGTTGATCCTGTGAACGCCACTTTGTCCACATCAGGGTGGCGCACCAGATGACGCCCCGTTTTCCCGCCCCCGGTAACAACATTCACCACTCCCGGAGGAAAGCCAGCCTCCTCGATCAACTCCGCGAGCTTGAGAGCTGTTAGGGGAGTTGTCTCTGCCGGCTTGAGCACAACAGTATTTCCACAAGCCAGCGCTGGTGCCAGCTTCCAAGCTGCCATGAGAAGCGGAAAATTCCACGGAATCACCTGCCCGATAACACCTATGGAATGAGCTGTCCGGCCGGGAAAAGCGTAGTCAAGCTTGTCCGCCCATCCCGCATAGTAAAAGAAGTGCGCTGCCACAAGAGGCAGATCTACATCACGACTTTCCCGGATGGGCTTGCCCCCGTCCATTGTCTCAAGCACCGCGAATTCACGGGCCCGCTCCTGGATGAGACGAGCGAGACGGTAAAGATATTTTCCACGCTCTCGCCCAGGCATCGGAGACCAGGTCTCCTCATAAGCCTTCCTCGCAGCAGCTACCGCCTTCTTAACCATTCCCGGCCCGGCTTCACCCACCTCGGAGAGGACCTCTCCTGTGGCTGGATTCCGGGTCTCACTACGCTTAGGAGCCCTTACCCAGTCCCCACCGATAAAGAGATCGTAGCTATCTTTCACCACGACNTGCTCGCTACTCTCAGGAGCTGGTGCATAGCGATCTCCGTCCACGAAATCGTGGCGGCTCTTTTTCTTACCCGGGCTCGCACTCTTGGTCTTCGATCCTGCTGCTCCTTTATCCTGTGCTTCTGACATTCTTTTCANTCCTTGGTAAAGTAATCTGCCGACTGGTAACGGCCCGTTTGCTGCTTGCGGATCTGCATGAGGAGATCATTCGTCAGGGAGCTGGCACCAAAGCGGAACCAACGACTCGTNAGCCACTCCTTACCCAAGGTCTCCTTNAGCATGACCAGATAGTGAATTGCGGTCTTAGCATCGCTNATTCCCCCAGCAGGCTTCATGCCCACCATTCGGCCGGTTCGGTCATAATAATCCTGAATCGCCTCCAGCATGACCAAGGTCACGGGCAGGGTCGCAGCAGGTTGAATTTTCCCGGTTGAAGTCTTGATGAAATCCGCTCCCGCAGCCATCGCAATCTCGCTCGCAATACGGACGGTATCGTAGGTCTGCAATTCCCCCGTCTCAAGTATGACCTTCAGATGGGCCCCACCACAGGCCTCCTTGCATCGGACAATTTCGTCGAAGATGCTGCGGAATTCCCCGTGCAGGAGCTTTCCCCTCGAAATCACCATGTCGATTTCGTCAGCTCCCGCTCCAACAGCGTAGCGGATCTCTGAAAGACGTTCCTTCAACCGGCTCTGACCGCTTGGAAACCCAGTGGCAACGCTCGCGACCTTGACTCCACTTCGACCCACAGCCTCCTTGGCCACCCTTACCAGCCTCGGGTAGACACATATTGCTGCGGCCGGCCCTATGGACGGATCCTCGGGCAGTGGCCGCTTAGCTTTGGCACACAGCTGCTTGACCTTCCCCGGGCTGTCCTTTCCCTCCAAAGTCGTGACATCAAGCATTGTGACCGCAAGTTTCAGGGCGGAGAGTTTACTCTCACTCTTGATGCTNCGTGCCTGNAAGCGCTGCGCACGCTCCTCNACTCCCACCTGATCGATGGTCGAAAGCATCCGGAGGTCCGGAAAAATAGGCGGGTCNGCAGACATTCGCGGAGAGGGAACCTAGGTAAGGGNTTGAAGAAGGGCAAGGCGATAGAACTATCAGGAGAATTACAGGAAAATGCTTTCTCCTTAAACCTCTAGCCTAGGCGTTGAAGGAATTCGGGATTGCCTCTCCGCTCATTGGATGACCTCGCCACGAAAAAGAGGGCAGTCCGAAGACCGCCCTCTTTTTATCGCACAACGCACTCGCCTTAAATTCTGGGGGGCTCTTTCGGTATCGGAACCGGACCCACTCGAATCAGCTTTTCAGGCCGACCCGTGGATTTAGCCCTGCTATTTANTTAACTTAACTTAATANTTNGCACTTGGAGCGGCTTGCCACAAGCAAAAACAGGGTAATTTTTTCGATTCNTCCCCCACCCTNCGAAGATTCCGTGNCATTTCACCCAGAAAATAGAAGGCAGATTCCTCTCCGTANCGGCACCAAGGGCCCCGATATAAAAAAGGTGCCACCCTTCGGCGGCACCTCCTGGTNACGATTGAAAATCTTTGTCCTTAACCCCTANAGGAAGATGCTCTTCACGGGAGTTCCAAGACCCTTATCCGCACCAGCCATCCGGAACGGACGACCACTCGGGGAGTGGAGAATCTTCTGGGAATCAATCCCCAGCGCATAACCGATAGTGGCATTGAAGTCCTGCACGCTCACCGGATCTGAATCAGGACGCCGAGCTTCCTTGTCTGATTTTCCGTAGGTGGTTCCACCATTGACACCCGCTCCGGCCATCACAGCTGAGAAGCAGGCAGGGTGATGGTCACGTCCATTATTGTGCTCGGTCACAATGTGTGGGGTTCGCCCAAACTCAGTCCCAATCACCACCAGGGTGGTATCAAGGAGNCCCTTGTCATCCAAGTCGGCAATCAGAGTTGAAAACCCCTTGTCGAGGACCGTAGCCCGAGCCTCCACAGAATTGAAATTATCGTAGTGGGTATCCCAACCACCAAGGCCAACTTCCACGAAACGCACTCCTACTTCCACCAACCTACGCGCGAGCAGGCAGCCTTGGGCAAACCGATCATTCCCATACTTCGAGCGGGTAGCACTTGGCTCACGCTTGATGTCAAAAGCCTTCAAATCCTCACTCTTCATGAGATTGACGGCCTCATCATAGAGACTGTCATAGGACTTCACGTCAGGGGACTTGTAGGTCTCATGAAACTTCTTGTTCAGAACATCTGCNATGGCGAGACGCTTGGTGAAGTCCTCCTCGCTCACCGAATTAGGACGCTTCGAATCCTTGAGCCCCTCATCGGGCCGTCCCAGTGGGACTCCTTGGAATTCGGCACCGAAGAAGCCCGCCGAAGCGTTCTTAGGATTGGTCCCAACCGTCACAAAACCGGGAAGAGTCGCATTCTTGCGTCCCTTATGTCGAACGATCCATGACCCAATGGCNGGATGAACGATCGTTCCCCGCGGCTGGTAGCTGCGATGAAGCATATACTGACCCTGCTCGTGCGCCCCCTGAGTGGAGCTCATCGAACGGATCACACAAGCCCTGTCCGCTATCTTCGCAAACTCAGGAAGATACTGGGACACCTCGTAGTCCCCATTCGTNGGGATAGCTTCCACAGGGCCCTGCACCTCTTTATTACGAGGCTTGGGATCAAAGGTATCGAGATGACTCATACCGCCCTGCATGTTCAGGAAAATGACATGCTCGGCGACCTTACCTGGTCCAGCTCCCTTCTTCGGGGCTCCCAGTGCACCGGTNGCAAGNGTTCCCCCCAGCATTGGAGCAACTGTNACTCCGAGGTAGGAACGGGCCGCATTCACCATGATCTGGCGACGGGTCAGTTCATCCTGNTTTTTGAATTCTTGTGTGTTCATCTGACGTTATGACGGGTTGAGGTTACTTACTGCACGAATATGAATTCGTGTGTGGAAATCAGGGCCGACGTTAGGTTTTCATAGCTCTCTGTGCTGCCGTCAATGACGTCGCGCATCAGGAGTGACATCTCCTCCGGCGTGGGGGAGCGGCTTAGGATCGAATAATAAAGAAAGCGAACCTTATCGCGGTCGGAAGTTCCCGCTTCCAGGGCCTTGTAAACCGCCGAACTACGGTTACTGACCACCATCTTCTCCACGTAACCGTTCATGACCGAGAGNACCTGGGCCATGTTGGGTTCACGAGTTGCAGAATCAATCAGGTCCCGGTCCGAGGACCCAAACATCCGGAGNAGGTGTCCATTCGGCGCCGGAGCCGAAAGCTCGGAAGCTCTCGCCATGCCAGTCGCAGGTCCTGGCCGCCCAGCACGCTGCATCGCCATCATGGCCTCGCTACTGGCTCCAGAGTTACCCGCCTTGATCGAGGAAAGTAACTGCGAGACATAGGATTTGTATTCATCGACCTTCTGGATCGCGAGAAGCTCCTTACTGAGTTGATCCATGGTCTTCTGCCCTACCAGCACGGGCTTACCCCGGTAGTAGACCGTGTCACTGAACCGCCTCTTGGGCAGCTCATCAGGATTTCCAGCGGTCAGAGTGACCAACGAGTCCCAGACCTGCTCCGCGCTCATGCGCTCGATCTGCCGNCCATTGAATGCTTGCGGCATCCCTGCCTCAAAGGCCTGCGGGTTGGCAGCAAACTGAAAATTCTTGGTCAGCAGGAGCACATGCTGAAACGCCTGGAGGTTGTAGTTCAGGTCATCTCTCATGAGACCGATGAGATAATCCATGAGCTCCGGGGTAATCGTCTTCTTTGACTCTTTATACTCATCTACGGGTTCGTAAATACCCTTCCCCATGATGCGCTGCCACATCCGGTTTACGATGACGGAGGTAAAGTTATCATTGGCGGTCACCATCCAATTCGCNAAATCATCACGGGCCGTAGCGTCATCCCGGCGCTCCGAAGAACGAATTCTTTTTCCGAAATGTGTCTTTCCTCCGATCATTTCCCCGGGATCTCCATCCCGGTATTGGTAATCACTGGGAAGCTTGATTCGCCCCTTACCTCCACCACCAAGGGTGAAGTAGTTCACGTTATCCCCAATCCATTCCACGAGACGGCCAAACTCTGTTCGCTCCTCTTTAGCGTCGCGCACCTCACGCCACACCTTGTCCCAGGGTCCCCGGTTAATTTCCTGCTGTCCGTTGGTAAAGGCCGCTAGCTCATAGAACTGGATACGTTCCCACTTATTGAAGGGGGCATCATGACACTGGGCGCATTCCATCCGCTCCCCAGTGAAGATCCGCATGGTGTTCGAGAGGTTATCGAGGGGCATACCCTTGTCCCTCACGAAATATCCTACCGCACCATTACCCTCGCTCCATCCACTGCCCTTGGCGCTGAGCAACTGACGAGCCAGGTCATTCCAAGGCATGTTGTTACGCATGGCTTCATGGACAAACTCCACGTAGGGAGCTGCCTGCCCTTCATTGAACTCGTCTGTCAGGCGCAGGAGGTCACTAACCCAGTTGACCATTGAGCTACGATAACCGTCATTCTTATCGCTCATCAGGTAATTGGCGAGCATCCTCCGCTTGCCCTCGTCCTCGATCTCCAGAAACATCCGCGCCTCCGCAAGAGTCGGAATTCTTCCTGCCGCCACCAGAAAGCTCCGGCGGAGAAAAGTCGCATCATCCACCACCTCGGGAACCTTTAACTTNTTCCTCTTGTAGAGGTTNGCAACATGCTTATCGATGTTGAAGGCCGCCTTCTGAAGCAGGNCCAAGTCAGGGCCTTTTTTCTCTGATTGTTGCNCGANAGCAGGNAANGCGANCCCAAGAGCCAANCCTNCCGCGAGGAAACGGAAAGTAGAAGTCATGAAAGTTTGCATACGGTTGATAGGTTAGTCCTTCCTCGGAAGGCACCGCGCGNCGCAGTGAACGTTGTTCTAGTAGCAAAGTCAATATACTAGGAAAAAGGGGGTTTCAAGCACGCTAAGCCCTCAATAGGAGGCTATTTNTACCCGGATTGGGGGAGAAATCCGCCCGCTGGTCTAAAACCCCTGCTTTTANCGTAAAAAANCGACGCCCTCATGAACCAATCAATATTTTATTTGCTAGTACNCCACGGTCTCATCCTGCCGGATTGACCTCCATTTATCGTGCTGCCACCCTGCTCGGGTTGACCTTATGGTTCATCCGCAAGCCACTCGGGGCCCTTGGATTCTTCGCCATCCTCCATGAATTTACCCGTCTCCCTTCGAATCTTGAACAGCCTTGCAGTGGCCCTCTTTGGCGCCTTTGCCTTCTTTCAGTACAACGATATCGACCCGGCCGTTTATCATCAGGCCTCCACTCTCGACGCAGCCCTTTGGCTCGGCTTTTACGCCCTCGTATCCGTCCTTTTCGCCCTAACCCTTCTANGGCGTTCCGCCTCGAATTGGCTGCTCCTCCTGGGGGCAGTAGCCTGCCTCGTCAAAATGGGACAAACCGGATGGGGGCTCTGGATCAACATTTTCGGTCAGGACGAATTTACCATGATGCAGGTCAGCATGTCCTCAGCCGATCCCCGGGTTGAACTATCGCGCGAGTTCTTCGGGGCACTCATTGCGCTTGCCGGAGTAGCCGCGCTCTGGTGGCAGGGNCGCAGGTTNGGACCCGGGCGTTCCNCAGAACAAGGCGAGTCCTGAGGAGCTTCGAACCGCTCTCCTTATTTTTTCTCTTCCTTGTCGAGGCCGGCACGCTTTTTGAGCTGCTTAATCTGGTCCCGAAGGTGTGCCGCCCTCTCAAATTCCAATTTACCAGCCGCCTCCTGCATCTCTCCCTCCAGCTCNCTCAGGACNTTCACCGCGTCATATACGGAAGCCTCTTCCGCNACCAGTGACCGATTCAGTTTNTCAGCACGGCTTTTATCATCCTGGTATTGCTGCAGACTTTCCTGCACTGCGCGGACAACACTCTGGGGAGTAATGTCGTGCTCCTCGTTATATGCCTGCTGCCTGCTACGGCGATTCTCCGTCACATCAATCAATCGCTGGATCGAGTCCGTAACTTGGTCACAGAAAAGCACACATTCGCCCTTCACGTGCCGGGCGGCCCTACCAGCAGTCTGAATCAGGCTTGTCTCATTTCGCAAAAACCCCTCCTTGTCAGCATCAAGAATACAGACAAGGGACACCTCCGGCAGGTCCAGTCCCTCCCGCAGGAGGTTGATCCCTACCAGGATATCAAATTCGGCGGCCCTCAGCTGCCTGAGAATCTCCACCCGCTCAACTGCATCAATGTCCGCGTGGATGTAACGCACCTTCAATCGNGCTCCCTGCAGATACTCACTGAGGTCCTCTGCCGTTCTCTTGGTCAGGGTGGTCACCAGCACCCGCTCTCCCCTCTCACTCCTCTGCTGGCATAATTCGATAGTTTCGTCGATCTGCCCCTTGAGAGGCCTGAGGGTAAGAACCGGGTCCAGCAGGCCAGTAGGCCTCACGATCTGCTCCGCGATCAGGGAGTTCCCCTTACGTGTCACGTCAAAGTCCTCCACCGGCTGGTCGGTAGGGCTGGGAACAATCCGAAGTTGCCGGAGGCGAATAGGATCGATCCCCTTCTCCTTGTTCCCATGAACGGGAATGCANCCCTTGTTATCCGGCCGGGAGTTGACCACCTCGAAAGGCCCGGGAGTGGCACTAACGTAAATACGCTGGGTGGTCATCTCCATAAACTCCTGGAATCGGAGAGGACGATTGTCGAGCGCACTGGGCAGTCTGAACCCATGATCTACGAGAGAACTCTTCCGGCTCAAATCACCCTCATACATGCCACGGATCTGGGGAAGACTGACGTGACTCTCGTCCATGAGAACAAGNAAGTCATCAGGAAAGAAATCGAGTAGAGTGTAGGGACGCTCTCCGGGCGCACGACCCGTGATGTGGCGCGAGTAGTTTTCAATTCCCTGGCAGAACCCCATCTCCTGCATCATCTCAAGGTCATACTCCGTCCTCATCTTCAGTCTCTGGGCCTCGATAAGCTTACCCTTTTTTTCAAAGAGCGCGATCTGGTCATTCATCTCGGACCGAATGGCAATCATGGCCTTCTTCATCTTGTCCGCTGAACTGACAAACTGCTTTGCGGGAAAAAAGGTGTGCTTGTCGACCCTCTCCATGACTGCACCGGTGAGCACATCAATGGTGGAGATCCGATCTACTTCATCCCCGAAGAACTCAACCCTGATGGCAGTATCTTCAAGATAAGCAGGATGGATTTCCACCACGTCTCCCCTTACCCGGAATTTACCCCTCCCAAAGGCGATATCGTTACGCTCAAAGAGGATGCCAACCAGGAGACCTAGGAACTCGTCACGACCCAGTTGCTGTCCCTGCCACACCGGGACCATCATTCCCTCGTAGTCGTCAGGGGATCCCAATCCGTAGATACAACTNACCGATGCTACCACCAAGACGTCTTCCCGGGTGAGGAGTGAACCCATGGTGCTGAGGCGCAACCGCTCGATCTCCTCATTTACGGAAGAGTCCTTCTCGATGTAGGTATCACTCCTGGGAATATATGCTTCCGGTTGATAGTAATCGAAGTAGCTGACAAAATACTCAACCGCATTGTTCGGGAAGAAATTCTTAAATTCTGAATAGAGTTGGGCTGCCAAGGTCTTGTTATGACTCATCACCAGGGTGGGCTTCCCCATCCGCTCGACGATATTGGCCATGCTGAAGGTCTTCCCTGATCCTGTGACCCCGAGTAGAGTCTGGTGACGATTACCAGCCTCCAAGGATCGGACCAGTTTACCAATGGCCTGCTCCTGGTCACCCTTGACGCCATATTCGCTGACCAGTTGAAAGGACACGGGACACCTCTACGCACAGCTCTACCTCATTGCAAACTCCGGCGCTTCTGAGTCTCCGTTCCTCGGGAGGCTAACAAGAAGAGAGGCGCCACGGCTTCGAATGAGAAACCCGGCGCCCCCCTTACCTTGCCTTGTCAGTCGAATAAGTGCCCGCTACCACCCGGGCACGTTCTGCTATGATTACCGGGAAGAAAGTCATTCTTCCCGGCTGGGTTCCGTGGGCAGGACCCAGGTCCATAACGTTCTGGATCCCCATCGCACACCCGGATTAAGGAGCTGCGCATGAGTTCCAGTTTGCGGTCAGAACCTGCATACTGTCCTGCCATCGAAAATTCTTGTCCCCCATTGGGCTGCCTCTTTCCTCTCCCAACCGCCAGCCGGTCTCGACGCTCCACACAAGTCCATGCAGGAGCGGACCCGGGGGCCTCGGAAGTTGGATTGAACGCTGGATTCACCATGGAAAAAAGTGGGACTCACTAGATCTATTGCATAACCTGTGCCAATTAAGCTAATCCTTACCTTAAGGTATTCATTATTAACTCTATGTAAATTTACTACGGGAAAGTTAATATATTTTTTCTCATCCGGAAAACAGTAGATTTTACCAGATCGCTCACCCCTTTTTGTAAATTTTACCAGAGCCTCCAGACCGCCTAGCGGACCATTCCCATCTCCTGCAACGTGTATTCCACGTCCGCAGGGCGAAGTGGTTTGGGGAGGTATCCGTTCATCCCTGCCCGAAGACAAGTCTCCCGATCAGCCTCGAACACATTTGCTGTCATTGCGATGATCGGAATGGTTGCGGTCTCGCCTCCACCCTCACCGGCCCGGACCAACCGAGTTGCCTCGACCCCATCCAGTTCGGGCATGTTCATGTCCATGAGGATCGCCTCATACCGGTGCCCTTCCTGTAATTTCACGATGGCCTCCCGCCCGTTCTCAGCTGTGTGGACCTTGAATCCAAATCTCTCCAGGATCAGAATAGCTAGCCTCGCATTGATGGGATTATCCTCCGCCACCAAGATTAGACGGGCTCCCTCTGAATTCTCCTCTGCCGTCTCTCGCAAGGCCCGAGAAGAGCGGGCTGGAACCCCCGGATCCAGAACCGAAGTGAGTGCCCTGAACATATCCCGCTGTCGCACCGGTTTGAAGAGGACCTGACGAAATCCTGCTGCCAGTGCATGCTCCTTCTCCCCGCTCAAACGCGCGGAGGTGACCAGAATCATCGGAGGCAGGAGAGACCCGGCCACTTCCGCCGCCAGCCGGGCAAACTCCAGCCCGTCCATGGTCGGCATCATCATGTCACAGAAAATCACATCATAGTGGGCACTACCAAGCTGCCGTAGTCCCTGCTGTCCACTGTCCACCACATCACTCTCCATTCCCCAGGTGAGAAGACGCCTCTGGAGGAACCGCTGATTGATTTCGTTATCATCAATTACAAGCGCCTTCCTGCCATGAAACTGCCCCTTGTCCTCAATGACCGCGAAGGCACTCGACTGCCCAGTCTGCAGAGGCATGGTAAAACGGAACTCCGCGCCCTCACCCAGTCGGGAACTTGCCGAAATCTCACCTCCCATCCGTTTCACAAGACGCTTGCAGATAGCCAGCCCCAGCCCCGAGCCTCCAAACTTTCTCGTCGTAGAAGCATCCTCCTGCTGGAACGGCTCAAAAAGACTTTCTACCTTGGAGGGCTCGAAGCCCACTCCCGTGTCCCTTACCGCGAGCTCAATCAAGGGTCCCGGAACCACCCGCCCATGGATTGCCACCATCCCTCGCGCCGTAAATTTCAGGGCGTTGGACACAAGGTTCAGAAGAATCTGCTTCACCCGGGCTACATCCCCCGACACTACCGCAGGAATCTCATCGTGCAGG
Organism: Roseibacillus sp.; assembly: GCA_002729275.1. Taxonomy (GTDB): domain Bacteria; phylum Verrucomicrobiota; class Verrucomicrobiia; order Verrucomicrobiales; family Akkermansiaceae; genus Roseibacillus_B. The sequence continues at coordinate 2,048 of PBTP01000011.1, read as the reverse complement.
TCATAGGTCAGCTCCACCCCTTTTTCAGAAGCCTTTGCAGCATGAAGACCGAGAACCTCCTCAACACAGTCACTGAGCTCGAAATCAACTTGCTCAAGCTCGAGGCGCCCGCTTTCAATCCGAGAAAAGTCGAGAAGGTCATTAATGATATTCAGGAGTAAATCCCCGCTTTTGTGAATCAACCCAAGGTTCTCCCTCTGTTCCTCCGTCAATTGCGAGTCGAGCAGTAATTCGGTGTAGCCGATAATCCCGTTGAGTGGAGTCCGGATCTCATGACTCATCATCGCGAGAAACATCGACTTGGCCTTTTCCGCCCGTTCCGATTCCTCCCTGGCGAGATTGATTTCTTGCAGGGCCTTTACCCGCTCCGTCACATCCCGCACAATACCGTGCACGAGGGTTCGCCCCTCATATTTCACCCGCCCCCATACCACCTCCACGGGGAGAAAGGAGCCATCCGCGCGCCGTAGCTGGGCCTCACTCCGGCTCCGACCCGTCCGCTGAACCTCGTTCAAGGCCTGCCCGGACACCTCAAAGTTCATTAAGTGCGAGACATACATCCCACGTAACTGCTCGCGTGAAAACCCGGACATCTGGACCGCGGTGTCATTGACCTCCACAAATGCCCCAAAGCCATCGAGCAGAATGATCCCATCCATCGAGGCATTAAAGAATACCTTGAACTTTTCGTCATCACGGTCCCGAAGATTCCACCCCTGCTCTCGAGCTCGCCGGTCGAACTGCTCCTTGAGATAAGTTAGCTCCCCAGTGGCATCCTCGAGACGTTGCAGGACCTCACGATGAGCAGCCTGCTCCACCTCCAGCTGGTGGCGCCACTGCGCTGCCTCGTCCATAAGCTCACGTTGGGCCTCACTCACATCAATCCGTGCCGCTTCAGCTTGTTGTAAATTGACTTCTCAGTCACTTCGAGCCGCCGCGCGGTCTCCGCCTTGTTTCCGTTACAGAGCTTGAGAGTCTGAACCAGGGCCTCCCTTTCCAAGTCAGACAAGGCGATACCCCCAATCCCATCGGGCACCCGCCCGGAGGGCTCGCTTCCCCGAACCGAAGCTGGCAGGTCCTCCACCGAGATCACGCCGTCCTCACAGAAAGCTGCTGCCCGTTCGAGTACGTTTTCTAGCTGCCTGACATTCCCCGGCCAGTCATACGAGTGCATGGCGGAAAGAGCCTCTTTCGAAAGTTTCGTGCTTCGGCGTCCTCCCTGCGGGGCGATGCGCTCCAGCATCGATTCGCTCAAGTGTCGGAGCTCCTCAAGACGCTCTCGCAGTGGGGGCACCTCGATAGGAATGACACTAAGTCGGTAGAAGAGGTCTTCCCGGAATTGTCCATCCTTCATCCGCTGCTCGAGATCGAGGTTAGTCGCTGCGATGATTCTCACGTCCGCCTCCAGGGTCTCCTCCCCACCCAGTCTCTGGAATTGCCTTTCCTGCAGGACGTTCAGAAGCTTGGGTTGTAAATCAATCGGCAGGTCCCCGATTTCATCGAGGAAGAGAGTGCCTCCTTTGGCCATCTCGATCTTTCCACGACGTCGCCGTACTGCACCGGTAAAAGCCCCCTTCTCATGACCAAATAGCTCACTCTCGAGAAGTTCCCGGGGAAGCGCCGGGCAACTCACGGTAACGAAGGGCTCCTCCCCCCGCTTACTCTTGGCATGGACATGGCGGGACAGCATTCCCTTGCCAACCCCACTTTCCCCGGTCAGCAGGATCGTCGAGTCGAGAGGAGCGACCTTCTCCGCCTGTCTCACCACCTCCTTCATCGCTTCCGACTCTGCCACAATTTGAACCGTGGGTCCTCGTCCCCCGATTGCCTCACGCAGCTGCTCATTCTCCAACTCCGCTCGCCGCAGACGCTTTGCGTTGCGCAGCACCGCAAGCAACTCGTCCGGGTCAAAGGGCTTCGTCAGGTAATCAAGAGCACCCAACTTCATCGCCTTCACTGCTTCCGCAGCCTCGTCCACCGAAGTCAGCACCACCGCGGGCACCCCGGGATGTTCGCGTCCAAGCCGGTCGAGCGCCCCAAAGCCATCG
>PBTP01000056.1 GCA_002729275.1 Roseibacillus sp. | reverse complement strand
GATCGGAGCCCAGAGAGAACCTGTGTATTCATAAGACAGCGCGAGGATAATGCCGAGAACAGTCAGAGGCAAAAGCGCAACGAGGTTCATGTGCACCGCTCCAAAGAGCACCCCCGATAGAATCACTGCCAGCGGCAGTCCCGCCATCCGTTTCACCATCGTGTAGATGTAGCCCCGGAACACTACCTCCTCCGCCAGGGGCGCCCCAATACAAGCCACTACCCCCATAAGGATGAAAACCGTTGGGTCCGTTGTTTCCTGCAAAAGCTTAACACTCTCCTGTATACCGTCTCCTTCAATAAACTGCCCCAGCCAGTCATTGTATCCCACGAAGTCGAGCCCTGCCATGAAGGCCCACATCACGAGCACCACCGCCGGCGCATAAACCACCTTCCACCAGGTAGTTCGCCAGCGCAGGCCAAACGCCTCAACCAGATTCACCCTGCGGAAGAGCATCAAGAGGACGAATGCGATCTGAAGAACCTGAAGCAGAAAATTAAACATAAGCCCATAGACAAGGCCCTCCGCTCCAGCCAGTTCCGAGTCCGCCGCCTCAACCCTCGAGAGTAGAAAGAGGCCGGCGTAAAATCCGAACAACAAGGAAACCCCAATAATATCGGGCAACCCGAATCCCCGGATCGGCACCCTTCCCTTCGGTATGGGCGGCATATTCTCCCCTCCGAGATGCTTCACTGCGTAATACGGAACTACACCCAGAAAGAGGATCCCGGCACAAATGGCATACGCTATGCCAATGACTTTAAACTCAAGGTCCATCCACTCTCTGCCCGGGAAAATAGATGCTCCAGAGCTCCTTGGCGAGCGGAGGTATGTCTAAAGTTCCCCTCAGGGCTCCCCCAAAGATGGACGCGCAGGGCCCAAAATTTGATAGATCCCCCGGAGAATCCGCATACATTGCCTCTCCCCATGAAATTTTCTCTTCTTCTGGTGGCCGCGATGTCTTTTCTAACATCGACTTCGATGGAGGCTCGTCCCTTCACCAACGCCGAGGGCAAGACCCTCGAGGCGGAAATCGTCCGCGCGTCTGCCACCGAGGTTACCCTCAGAATGGTGAATCAGCGTAACGCGACCGTTAAGATATCGAGCCTTAGTGAGATCGATCAGGCCTATGTTCGCAAATGGGTGATCTCTCAAATTCCTTCCCTCAGGGTTACCCCCAATATGGTGCGCAAGACGACCAAGGAATCCCGCAAAAGCTTTTTTTCGACAAGCACCAAGTATTACCGGCAGAATTATGAACTCGAAGTCGATTTCCAGAATAATGATAACACTAAGGAGCTGGATACCACGTCGCTGAAGTATATGCTCATTGGTCAATCGGTGAAGGACCCTGAGAAGCACCGGATTCTTGGCGTGCAGACCGAAGACTTGGAAGTGGTAGCGGGGGGAAAGCACACCGTCGTTTTTGAAAAGGAGCAGAACACATATTCGGAGGCGAGTTCCTACGGCAGCTACAAATGTATCGGCTTCGTGCTCTATGGAGTTCGAAAGAAAGACAACCGTGAGGTGTATCGGTATGCATCTACGCCTCAGCTTGAGGAAGCCCTCTACTCGATCATCCAGCTCGGTGAGCGTGATATGGCGGATCAGAANTTTCAACCTACTGGAGAAAGAGGCCGCAGTTCTCGAAGAGATGCTTGGAAGCCCGAGGATCTCCCCGGGATTCTGGACCCCAGACGCCGGGAAACACCCAGCGAGGACAAAGACCGGCCGTCACCCCCAATTATTATCAAGTGACTGCATTGCTCAGATCACTCCGCTTCAAGACGGCAGCTGATTTCTCATGAAGTCTGCTACCTGAGCAAAAAAGTCCTCCAGCCCTGGGCGGATCGCTGGAGAAATTTCACACTCGGACATTGCCGTATCCATGAGCCGGAGCCATCGATCCCGCTCTGCTTCCCCGATCCGGAAAGGCATGTGTCTCATGCGCAACCGCGGGTGACCACGCTGCTCAGCATATCGAGTGTCTCCTCCGAACCGAAAACAGAGGAACAAATACAACCGTCGCTCTGCCCCTTCCAGATCATCGCTCGGATACATCGGGCCCAGAAGATCATCCCCGGGAATCTGGTGATAAAATGCGGCTGCCAGCTCCCGGAACCCCCCCTCTCCCACCTCTTGCCAGATGAATGCTTCATCCATACCTCAGAAGGGAGCTACTGATGGCTTTTCTTTTCAAAAATTCGGGGGCATCTTTCCCATGAGAAAGGTTTTTGCCCAGCGCTTTCTTCAAAACTCGAGTTCCCATGTCCGCCCCTCCGCAGTTCAAGGCCCCCAGCACCGAGGAGCTTCAAGAGCTTCTCCCGGCCTATGATGTCCTCTCCTTCATCGCAAAGGGAGGGATGGGGGCAGTTTACAAGGCCCACCAGAAATCCCTTGAAAGGAACGTCGCGATAAAAATCCTGCCCCGTGAATTCGGGGAGGANCAGGACTTCCGTAAGAGATTCGAGGANGAGGCCAAGGCCATGGCCAANCTGAATCACCCAAATCTTATCAGTGTATACGACTTTGGGGAGGTCGATCACATGCTCTACATCGTGATGGAATTCGTAGATGGGAAATCCTTCCACGAATCATTTCATGGAAGGGCCATCGAGGAAAAGGAGGTCGTCATCCTTGTTACCGGAATCTGCGAGGGACTCGCCCACGCACATGAAGCAGGCATTCTCCACCGGGACATCAAACCCGCCAACATTCTCCTGGACTCAAAGAACCGCCCGAAAATAGGAGACTTCGGACTAGCTCGGTTGACAGAGGAAACGGAAGGTGAGGGCATCATTTACGGGACCCCCGATTACATTGCTCCCGAGGTGATCAAGAATCCCGGCGCAGTGGACACCAGGTCCGATGTGTTTTCCACCGGAGTGATTCTGTATGAACTGCTGACGGGCAAGCTGCCTGAGAAACGCTACATCCCCGCGTCACAGATTGAAGATGTTGACCCTCGTTTTGATAAGATCGTGCGGAGGGCAACTCACCCCTCTCCCATGCTGCGCTTCGCGAATGGAGAAGCAATGGCCTCGGATCTGAAAACGCTTCAGGACGCTCTAGACAATCAANTCACGGGTATCGCGCCCACCCAGCCCGCAGGAATCACCAGTCCGGTCGCGGTCGCCACTCAGCCTCCGGTTCCTGCAACAGAATCACAAGCCCCAGCCCCCGAGGCCTCTCTCCCTGCACCAGCAGCTGCTCCAGAAGTCCAGATAAACATAGGTACGAACTGGTCGCTTCTTCGCAACCTCGTGATCATCGTTGTCCTTCTGGCCGCCATCTTCGGAATGTATCGAGCTTACCAGTGGCAGAAGAAAGAAAACGCCAATCAGCAGGTTAAGCAGCAACGCCTCGACGATCAGGCAAAAGCCGAGGAGAGGCAGAGGCTTCTTGATGAGAAACGAAACCGCGAACGGCTGGCCGCGCTGAAGGCCTCTCAACCGAAGCCCGTTCCGGTGGCCCCAGAGCCAGAACCGGAAACCCCCTTGGAGGCCCTCGAACGACTGAAACCCTCTCTCACCACTGGAGAAGCGCGCACCGAATATCCACCTGGCACCCTGATTCGAGGCAATAGCCGCTTTTTTCTAATCGAGCAGGAGCTTAGCTGGCAGAGAGCCTCGTCCTTCGCAGAGGACTACGGGGCCCACCTCGCGATATGCCTCAATGAAGGCGAGCAAAAGTGGCTCTCCTCAAAGGTTCCGGACAACACCACGATCTGGCTTGGGGGTGGAGCCACAGGACGGTCCGCATGGGGATGGGTTGACGGCTCCCCCTGGACGGTCCGTGCCCCGTCTCTCTCCACTGGAAATACCGCTACCTTGAGCAATCTCGGCTCCATTCGGTCGCAGCCGAGTGGGAAAAAGTTCCCCTTCTTTATCCAATGGCGCGAGGACGGCACTAANCCAGGAAACCTCCAGTCCCAAATCGCTCGCCTGAAAGCTTCCCTGAACAGCCCTGAGCCCACCTACCCGCCGAGCGTTGTTTCCTTTGAAAATCGCCGCTATCTCGTGATTGAAAAAGCAGGGACCTGGAATGAATCCAATACTGTGGCAAAGTCCGCCTACGGACATCTTGCGGTTCCAAGTGAGAAATCTGAGGATACCTATCTTCGGGAACTCATCACCCGCAGTCTAGACGACGGTCGCGGGGCCTGGATAGGAGGCCGGCACAACGGCCGCGCATGGGCTTGGATCACCGGGGAAACCTGGGCGTTTTCCTCATGGGCTCCCGATGCTCCTGATGGTGCCGCGGAAGTGGCAAGCGCCGTAAGGCTCTTGGCCGGTCAGAGCGGGGGATGGGACGATAGTAATCCGGATGACAATGTAGACGCCTTTGTGATCGAATGGAGCAAGGACCGTGGCAACACAGCCCCTGCGTCTACGAGCCCCGGAACCAGCGGCTGGGCGAGCCAACGAGCAACGTTTCAAAAAAAGGTCCGAACTCTCGAAGGTAAGTTCAGCTCTGCTCTTCTGGAAAACGGTAAGGGCCTCAAGTCCGATCTTAACTTCTGGCTCCGNGGGCTGCGAAGCGCGGATGGCCGTGCTTACAAGCCAACTACCGACCAGCTGAAAGCTAATATAACTGCCGAAGGCGTGATTCCCCTCGCTGTNCGCGACNCCGTGAAACTGCCCCTTTCTCCTCGCGGAATCGACCTTTTGAGGAAACGGATAGAGTNTCAACAAGCTCTTACGCAAGCTCTGCNGGCTCAGGCAAACCAGATTCGGCAAGNCTACCTCGGGACCTTGCAGCCNAGGAAGGATGCCGCCACTAAGGCAGGAAACGACAANCGAGCCCGAGCCATCCAGAACGAGATCAACGCCTGTGGGNAAACCGGNCGCGCTTTCNTCGAGCACCTTGGCTCAGGGGTCCTNGATACCGCAGAAAGGCGATAAACCTCCACCGGAAGACGNTAATCGCCTTGTTACAGCGACCCTGCCCGTAGCTCGGCAGGATTTCTGGCGCTTGCGTAAAGAGGCAACGAAGGGCACTATAGGGTGTTGTTACCCTATGTCACCTGATCTCGATTTTCAGGCTCCCAGTGTCGAGGAGCTCCAGCCGCACTTTCCGGCCTACGAGATTACTGCGTTCATTGCGCAAGGAGGAATGGGNGCCGTCTACGCAGCCCGACAGGTTTCCCTCGATCGTCCGGTCGCAATCAAGATCCTTCCCCGTCAGTTTGGCGCTGACCCGCAGTTCCGGTCGAGCTTTGAAGCCGAGGCCAAATCGATGGCCCGTCTCAACCATCCCAACCTTATTGCGGTCTATGATTTTGGTGATGCCGATGGAATGCTCTACATCATTATGGANTTGGTTGAGGGCAAGTCCCTTCATCACTCCGCTTACGGAAGAGCNATCGACCAGGAAGAAGCAGCCCGCCTCGTAGCTGGTATTTCGCATGGATTGGCCCATGCCCACCAACACGGCATTTTACATCGCGACATCAAGCCCGGGAACATTCTCCTTGGGCCGGAGGCGGTTCCAAAGATCGGAGACTTCGGTTTGGCGCGACCAGTCGGAGAGGACCACAACCCAGACGAAATCGTATGGGGGACTCCCGGNTATAGTGCGCCCGAAGTGGTGAACAATCCTGACCAGGTAGACCANCGGGTGGACATTTTCGCCGTAGGGGTNCTTCTCTATGAGTTGCTNACTGCCAAGGTTCCTTCGGAGCCNTGGCANCCACCTTCGGCNGTNAGTCAGTGCAGCCCNGAGTTCGATCGNATCATCCGNAGAGCCACCCATCCCTCTCCAGAACTNCGCTACGCCAANGCCGANGATCTCGCCAAGGAGCTGGANGCNCTCGGAGACAAGTTAAAGAAGCCNGTGCTNCGCCGGACCAAGACGNCCNCCGCTCCCANTNCAGGCCGAAACCANCCCCCNGTGGGAATGCGNGCCGCNACCCCTGCGATCGCTGTTCCCCANCCAAAGCCTCAATCAATCCCCGTCATGGGGATTNTTGCNGCCATCGTCGTCCTCGGGATCCTTGGTTTTTTCTTAATNGGNTCCGGAAAGGNNGGAGACGGGAAAACCGCGACGACTTCCCCGGAGCAGAAAACTCCTGCGGCGAAGCCAAANCCCAAACCCAAGCNNANGCCNAAGCCTTCCCCGNTTACCAAAATCCCTGAAGAGAAAGAAAAACCTAAACCCGAACCCGCCAAGCCTGNNNCNGTAGAAAGCACTACGCAGGCCCTTGCGAGGCTNCAGGCTAAACTCNGANCTGGTGATCTCTCCGAGCTTCCCAAGGGAACGGTGAAACGTGGANCTTCTCATTACCTTNTGGTAACCANCGCCCGCCCNTGGATGGCAGCCTCTCACTACGCAGAGGCCNATGGGGCACAGTTGGCNGCTCTGGNCAGTAAGGAAGATCTCGAATGGGCCGTTTCNGAGCTTAAACTNACCACCCCCTGCTGGCTGGGCCTCTCTGATTCGGGCATGGANGGAAAGTGGTATTGGGTGGATGGTGCTGCACCATCNGANGACCTCTGGGCTGCGGGGCAGCCCGATGAAAGCACCTCAGACGACGGGGGCGAGGACTATGCTGCGCTTCTCCCGGACCAGTCTCTGGATGACATGCCTGCATCACGCAACCTGCCTTTCATTCTNCAGTGGACCGAAGGAGGCAACAAGGGGTCTCTCGCAGCGCAGCTTGAGAGGGTCNCAGCCTCGCTCAAAGCCAAGCGNCCAGCTTTNCCAGCAGGAACNCAGAATATTAATGGCTCTCGCTTTCTCGCCGTTCCCGAATCCACCTCATGGGAACAGGCCAACAGCCTCGCGCAAGCGGCTGGCGGGCACCTTGCGGTTCCCTCCAGTCCGGAAGAAGCAACTTGGATCGGTGATTCCATGCGGGAGTTGCTAGATCAGGGAGGAGGATGCTGGATCGGAGGCAGACAAAAGGGCTCGGCCACGCCGATATGGACCTTTGTCACAGGTGAGCGGTTCGACTTCGTTACCTGGGCTCCCGGACAGCCCGATCCAGGTAATAGCCCGAAGAAATATCTCCAATTTGGAAAAGGAGAAGATCCGGGGTTCGGCTATCTCAACGCAGCAGGAGAATCTTCCGAAGCGAGCTTCTTCCTGGTGGAATGGTCTGCTACTTCCCGGCGCAACATGCCAGGGGCTGGGGAAGCGAATCGCCCTGCAGGCGCCGAGGACTGGCTTGTGAAATACCGGCAGATATTCCGTGATGGCGAGAAGGTATCCCACGAGCGCTGGAAAAGACGGCACGATAAAAACATAAAGGACTTTGCTGCTGACATGGAAAGTGAAACCAGCACAGCTCGCCGTTTCAGCCGCGAAGCGGAAAAACTTATCGATGGAATTACCGACAGCATGAAGGAAAAAGGGGAGATCCCTGCCACTCTGAACTTGCCCGACTGGGCGAGGTGGGCTGGGCGCGCCGTCGATAAAGAACACGAAAGAGCCCTGGCCAAGCAGCAAGGCATCTGGGAGGACTACGAAACCGACTTTGAAGATGCCAAGAGCCGTTACTGCGCCCAGATCAACAAGGAGGTTCGACGTCGTCAGGCGCAGGGGGATCGCGAAGGAGCAACCTACCTTGGACGGGAAGAGGCTGCAGCCGCAGACAAGCCCTATTTTCTAGCTATCCTCAACGGGGAATTCCCCGAGGTTCCCGACGGGCTGGAGGACGACGAGGACGAATAAGATCAGTGAGTTGACCGGTCTCGAACCCGGGCTAGGATCTCCCCTGTCTGGAAAAGACCCTGTCAGAGGCCATCTGGTCAATGGCTCGCCTAACCTCTTCAAGCCCTCAAAGCCCGGCCCGTGCCCCCTGCCAAGAAACGCACCTCTGCTTCTCCGGGCCGTTCCAAGCCTGGCACCTCCAAGCAGAGTTCAAATGATGCCATAATCGTTCGTGGGGCACGCCAGAACAACCTCAAGAATCTCGATTTCGATATCCCTCTTGGCCAGTTGACGGTAGTCACCGGACCTTCTGGCTCTGGCAAGTCTTCTCTCGCATTCCAAACGCTCTACGCTGAAGGCCAGCGACGCTACGTGGAGACCTTTTCTCCCTACGTCAGGCAGTTTTTCGACCGTATGGATAAACCCCTGGTCGACCGAATTGATGGAATCCCCCCTGCTATCGCCATCGAGCAGAAGAACAATGTCCGCTCAACGCGTTCGACAGTCGGGACCATCACAGAAATCAATGATTACCTGAAGTTACTTTATGCCCGCTGTGCCCATGCCGTCGATCCCTCCACGGGTGATATTATTCGTCCAGATACCAGCGATTCCATTGCCAAATGGTGCCTCGNAAGTTTGGGTGACCGACATGCTCTGATCCTCTTTCCAGTCAACGTTCCCCAAGACACTGAGCTCGAGCCATTCTTCGCGTTTCTGCAGCAGCAGGGCTACCTCCGAATCTACCTCAATGGACAAGTCGTCAGGACCGATAGCCCCGAAGAGGCCGGGTTCGCCCTGCTTCCTTCCCAAGTTTATGTAATTCAGGATCGGATTCTGATCAGGAAAGCCAACCAGCAGCGTATTCTGGAGGCTCTCGAAAGAGCCCTCGATCTCGGCAAGGGCACCTGCGCCATCAGTCATGCAGAAGAAGCAGGCACTCCGAGATCCTTTACTACAAACTGGAGTAACCCTCTTACAGGGTTCACTGCTCGACCACCNACCCCCGCGCTCTTCACCTTTAACAACCCGATGGGAGCATGCCCGGCCTGTCGAGGTTTTGGTCGCGTCATCGGCATTGATCTCAACAAGGCTATTCCTGACCATTCCCGGTCCATTCGCGAAGGCTGCGTAAAGCCCTTTCAGGGAGAACGAGGGGAGGAGTGCCAGCGAGATCTCGAGCTCCATGGTGCCCGCAGGGGGCTGGACCTCGAATGCCCCTTCTCTGACCTGAACAGCGAGGAGCAGGGCTGGGTCCTCTATGGGGAGCGAACCCGCCCTGAGGATGCCTGGGAGAATGACGAGTGGTATGGCGTGCAGGGGTTTTTTGANTGGCTCGAAGGGCGAGCCTATAAGATGCANATTCGGGTTTTCNTGAGCCGCTATCGGTCCTACACGACCTGCAGCACTTGCCGGGGNGCTCGGCTNCAACCCGAAGCCCTCTGTTTTCAGGTCGACGGGCGCACCCTCCCCGAGATCTGGCGNAGCCCCGTTACAGAGCTGCACCACTGGATCACTCAATATACCGAAGGCCTTCAGAGCGGCCTCGGCGAGATNGATAAGACAACCAAGCTCGTCCTCTCCGAGATCTCNAACCGGTTANGCTACCTTTGCGATGTTGGACTNGGCTATCTNACCCTTGATCGNGCTACTCGAACTCTCTCGGGCGGCGAGATTGAACGNGTCAACCTGACCAGCTGTCTCGGCGCATCCCTGACCAACACNCTCTTTGTCCTCGANGAGCCNACCGTGGGGCTCCACCCCCGCGATATCGGGGCCCTCATCTCTGTCATGCATGGCCTCCGCGATAAGGGAAACACTCTCCTTGTCGTAGAGCATGAGGAGGCCGTAATGCGCGCAGCAGACCACCTGGTCGACATTGGGCCCGGCGCCGGGGAGCAGGGAGGTGAGATCGTAGCCGCATTATCGGGTCGACGTGCATTCCAACCCAGTTCTCTTCGATCCTGTCCTCAGAGTTCGACCCTCCCCTATCTTCTCGGAAAACACTCGATTCCCATTCCTCCCGAGCGCCGGAAGCCCAAGGCCTATATTGGAATTCGCGGAGCCTCTCGTCATAATCTGACCAAGCTCGACGTAGACATCCCCCTTCAAGTCTTTGCCTGCGTAACAGGAGTTTCAGGCTCTGGAAAATCTACGCTGGTTCATGATGTTCTTTACCAGAACCTGGCCGTCGCCCTGCAAATAAATACCGATTCCGAACCGGCCCCTCTCCGGCAGCTTAAGGGAGCTGAGCAGGTAGCTAACGTTAAACTCGTAGACCAAAGCCCCCTTTCCCGCACACCACGTTCAACGCCGGTTGTTTACCTTGGCGCCTTTGATCTCATCCGCCAGCTTTTCGCAGAAAGCCCCGATGGAAAGCTTTCCGGGGCTACCCCGGGGTTTTTCTCCTTCAACTCTGGAGCGGGACGCTGTGAACGGTGCTCCGGCAACGGCTTTGAAAAGGTCGAGATGCAGTTTCTCTCGGATCTGTATCTTACCTGCCCGGAATGCCAGGGTTCCCGCTACAGCCAATCCGCTCTGGAAGTCCAGTTTGAGGAAAAATCGATTGCAGAGGTCCTCGCTCTCACCGTCACCGAGGCCATGTCCTTCTTTGCAAAGGGCGCCGCGGACAACCCGCGTAGGGCCGCTACCAAGGAAGCTGGCATCAAGGCTCGCATTCTATTGATTCTTAAGCCCCTGGAGGACCTTGGCCTGGGGTATCTCCGCCTTGGACAGCCCTTGAACACCCTCTCCGGAGGCGAATCGCAACGCCTTAAGCTTTGCACCATTCTTGTGGAAGCACTCTCCAGCCGCAAAGCTTCCCCCGAACTTCTGATTCTCGACGAGCCAACCACCGGGCTCCACTTCGGCGACATCCAAAAGCTTCTCATCGTCTTTAACCGACTGGTCGAGGTCGGCCACTCCCTGGTCGTCATCGAGCATAATCTGGATGTCATAAAGTCTGCAGACTATCTGATCGATGTAGGTCCCGGGGCAGGATCTGAGGGAGGTAGGATTGTTGCGAATGGAACTCCCGAGGAGGTCATGAAAACCTCAACTCAGACTGCTCTCTATCTAGCTCCGATCCTTACTGGGAAACAACTCGGGAGGAATAAAAACTGGTCTGCAGGCGCTGCACGAAATCGCCCTCAGAGCACGATCCAGATTTCCGGGGCCCGGGAGCATAATCTGAAGAATCTGGATGTTACGATTCCCAGGGATGCGTTTGTGGTGGTCACCGGACTAAGCGGAAGTGGAAAATCTACCCTCGCTTTTGACATTATCTTTGCGGAAGGCCAAAGGCGCTTCCTCGATTCCATGTCTCCCTATGCTCGTCAATTTGCTGAGCAAATGGAGAAACCTGATATCGACTGCATCTCGGGACTCCCCCCCACCGTCGCGATCGAACAACGTATTTCACAAGGGGGCGGGAAATCCACCGTTGCTACCGTCACAGAGGNCTACCACTTTCTNCGGCTACTTTATGCNAAANTGGGCACTCAGCATTGCCCNGAGTCCGGNGAGCCCGTCATTCCCCAAACTGAGGATGCCATTGTTGAGGCGATCCGGTCCCATTTGAAACGAGGGCCNCTTAACATCCTNGCNCCTGTTGTNCGCGGCAGAAAAGGNTTTCACAGCGATGTTGCCGACTGGGCCGGNCGNCAGGGATATACNCGCCTNCTGGTGGACAATCAATGGAAGGAAGTTGAGGANTTCGAGCGCTTGGAACGCTTCAAGGAGCACGACATTGATGTTCTTGTCCTCCACCTTTCGAGGACCAGCNCCCGTAATTCTGCTCTTCGAGAGGCAGTCGCAACTGCCCTNCAGCTGGGNAAGGGGACTCTTCGGGTCCTNGACTCCAGTAATCACCTCCATCCTTTTTCGAANGCNCGCGTGAGTCCAGTCACGGGACGCTCCTTCGAGGCTCCTGATCCAGCCCACTTCTCGTTCAACTCTCCTCGCGGCTGGTGCAAAACCTGTCGAGGACACGGCGAGGTCATGCCCGCCCAGAAACGNTCTCGGAAGTCGAGGCGCGACTCCTACAATTCAGCAACCGAGGCTGAAATTGACTTTGATCGGAAGCTGGACCGCGTGGAAAAAGAGGANCTGATTATTTGCCCNGACTGCCTGGGAAGCCGNCTGAATGAGANCACCCGCGCAATCNNGATCCAGAATNNCGCGATTCAGGATCTNNCCATGCTCCCGGTTGNAGAAGCAGCAGCNNCAGTGAAGGAATTTCGTTTTACAGGGAGGGAACGTNCGATTGCCCGCGANATCATTCCCGAGATNATACAGCGCCTGATTTTCCTCGAGAAAGTTGGCCTGGGCTATCTNCAACTTGATCGNTCTGCCCGGACTCTTTCAGGGGGTGAGGCTCAGCGTATNCGACTCGCNGCNCAANTGGGCTCCAACCTGCGGGGGGTNCTCTACGTCCTCGATGAGCCCACCATTGGGCTCCATCCCCGTGATAACCAGAAACTCCTTGATACCCTCGAGGCTCTGAGGGCAAAGGGCAATTCCCTCNTCGTCGTGGAACACGANGATGAGACNATGGAACGGGCAGGNCACATCATAGATCTTGGNCCCGGGGCCGGNCGGCATGGGGGAGAAATTGTTGCCTCCGGCACCCTGGGAAAGATCCGGAAACTCAAGAAGTCGATAACAGGCCAGGCTCTGGCCAACCCGCTCTCCCATCCCATCCGGGGNGANCGGCGNCCGCTGCCCAAAGCCTCTGCAAGAACCGGATGGCTCCGGATCAAAGGGTGCTCCGTAAATAACCTCAAGAAGATNGAAGTGCGGATTCCNCTGGAGCGCCTGACTGTCATCACAGGCATCTCGGGCTGCGGAAAATCGTCTCTNATGAGAGGNACTCTGGCCGAGCTCTTTAAGCGNCAGCCTGACAAAACNTGGGCTTCCGCTTCAGGTGTNAAATCGATTCGGCATTGCTATGAGGTAGATCAGTCNCCCATTGGGAAGACCTCCCGGTCCTGNCCTGCAACATACGTGAAGATCTTCGATGAGATTCGNAAACTCTTTGCTCAGCTTCCAGAGTCGCGCATGAAGGGGTTCGATGCCTCCCGCTTCTCCTTTAACAACGCGAGCGGCCAGTGCCCCGAGTGCAAAGGNAACGGGCGNATTAAACTGGAAATGGATTTCCTCCCCTCAACCTGGACTCATTGCGATAGCTGCAACGGCAAGAGATANAATCCTGCNACTCTCGAAATACGATACAACGGCCGGTCCATNGGCGANGTCCTGGCGATGACNATCGACGAGGCCGCCGAATTTTTCGCGGCCCACGGGAAACTTCATAGNACCTTATCCCTGCTTAAGGAAACCGGGCTCGGTTACCTCCAGATCGGACAGCCAAGCCCAACTCTCTCTGGCGGAGAGGCCCAGCGGGTCAAGCTNGTGACCGAGCTGACCCGGGGTCGTATCAGNAAAACCGCGATNAAGTCGCGAAAGCCTCAAGCCAACCTCTACCTTATCGAGGAGCCCTCNATCGGCCTCCATCTGGAGGACGTAAAAAGGCTGATCGATGTTCTTCACCGACTAGTCGAGGAAGGGCACACCGTGGTAGTTGTTGAGCACCATACCGGAATTATGGCAGAAGCGGATAATATCATCGATATGGGCCCTGAGGCTGGAGGGGCCGGAGGGCGAGTTGTTACTCAAGGTGCCCCGGAAAAAGTTATCAATTCGAAAGCCTCCAGGACCGCCCCCTTTCTGAGAGCAGCCCTGAAAGGGTAAAGGCTACCGAATGCCGGCCCGAAGGGTTCGCCTCCCGATCAAAGGAGAGGCTCGGTCCTGGCCGAAATTCTGCAAGAACCTCGGAATTTCCTTCGTAAATAAACTNTCTTAGCGCCTCGTTGCTCTCTTGTGCTCTTATCTGAAAGATTTGCTTGCTCCCCGAGCAACACGGCCCATGTTCCCGCCAGAATGAAAAACATCCTCCTAATCCTAACAGCTGTGGCATTGATCACCCCGGTTACCCGGGCCGAAGAGAAAGCTGATGCAGCTAAGGCTGACGTCAAGGTCACCATCACTGGCAATGACCAGATGAAATACGACAAGGCTGAGATCGAGGTCGAGGCCGGCCAGACTGTGGCGCTTACCTTCAAAAACATCGGAGCGTTACCCAAGGCCGCTATGGGTCACAATGTGGTGATTCTTAAGCCTGGGTCTGATATTCCAAAATTTGCTATCGGCGGAGTTGCCAACAAGGCTGGCGATTATCTTCCCCTAGACCCAGCTCTTGCAGCTCAAGTTGTCGCAAAGACCAAGATTCTAGGCCCGAAAGAAGAGGAAACTATCGTCTTCAAGGTTTCTGCTGCAGGAGACTATCCCTTTCTTTGCACGTTCCCGGGGCACTTTGGGGTCATGAAGGGAGTGCTCAAGGTCAAATAAGCGGCCTCTCCCCTCAGTCGCACAAGGCCACGCTCTAGCGTGGCCTTTTCTTATCTTCGCTGCTCGCCGGTCGGGAACCTTCGCCGTTTAGCTCATCGGGGTAATCGCCTTGAGTAGTTTCCTCCCCGACCGGAAGGCATTGGCCACTAAGTCAGGTAGGAATCCCCGCAGAGGGCAGAATCCAAAGCTGCAGAGCGAGGTAGAGCCCTACGATGGCTATGGCGACGAAGAAACCCCCAAGGAAACCTCTGGCCTCTTTCTTGCTCCTATGCTCCGAATGCTTCATGGAATAGGGCTTTGTTCCGCCCGGAGACGATAGGCCCAATTCGACTCCTCGCTACTCGAAAAGATGTTTCCTTGAGGGGAATTAGAGCGCTCCCCCATCGGGCAGGGTGTCTGTAACCCTCTTCTCCGGGGACTACCCGGAGCCTCAGCTCCGATCAGCAGGTCTACATCCGAAGTGGGTGCCCGCCTGAAAGAGGCTTGAAAGTCACTAGTTCCAAGAGATTCAAAAGGCTTCCTACGTTGCGATCGGAACAGGATCTGCATACCTTTTGATATGCTTAAGGTTGTTTGCCTCCTCAATGTGACCGCGGTAATGGCGGCTCCTACGTTATCCGCGCAGCATCAGCACTTTAAGAATTTAGAATGGCGGGAGCGCCTGACCGACCATTTTGCTCTACGGGCAAAGGGGACCAACCATGATCCCGCCCGTCGCTATGCGGAAAAGATTTGGGATGAGTGCGTCCGAGTTATGCCCGGACTTGAAGAAGACTTCGGTAAGAACAAATTTAGGACCCCAGGCGGTGCTCCGGGCTCTGACGCCGCCCCTTACCGCTTCACGGTATATCTCGTTGGCTCGGGCCACGATTACACTGCGATCCTTGAGCAACAACAGCAGCGCAGCGGATGGGACGCGAACCAGCTCCAATCCTGCAGGATTACCCGCAACTATGGCGATCCCGAGACCCGCTACCAGGTACTATGTAAGGCAGACCCCGAACGTTCAGCAGGGGGTGGAACCGATCTCACCCCCGTATTTGTCCATGGCACCGCAGCCACAATCCTTAAGGGCCGGAGCCTGTCAGGAGGTCTGCCATTTTGGATGAGCGCCGGATGGGGCTACTACGTGGAGCACCGAATCTTTCGCCTCTGCCGGGTTCACTACATTGATTTCAAAACCTACTACGCGAACGAAAAAGCAGATTTTAAACGGGGAGCTACCCTCGAGCCCAACGAACCATGGCCCAGTCCGCTCAAAAAAATGTGCCGAAAAGAGATCCGAGAGGCTCTGGACTCGGTGTGTAATGCCCAGATTCTTTCCCTTACTCCAAATCAGTCCGGATATATTTTTGCCCTGACCTACTTCCTTGTAAGCACGGACGAAAATATCACGAAATACCAGAAGCTGATCGAACGATCCCGCCAGGGTGAAAAAATCACCAAGTCCATTCTTCTGGAGGTCTACGGATACGAAGACGATGCGGCCTTGGAAAAGGACTGGTATGAGTTCATGGAGAGCCGGGACTTCCGATAAGGCCCCTGAAGCGGCTCTCTGACCTCCCCGGTCCGCTAATAGTATTCCTGAAGAGGCTTCACCTTGAACTCCCGTTGCTGCAGAGAGCGGATTGCCTTCACACTTGCGTCAGCCGCAGAAAGATTCGTGCAAAGGCTAACCTTGTTTGCCACTGCGGTGCTCCGGATAACTACCTCATCCTCCCTTGATTCATGACTACTTGGAGTATTCACCACAAACTGGATCTCCCCGTTTTTCATCATATCCAGAACGTTCGGCCGCTTCCTTTCAGCGAGTTTGTAGAGACGCTGGGCAGTAACTCCAGCTTCCTCCAAGGCACGGTGAGTTCCCCCGGTGGCGAAAAGGGTGAACCCTGCTTCAACGAATTGTGAAGCGATAGTGATTGCCTCCGCCTTGTCACGGTCACTTACCGAGATGAAGACATTTCCCTCCATGGGAAGCGGATTGAATGCGCTGATCTGGCTCTTTGCGTAGGCCATCCCGAGGTCCTCATCAATGCCCATCACCTCTCCCGTGGACTTCATCTCGGGTCCAAGAACAATGTCGATGCCAGGGAATCGAGGCCACGGAAAGACCGCCTCCTTGACGTTATAGTGAGCAGGCACAATACGCTCGGTAAGCCCTAGATCAGGAAGTTTCTCTCCTACCATGATCTTGGCCGCGATTTTAGCCAGTGGAACCCCGATTGCCTTCGAGACAAAAGGAACCGTGCGGGAAGCCCTTGGATTGACCTCGATGACGTAGAGCTCTCCATCCTTGACGGCAAACTGGATATTCATGAGGCCCTTGACCTTCAATTCTCTTGCAAGGCTGATCGCGGCTTCTTCAATCTCACCCTCAATCTTCTCTCCCAGGCTGAAAGGAGGAATGACACAGGCCGAGTCTCCAGAATGAACCCCTGCATGCTCAATGTGCTGCATGATAGCTCCCACAACCGTGTTCTCGCCATCGGAGATACAATCAACGTCCACCTCGGTAGCCCCATCAAGGAAGCGGTCTACAAGCACCGGCCGCTCCGGAGAGGCATCAACCGCTTCCCGCATGTATCGGCGCAGCTCATCATCATCGTATACGATCATCATAGCCCGCCCACCCAGCACGAAGGAGGGGCGCACCAGCACGGGATATCCGATTCTACTAGCAACCTCGACGGCTTCGTCCTCGGAGACAGCTGTCCCCGCCTCGGCCTGCTGCAAGCCCAGATCGTCAAGTAGCGCCGAAAAATGCTTCCGATCCTCGGCCAGCTCGATGGAATTGGGTGAGGTTCCAATGATTGGGACTCCATGTCGTTCCAGATCTGCCGCGAGGTTGAGAGGCGTCTGGCCTCCAAATTGAACGATGACCCCATCGGGCTTTTCCTGGTCGCAGATGTTGAGGACGTCCTCCAGGGTAAGCGGCTCAAAAAACAGCTTGTCACTCGTGTCGTAGTCCGTGGAAACGGTCTCCGGATTCGAGTTAACTATAACCGTCTCGTAACCAAGTTCCTTCAGGGCGAAGGAGGCGTGGACACAACAGTAATCAAATTCAATCCCCTGCCCAATCCTGTTGGGTCCTCCTCCGAGGATGATAATCTTTTTCTTATCGGAGTTCCGGGCTTCGTTTTCGTCCCCATAGGTCGAATAATAATAGGGAGTGTAAGCCTCAAACTCCGCAGCACAGGTGTCAACCAGCCGGTAGGTTGGCAGAATGCCTACCCCTTTCCTCTTCTCCCTGACCGAATCCTCCGACTCACCCCGGGCAAGGGCGATCTGCTTATCAGAAAAGCCGAGCTTCTTCGCACGGCGCAAGTCAAGGTCCGCCAGATTGGCTCCCTCGTCCGCAATCTCCTTGAGGTGCACAAGAAACCAGCGGTCGATCTGGGTAGCCTCAAAGAGGTCTTCGACACTCCAGCCATGCTCAAAAGCAACCTTTATCCAGTAAATCCGTTCGCAGTTGGGCACATGCAACTTACGCTCAATGTCCTCTCGGGAGGGATCCGCCGGATCCTTCCCATCCCAGCCGAAGCCATGGCGACCTGTTTCCAGAGACCGGAGGGCTTTCTGCATGCTCTCCTTGAAAGTCCGGCCAATGCTCATCGCCTCGCCCACGGATTTCATCTGGGTCGTAAGGACGGGATCGGCGGCAGGGAACTTTTCGAAGGTAAAGCGCGGAACCTTGGTGACCACGTAATCAATCGTAGGCTCAAAGCTGGCCGGAGTCTCCCGGGTGATATCGTTAGGGAGTTCGTCGAGGGTATATCCGACCGCGAGTTTAGCTGCAATTTTTGCAATTGGGAATCCGGTCGCCTTGGAAGCCAGCGCTGAGGACCGGGAAACTCTTGGGTTCATTTCGATAACCACTACCCGCCCATTTTCGGGATCCACCGCAAATTGGATATTTGAACCGCCGGTCTCCACGCCAATCTCACGGATGACCGCAAAGGATTGATCCCTCATGATCTGGTATTCCCGGTCACTCAGGGTCTGAGCCGGTGCCACCGTGATGGAATCGCCGGTATGCACACCCATGGGGTCAAGGTTCTCGATCGAACAGATCACTACGCAGTTATCCGCGCAGTCACGCATCACCTCCATCTCGTACTCTTTCCATCCCAGAAGGCTCTCCTCGACAAGGACCTCGGTTACCGGAGAGAGATCTAATCCCCTCGCTACGATCGTTTCGAACTCCTCCTTGTTATAGGCAATCCCTCCTCCACTGCCTCCAAGAGTATAGGCGGGACGGATAATGAGAGGGAACGTTCCAATCTCTACCGCAACCCGTCGTGCATCCTCCATGGTATGGACAACGCCAGACTGTGGAAGGTCGAGACCAATCTTCAGCATGGCCTCCTTGAAAAGCAATCGGTCCTCCCCCTTGGCGATAGCATCAGCATTAGCCCCGATCATGCGGACGTTGAGCTCCTCAAGAGCTCCACTGTGCCAGAGGTCCATGGAGGCATTGAGGGCTGTCTGTCCCCCAAGGGTAGGCAGGAGAGCGTCCGGCTTCTCCTTCTCAATAATCTTCCGAATGACCTCAGGGGTAATCGGTTCAATATAGGTCCGGTCCGCAAACTCCGGATCGGTCATGATGGTGGCCGGATTGGAGTTCACCAGAACTACTTCGTAACCCTCTTCCCTCAACGCCTTACACGCTTGCGTCCCGGAGTAGTCAAATTCACACCCCTGACCGATCACGATCGGTCCCGACCCAATTAACAGGATTTTTTGCAGGCTCTTGTCCTTTGGCATTCGGCTTGTCTGGCCTAAACTTTCGTTTTACTGCCAAGCCCCCGCCCCGGGGTCAAGCTCAGCCCGATAAAAAGACACCTTAAAGTCACAAAACCTGAGTTTTCTTGGCAACTTGTGAACAACTCCCTGCCAAGCTCATGCCCCGAGCCCTCGCTAGATGCGCCGGCGTTTCCGCTTCAAATTCAACTGAGCCATCGACTTCGAGATCGAGGCTTGGATCGCTGCCACCTCCTCCGCGTCGTCAGATCCATCGATATTCGCAAGAGCCTCCTCGGCCCGCTTCATGGCCTCCTCCACCTTTTTCTCGTCGATCTCACTATCGGTCACCGCCAGATCGGCAAGAATGGTGATCTTTTCCTGGGTGACCTCTGCGAAGCCGGAACCAACGGCAAGCTCCTCTACTTTTCCATCAACCGTATAACGCAATTCTCCGGGATTCACGCCGGTCACCAGCGGAGCGTGTCCGGGCAGGGCTCCCAGCTCTCCCTCCGTTCCCGGAAGATAGATATTTTCCACCTCACCGGAAAAGAACTTCCGTTGGGGGGTAACAATTTCGAGGAGTAATGGCATTTGCTAACCGGAGTCTGGTATCCTTGGTGAGACCTTTCAGCGTCCCTATTCCTTCTCGACCGTATCGATCGCACCCTTCATATAGAAATTACTTTCCGGCACATCATCATGCTTGCCGTCGAGGATCTCGGCAAAGCCCTTGACGGTGTCATCCACCGACACATAGACGCCCGGGCTTCCAGTGAAGACCTCTGCCACACTAAAGGGCTGTGAAAGGAAGCGTTGGATCTTCCGGGCTCGGAACACCGTCAGCTTATCCTCATCGGAGAGCTCATCCATGCCCAGAATGGCAATGATGTCCTGCAAGTCCTTGTAGCGCTGAAGCACAGTCTGGACCCCACGAGCCACTCGATAGTGCTCTTCACCCACCACATCAGGCGCAAGGGCCGTAGAAACGGAGGCTAGGGGGTCAACCGCAGGGTAGATCCCCAGCTCCGCAAGGGAGCGCTCAAGAACCACCGTGGAATCAAGGTGAGCAAAAGTATTGGCGGGAGCCGGGTCCGTCAGGTCATCCGCCGGCACGTAAACCGCCTGGAAAGAGGTAATGGAGCCTTTATTCGTCGAAGTGATCCGCTCCTGGAGACCGGCCATCTCCTCTGCAAGGGTTGGCTGGTAACCCACCGCGGACGGTGTGCGGCCCAGAAGAGCCGACACCTCTGAGCCCGCCTGCGAGAAACGGAACACGTTGTCCACGAAGAGCAGCACATCCTGGTTTTCCTCGTCCCGGAAATACTCTGCCATGGCGAGAGCCGACAGGGCGACCCTCAGGCGGGCTCCAGGTGGCTCGTTCATCTGCCCGTAAGTCAGAGCAACCTTTGAGCCCTCACTGATCACAGTAGGCATCCCGTGCTCATCGAGTTTGAGCTCTCCATCGGCGTCCTTCTCAGCGTTAATCACACCCGCCTCAATCATTTCCATCCACAGGTCGTTTCCTTCCCGGGTTCGCTCACCTACCCCGGCAAACACAGAGTAACCCCCGTGGTTCTTGGCAATATTGTTGATAAGCTCCATGATCACCACGGTTTTGCCCACACCTGCACCACCGAAAGCACCGACTTTACCACCCTTGGTGAAGGGGCAAATCAGGTCGATCACCTTAATCCCTGTTTCGAGGATCTCAGCTGAGGTCGACTGGTCAACCAAGGGAGGCGCGGCAGCGTGGATCGGGTAACGCTTCTCGTGGGGCACGGGCCCAAAGCCATCTACTTCATTACCGGTCACATTGAAAATCCGTCCCAACACGCCACTACCTACTGGCACAGTAATCGGCTCGCCAGTATCGGCGATCGACATACCCCGCTTCAGCCCGTCCGTGGTAGTCATCGCCACCGCCCGCACCCAGCCATCACCAAGGTGCTGCTGGACCTCGAGGACCAAAGTAGTTTCAGATCCATAGAGATCGTAGGTCACCTCAAGGGCGTTATAGATGGCAGGAAGTTTCTCCGCATTGGAGAAATCGGCGTCCACCACGGCGCCAATGATCTGCACGATATTTCCGGTATTGCTCATAGTTGTGGGCGGGTTGCTCTCGGAAGAGTTTATTATATAGGGAAATCTAGGTTCTGGCCTTCTACTCCATCGCCTTCATGGCGGTGGTAATCTCGAGAAGTTCTGAGGTAATCGCAGCCTGACGGACCTTGTTATATTCGAGGGTAAGGTCCTTGATCATCTGCTCTGCATTATCGGTCGCGGCTTTCATCGCCACCATCCTGGAAGAATGCTCGGAAGCCCGGGCTTCGAGGATCATCTGGTAGACTTGGTAGTTAAGATAAAGAGGAAGCAGACGGTCCAATACGCCCTCGGCATCCGGCTCGAAGATATAGTCCCGGGAGTGATCAGTTTCCTTTACCTCAGCAGCTTCTCCCATGCCTTCGTAGGACCGTTTCTCTGCAAGCTTGGACTCTTCGAGCGGCAGAAGCTGCAGAATCCACGGAGTCTGCGTGAGGGTCGTTTCAAAATTGGTAAAGGCCACTTTGACGGAACTGTATTCTCCGCTGAGAAACTGGTCAGTGAGATAGCCTCCGAGAGGCTTGGCGTCGGAAAAAGGAGTGGGGTCTGCCACCTCCCAGTCAGAGACGATCTTGTGCCCAAGCTTGCCCAGGGATATCCGCAGCTTTCGCCCTACGGTGACAACCTCGGTGTCCTCTCCCACCTCGGCCCTGACTTTCTTCAAAAGGTTTGTGTTTAGTCCGCCGCAAAGCCCCTTATCAGTGGAAACGACCAGCACGAGCTCCTTCTTCCCTGCGGGTTTCTTGAGCAACACGTGCTCCTCCTCGCTGAGGTTTTCCTTAAGGTCAACCAGCACCCGATTCAGGCGATCCGCGTAATCACGGCCAGCAAGAGCCTGATCCTGAGCCTTCTTCATCTTCGCCGCCGCCACCAGCTGCATCGCCTTGGTGATCTGCGAGGTATTCTTGACCGACTTGATTCGTCGGCGGATGTCGCGAAGGTTGGCCATTCTTCAGTTAACCGTAATCTTTTTCTGTCTCAGTTTGCTATTGTTTAAGCAGGCGAGAGGACGCATCGGAAATACTTAGCTCCATGCGGCCTTGAAATCCTTGAGGGCTGTCTCCAGTCCGCTGACGACGTCATCCGTAAGAGCCTTTTCATCCAGAATCAGCTGCAGGAGATCCTGCTTCCGGGTGGAGAGAAACTCCTCAAGCCGCTCCTGACATTCCTTGATTCTCTTCACCTCCACGTCATCGAAATACCCATTCTGCATGGCCCATAGAATGGCCACCTCTAGATCGAGCCCCATGGGGCTATACTGGTTCTGCTTGAAGAGCTCCACGATGCGCTCACCTCGCTCAATCTTGGCTTTGGTTGCATCATCGAGGTCCGAACCGAACTGGGCGAAGGCCTGAAGCTCCCGAAACTGAGCCAGATCGAGCTTGGTTGTTCCGGACACCTTCTTAATCGCCTTGGTCTGCGCTGCAGAACCAACCCTCGAGACAGAAAGGCCCACAGAAATTGCGGGTCGGATGCCTTGATAGAACAAATCTGTTTCGAGGAAGATCTGGCCATCTGTGATCGAAATCACGTTGGTTGGGATGTAGGCCGAGACGTCCCCTGCCTGAGTCTCGATGATAGGAAGCGCCGTGATGGAACCTCCGCCCTCCGCGTCAGAGAGGCGGGCCGAGCGCTCTAGCAGACGGCTGTGCAGGTAAAACACATCTCCTGGGTAGGCCTCCCGGCCGGATGGACGGCGGAGCACGAGCGACACCTGACGGTAAGCGACCGCCTGCTTGGAGAGATCATCATACACGATCAGGACGTCTTCTCCCTGATCCATGAGGTATTCCGCCATCGCGCAGCCTGAGTAAGGCGCAAGGAACTGATTGGTGGCGGAATCCGAGGCCGCGGCGGCAACCACAATGGTATTCTCCATTGCCCCAGCCTTCTCAAGGGTCGCGATCGTCCGGGCAATACTGGACTGCTTCTGCCCGATGGCCACGTAGACGCAGTAGAGAGGCTTATGATTCTTCAAGCTCCCTTCCTTTGCGGCCTTATTCTGCTGGGCCTGAGCAATGATCGTATCCACTGCAATGGTGGTCTTCCCGGTGGAGCGGTCACCAATAATGAGTTCTCGCTGTCCCCGACCAATGGGGATCATCGCATCAATTGCGGCAATCCCGGTCTGGACCGGCACGCTCACTGACTTTCTCTTAATGATCCCGGGAGCAATTTTTTCGACAGGGTAGCTATCATCGGACTGGACGTCTCCCTTGCCATCCACCGGACGCCCTAGGGCATCCACCACGCGTCCAAGGAGCCCTTTGCCTACCGGCACAGAGAGAAGCTTGCCGGTGGTGTGGCACTCATCTCCTTCAGCAATATGCCTTGATTCACCGAGCATCACGACTCCCACCTCGCCTTCCTCGAGGTTGAGGGCCAAGCCAAAGAGATTTCCTGGGAACTCTATCATCTCATTCAGCTGCACCTCGCTGAGGCCCTCGACCTTGGCGACGCCATCGCCGATTTCCCGAACGGTCCCAACGTTGGTCTTGGCGACCCCCGCGGAGACGTTTGCGATTTCCTGTTCCAGTTCCTGTAGGATGTTGCTCATGACAGTGGGAATTGAGTTTGAGAGAGAAGGTAAGTTAGAGAGTAATTAAAAAGAGTTCGAGAGACGGTCCAAGCGGGCCTTGACGCTGCCGTCCCACACATCGTTGCCAACACGCACCCGCATGCCGCCGAGAAGTTCCGGGGTGACCTTGAACTCGAAAGTGAGATCATCGCCATATTGGCGGGAGAGGCTGTCTTGGACCCTGCCCTTGGACGAGTCATCCAGAGTGTTGGCGCTCTCGACAAGGACCTGCCGCCGCTCCATCTCAAGCCGGATCAGCCTTTTGAGCTCGTGCAAAATGGCCTGCCAGCCGCGCGGCTTGGATTCCGCGACTTTCTTAAAGACCCGCCGCAGCTTCTCATCGACTACCCGGTCTCCTTCAACGCACATGCGGAAGGCTCGTCGGGCAGTGGTCGATGCTTCGCGGGAAATTTTCATCGTAGTAAAAACCGTCTGCTAGCTTTCAACTTCGGCCATGGCCTCTTCGTTGATTCGCTGCTGGTCGTCGTCATTGAGAACCTTGCCAGTCACCTGAGCGGTGGTGTTCGCAACCAACCGGCCAAACTCCCGCTTGAGATCCGAATGCATTTTTTCCTTCTCACCACGGGCTGCTTCTTCAGCCTTGGCAATAATCCCCTTGGCCTCCGCGGAGGCTTCCTGAGTCTTTTTATCACCCAAGACAATCGCACTTTCCTTTGCCTCGTCAATCAAGCGCTTAGCTCGCTCGTTGGCCTCTTGAACCGCCTCCTGGGTGCGTTGCTCACTCTCCGCAATCTGCTTCTCAATCTCTGCAAGCTTGGCTTCGCCATCCGCGATTCTCTTTTTCCGAGCATCCAGCATTTCCCTCACCGGGCCATAGGCAAACTTCTTCAACACCGCACAAACAATGAGGAAGTTGAGCAGCTGGCAGGCGAAGGTAACCGGGTAAATCTTGAACGTGTTAAAGATCTCGGAGGCAACGTTGCCGCCTTCGGCTTCAGTCGCAGCCGCTGCTGCGAGGACCAGAATGTTATCGAGGGGCATGAGGAAAGAGGGGGAATGGAAACGAAANNNAGACTGGGAGGGAGGGCACTCCGGCGAGCGCCCTCCCTAAATNCCTGTTATCCGAGGAAGATGGANATGAAGATGAGTCCCTCCGCCAGTGCGGCGAAGATAATCCCAATCGTCAGGATTCCACCCTGAGCGCCAGGGTTGCGGCCTACGGCCTCAGCGGCCTTGGCGCCAACCAAGCCCACCCCAACACCAGCTCCAACGGCAGCAAGTCCAACGTGAATTTTGCCCTCTATCGCAGCAAGAAGCTCAAAAAGGGCAGGAACGTTGGCAAGAAATTGCATGAGGATGTCCATTGTTTCTATTATTGTTATTTATTTCGTTCGTTTTACCGGCTTCCACGTGCTCCATGGTCCAACCGGTAAGAGTGTCTCTAGGAGTTCGCTGCAGGGGAGTNGGCCGCTGGCTCGGGTTCAGGTTCAGTGTGCCCACTCTCNTCATGGTCTTCGTCATGATGCTCACACATGAGNTTGGTAAACACGGCGCACAACAGGACGAAAACGAGGGCCTGGATCAGACCCACGAGAAGTTCCAGAAAATAGAAAGGCAGCGCCGGTGCCCACTTGAGAAAGTCGGGCACCTTGTCCATGATCATAAGGGTTTCCAGCATGTTCTCACCGGCATACACGTTGCCGTATAGCCGGAACATCAGAGCCACCGGACGGACCGCAATGGAGATTACCTCGATGACTCCGACAAAAAGAAAGAGAGGCACCATCAGGACCAGCATCAACTTTGAAAAATCCCCCTTTGGCGCAAAAATGTGCGCGATGAAATTCTTGGGCCCGATCTCGGTGAACGCCCAGTAAAACCANAGCCCGAAGAAGGCAGCCGACATGGCCATGGTCAGATTGAGGTCCGCGTTCGCTCCCCGGAAAAACGGCCGGAACTGGTCACCAGCCGGCGCATTTTCGGCCGTCAGCCCAATCGTTCCTACCCCTGGAATTAATCCTGCCCAGTTACAGCAAAGAATCAGGATAAAGGAGGTGGCGAAAAACCAGAACGATCTCCTCGCAAGATGCTCCCCCATGATACCGGCAAAGAAATTAAAGAGGCTTTCAACCATCCACTCCACGAGATTCTGGAGGCCACTGGGAACCAGTTGCATTTTCTTGGTCGCCAGACGACACAGAATAATGATCCCGAGTGCGACCACCCACACCATGATCATCGAGTTGGTAATTGGGATTCCGAAGGGCTCGGCCACTAACTCCGCACTCTGGGGAAGATGGTCATGACCGGAGGCGGCAAACGCCTCGCCGAGCCCCAAAAAGAGAAAGGGGAGCAATGCAACCAGTCGGGAGAACTGGAGGGCCACGAAGCGGGATCTCGACGGCATTTGAGGAAGAAGCTTGGCGGTGAATAGAGGGCCCCCCTGATACGGGCAAGATGAATTTGTGAAATCATTCACAAAGTCTGGCCCGCCCAAACGGCACCGAGTGTTCATCCAGCAGCAGTGGCCCTGTTTTCGCCTGAAAGGGCACGCCGGCTTCCTGCCCGTAAAGCCAGCTACAGCCCTTGAATTTCAGTCCTAACTAACCTTTCTGCAGCCTCAGGGCTACCCGGTCGAGACAGTCGGGGTCCGCCACAGGCCTGATCACCTACCAGCCGCCTCCGCCGCCGCCGCCGCCACCACCTCCGGATCCACCCCCTCCTCCTCCTCCTCCTCCGCCGCCGCCGCCTCCTGAGGAAGGCGCGCTGGCAGAGGAGCTCAAGGACCCTGTGAAGCTTCCAGAAAGATCGCTTACAAAGCCACTCATCCCNGCACCACTCGTNNAGCCTGAATCGCTTCGNTAAAATCCNGGGCTGTAAGANCNCGAGGANGGGTCTACCCCCGCCGCCTTCAGGACCTCCTCAAATTGCTCNCCCCACTGCTGCTCACAGCNAAGNGNCACCGCGTAGGGNAGGAACTCCTCAAAGAGCTCNAGGGTCTTCTCCGGAGTTTCCGGTGGAGCATAGAGCCGAAGACGNTCTTNNTCCGCGACACTCAGGTAGCGCCGGAACCCCTCAATCTCATCCAGCAATTTTCTCCCGCGCCGGGTNGGNGCCTTGATCAGNTGGTAAAAAACATGGAAGAGNACGCCGGCAAAAAGAGTGCCCCCTCCGGCGACCCATGAAGTAGAAATGTCCCAAGCGTCGGTGGAGACCATCTGTATAAACAAAATAAAGATCCCGACAAAAATGTAGAAGGGCCACATCAAGCTCATGACACCGTGAGATGGTCGAGTGCCGGCAAAGAACCCAAAGAAGGCAATGAGCCCACCACCAAGAATCACCGGAAACATGGCTATCATCAAATACACCCCTCCAAGCGGGAGAACAGCGGCCCCAGCGGCCGAGAGCACCACCCCCGGAATAAGCCACGGCAGGTTCCTCTTGAAGGTGACCCCATCTGCTCGTGCCTCGATCGCCTTGCGGTGCTGCTTGCGCGCCTCACTAATCCGTTCGTAATGTTCATGGTCGAGCACGAGGGACTGGCTTTTCGCAAAGAGAAAGGCCCAGAGCCGGCCCTCATCCGGGGTCAGCGCTGACCCCTTGGGGTCCCGTTTGAGGTGACCACTCCGTTTCTTGAGAGTGTAAACTTCCTCCTCCTTTTCGATAACAAGCGCCTTCTTATTTCCCAAACCGATGACACCCGCGCTGAAGCATGTATCGTCATATCGCATCTGGTTAAGGTAGCGAATGGCACCCGCCGAAAGCCCTGCTGGAGGACCATACAGTGGCACGATGATGCCCTTTTTCGGATCGATTCCCACTCCGGCCCACACGCAGCAATAGTAGATTAACGCAACGAAAAGCAGACCGGCTCCCCAGACGAGGCCGGGCGCGTCACGAAGCAGCACAAATCTTGCTTCCTCGTAGACCCTCGCCTCGAGCAGCCCCGGAGGCCACTCGAGCACCAAGGAAAGGTTTTCCTTGGGATCGAACGGACGGGTAGAAGCAATAGTCGCCCCGGTCTCGGTCAGCTTGGCTCGGTAATCTTTACCCTTCTCGTTCAGCTTCCCGGTGTAGCCCCAGATCTTGGTTCCCTTGATCCCTGCCGGCAAGGTCACTGTAGCACTCACCTCATCGGTCGGAAACGGCCACTCCGTGCCATTGACGTTCCAGTAAACCACATCCCTGCCTTCCTCATGGTAAAGCTGACGCTCTGTCCGGTAGGTGATTTTATATGTGTAAATCCCCGGCTTCAAAATTACCGACCTGCGGCCAATTCGGATTCGAATTCCGCCCCTCCCGATATTCTCGGTTTGATAGTGCTCTGTTTTTCCGTCGCGCATTACGGCGAGCACCTGAAGCGGATTGCGGGTCTTCCCGAATCTGGTCGTGCGCAGGCGGGGAATATCGCGCAGAATTCCACGCTTCACCTCTCGGCGCAGGGCTCTGACCCGGATCGTTTCCGTCACCCGCAAAGCGCCATTTCGTTCCACCCTGATATCACTGTGAAAGGACAGAATTCGTTCACCTCTGAGACCCCGCGCCCCGGGCCGGCGAGAGGGAGGCGCCTTCGCGTCCCCGGCGACACGCTCTCTCGCCTTTCGAGCCATCGCACCCTCCTTCGTATTACCCTGGGATTCCGCCGGGACCGGACGTCTTATCTCTAATCGCAACGTTTCCCCGGGGCTCAGGGGCCGGGTTGCCTCGATCGTGGTCGCTCCTCTTTTCTGGATCAGCCTACAGTCCTCCTTCCATTCATTCGATCCCTGCTCGACGCCTCCGGAGATGATGGCGTCCTGCCCCCCGCTTCCCTCCGGCAGCTCCACGTCCGCGCTCACCCGGTCGAAACGCAATCCCCATTCCGTTCCGTTAATAGGCCAGGAAAGAACGTCTTGAAGAGCCTGCCCGTCCGCGAGACCCCTTGATGAACCAACCTTCCCGGCCTGAACGCGATAGACAATTTCAAAGGTGTGAACGCGCAAACCATGAGCGTCCCAACCCTTGCCGATCCACACTCGGCTCAGCTCTCCTCCCTTGGGTCCTGCTGATATCTGCCAGTCCTCCTTGCTCCCGTTCCTTTGCACCCGGAGCATCTTTCCCCGCGGGAACGACGGAATATCACGGAACATTCCTTTTAATGACTTTTCCTTTCCCAGCCTGATCCGAAAGGTCTCCGCCACTAGAAAATCCCCGGTGGGCTCTACCGTAATATTGCTGTGGAAAGAGAGGACCCGCTCGTCTGCGAAGGCGCCCGGAAAGGCTGTCCTCACAAGGGCGAGGACGATTACCAGCACTCGAAGCATCACTCTAATACCACCCCTAAACACTTGTCTTTCAATCTTTTCCCATCCACCACCACCCCCGCCGCCGCCACCGCCGCCGGATCCACCACCGCCGCCGCCACCACCACCGCTACCACCAGACGAAGGCGCAGATGCAGAAGAGGAAAGAGAGCCCGTG
>PBTP01000055.1 GCA_002729275.1 Roseibacillus sp. | reverse complement strand
CACGACGAAGAGCGCCACCACGACGGAGAGCGCCATCACGACGGAGAGCGCCACCACGAGGAAGAGCGCCATCACGACGGAGAGCGCCACCACGACGAAGGGCGCCATCACGACGAAGAGCGCCACCACGGCGGAGAGCGCCATCACGACGAAGAGCGCCACCACGACGGAGAGCGCCATCACGACGGAGGGCGCCACCACGACGAAGAGCGCCACCACAACGAAGGGCACCATCACAACGAAGAGCGCCATCACGACGATCGCAAAGAGGGCGAATTACATCGGTTCCTTAAGCAGCTTGAGGGACGCCTCTCCCAACTTGAACGTCGTTTGCGACGTCTCGAGGCGGAAGAAAGACCTAACCGTGGCCCGGAAAGAGCTCGGTCAGCACCACGTCGTACCGCTCAGCCCCGCGGAAGAGGGAGGTAGTGTCTCCCGACCTCTTGAAACTGGGCGCCGGGTTTCTCGGCTCTTTTTCTGGATTCTGGACTCGACGACTCACCTCTGAACACAAAAAGGGAGAGCATAGCGCTCTCCCTTGGATGGCTCGAGTCACGACCCTATGCCATGATCTGATGGATCGGCTTGGCGCCCTCCACTCCCACCAGCTTCTCATCGAGTCCGCCGTGGAAATAGCTGAGGTTGTTCGGATCAAGGCCCATCCGGTCAAGCACGGTCGCATGCATGTTTCGCACGTGCAAACTATCCCCCACTGCCGCGGCACCCAGTTCATCCGTTTCTCCATGAGAAACACCTCCTTTAATACCTCCTCCTGCCATCCACATCGTGAAGCCGAAGGAGTTGTGATCCCTGCCAGTTCCCTTGGCGTATTCCGCAGTCGGTTGGCGTCCAAATTCTCCGCCCCAGACAATCAGAGTTTCATCCAGCATACCTCGCTGCTTTAAATCAGCGATGAGCCCGGCAATGGGCTTGTCGGTATTTCCGGCGTGCTTGTTATGATTCGCTTCCAAGTTGCCATGGGCATCCCAGTTAGCATCATTGTGTGCACCCCCGGAGTAAATCTGGATGAAACGAACTCCTCTTTCCACGAGCCTTCGGGCCAGCATGCACTTTCTGCCGAAGTCATCGGTCCGCCCTTCTCCCACTCCATAAAGCTCTTTAACGTGATCCGGTTCGCCGT
This sequence comes from Roseibacillus sp., assembly GCA_002729275.1. Classification (GTDB taxonomy): domain Bacteria; phylum Verrucomicrobiota; class Verrucomicrobiia; order Verrucomicrobiales; family Akkermansiaceae; genus Roseibacillus_B. The sequence goes on along the minus strand of PBTP01000055.1, from coordinate 26,823 downwards.
CTAATTCTATCGCCTCTGGCGCCGTCGTCTGCATCCGGTAAGCTAATTCATAACTGGAAATTCTGGATGACAAGTCCGACTGGTCTCCCCGCAAACCCAAGTGCTCCTGATTCATAGTACTAAGATAATCCAGCAGAGTCCGCTGCTGCTCCTGGGGCATGTTATGGGCATTCTTAAGGTTCAGAATTGGGTCTCCCTGCGATCGAAAGACCGTTCCAGCATAGCTCGCAGGCATGTAACCGGACGTCCAGTTCTTGGCGCCACTGATCGGACCTCCACTATTTTCAAGCATGACCACGTAGCCTGGAAGGTTTTCGTTCACACTCCCCAGTCCATAATTCACCCACGATCCGAGAGAGGGCTTTCCGCTTACCACCGAGCCACAATTCATGTTCAGCATCGCTGAGCCATGAATTGGCGACTCCGCAGACATCGAATGAATAAACGCGATATCGTCAGATCGCTTGGCGAGGTGAGGAAACAGGGAGGAGATATGCTTTCCGGACTGACCATGCTGAGAAAACTTCCACTTCGGTCCCACAACGCGACCTTTGCTTTTCTTTCCACCACGCCCGAAGGTTTTGACGTCGATGGTCTTTCCGTCGAGTGGGTAGAGTTTTGGTTTGTAATCAAAGGTGTCCATGTGACTTGGACCCCCATACATGAAGAGGAAGATTACGGCCTTGGCTCGCTGTGGCAGCATGGAGTCCTTCGGGGCCAGAGGGTTGCCGTAAAGACTCGCCGCATTTGCCTTATTGAAGAATCCATCCTGCGCTAGCATCCCGGTTAGCGCCAACGAGGTAAACCCGCCACCCAGATGGCGAATTGCCTCGCGACGGTTGACCTGACCGCAAAAACTGTTCACTGGTTTATTCATAATATTTGGGAAAAATTTGTTTCAGAAAAGGGCTTCTCGATCAGTCGACAAAGAAAAATTCGTTAAGGTTAAGAACAAGAAGAGCGAACCGATTGAACGCATCTTCCGAAGATAGCTTGTGCTCACGCATCAGGACCTCCACAAATTCCATGCCATAATCCAGCTCTCTCACTGTGGCGGTTCTGGCAAGGGCAATTTCAAGCGCAAGACCTACCTGTCGGCGAGGATCATCCGGCGCCTCGGATCGAAGACGCTCAGCAAAGCTCACCGCCTCTTCGTTTATGAAGCTACTGTTCATCATTGCCAGGGCTTGAGTGGGCAGGATGCTGCGGAACCGAACCGGGCAGGTGCCATCTGTGTCTGCCAGGTCAAAGTCCTGGAGAATGGGCGGAACAATCGACCGCTTGACCTTGATGTATACGCTCCGACGGACCTGCTCCTCCGGAGGAGAATTACCCCATTTTCCACCCTTGGTTGAAGACGTCGCCAGCACCTCCGGCGGGAGTTTGATGTAGATGCTCGGACCTCCCATTTTCCGATTCAGCCGCCCTGTGGTGGCGAGGACTGAATCCCGCAGCTCCTCGGCAGTCAAACGGCGCATGTTGAAGCGCCAGAATAATTTGTTGTCCGGGTCTTTAGCTAAATTTGCTGCCTGACCCTTTGACGACATCTGGTAGGCTTGGGAAAGCATGATCACCTTGTGCATCTGCTTGAGACTCCACTTTTTGTCCACCAGCTCGGTCGCGAGCCAGTCGAGGAGCACCGGATGAGTTGGTCGCTCTCCGAGATAACCAAAATCGTTAGGAGTAGCGCAGATTCCCCGCCCGAAGTGGTGCTGCCAGAGGCGATTCATTATCACCCGCGAGGTCCGGGGGTTGTCAGGCTGGACCATCCACTTTGCAAGCGCCAGTCGACGGCCACTGGTGTTTCGCCCGTGTGCCGGGGAATTATGCTCCAGCTCGTCTCCTCCAAAGATCGTTGGAATCCTCGTGGTCATTACCTTATCGCCCTTCACGTGAGGATTCCCACGGTAGTGCACATGAAGCGGGGGCGGTATTTTCCCATGCTCCTGCACGACCTGAGCGCTCACGCTCGTGGGCTTGGGGCGGCTCTGCGCATGTTGCGCAATCCGCTTTTTCAGGTCTTTCCTCTTGGCCAGGAGGCCTGCCTCAACACCCTTGGATTTCGACATCGCGAGAGCTACATCGATAGTGAACTTTTCTCCCTGGTAGGACTTGACCCCAAAGTCAAATGATTGGCCCCCTTTCGTCTGTCGCACCCGAGCTGTCACAACGTTCCGTCCCGTCTGAAGAGCAGAGAGGAATTTCTTGTCGGCATCGAAATCCTTATAATTTCCAAGAACCCCACTTTCCTTGAGAACCAATTGTCCATTCAGAAAAACCTCGACATCCTCGTCGTGGATCAGGGAGAGCCTCAGCTTGTCTGGAATACTTTCCAAAAGGAAGGTGCCCTGGGCCCATAGCTCCTTGGAATTCCATTCCGTATTCACCTTAACGCCAGGAGTCCCCGCTTTTCCGAAGCCCGCGAGACCCTTTTTCCACTTCTCATTCTCAGCACGAAAATTGACCGCAGACCAGTTTGCTGAGGGCTTCCGAGTAGTGTAAAACCACTTTCCGGGGCTCACCTCCCGGCCATCTCCTAGCAGGACTAGGAATTCATCCCCTGAGCTGCTAAGCCTTCCCTTGAGACTAGGAAATGCCTTGATCAGCTGCTGCCCGATCTTCTTCTCGGCACCTTCCAGCTCCTCCTTGACCCTTTCGCCTTCGGCATCGTGCTTTTCGAGCGCAGCTTGGTAGCCGGCATCTCCCTCTCCGCCACCAACATTCTCAATGTTCGCTCCACCCTTTCCTGGCTGTTTTACGCCGCGGAAAAAGGCCATGAAGCTGTAGTAATCCTCCTGGGAAATTGGATCTCCCTTGTGGTCGTGACATCGCGCGCACCCCACGGTCATCCCCAGCATCCCCTCGGTGGTAATCCGCAAGTCATCATCGAGATTATCAAACAAGTGCAGGAGCCGATCCGCAGGCTCATCATCCCACTGCATGAGACGATGATATCCCGTCGCAATCATGGACTGCGAAGTGGGCTTTTCGAGCTCATCTCCTGCCAGCTGGTCGAGAACAAACTGGTCGTAGGGAAGATCAGCATTGAACGCGTCGATGACATAATCGCGGTAACGCCAGATGTGCGGTTTCTCGGAATCTCGCTCAAAGCCGTTAGACTCGGCATATCGAACAATATCAAGCCAATGCCGCGCCCACTTCTCTCCGTAGTGTGGCGAGGCCAGAAGGCGGTCGATAACCTTTTCCCACGCCTCGGGAGAGGAATCCTTTTCGAAAGTCTCAACCTCCTCAAGAGTGGGAGGAAGCCCTGTGATGTCGAAGCTTGCCCGCCGGATCAGCTCTCGTCTCGACGCCGGGCTGTTGGGCTTGAGCCCGTTGACCTGTAATCTATCGAAAATGAAGGCATCGATAGGGCTGCGGCCCCACGCCGGATCCTTAACCTCGGGGACACTTGGCCGACGAAGCGGCTTGTAGGACCAGAAGGCCTTTGTGGTGGCATTCACCTTGGTGATCTCATCCTCAGCGGTCAAAAAGGTCGGGAAGAGAGAGAGTCCCAACAGGATTGGCAGAGCGGTCTTCATGCGGTGATCAAGCGATAGCAACGTAAGCTGTTTGTTTTTTGACAGCGCGTCCAAAAGACGGCCGAGAGTCCACTAGAGGACCTTCACCCATTATCTGAAACACACTACCTAAATTAGGCCAAAATTCGGCCTACCCATACAGAAAAAACGTACCACAAGGGTGTGACTGAACTTTATGATACTTTGTGAAGGTTAGGAATCCATCCCAGGATCCTTGTTCTCCGCACGGAGGCTCAGATCCACAGACCAGAANCAAATNGTCACATATATCTAGTAATAAGCTAGTTATGTTTATTATAGACCTGAAGTCAATCTGCCCCCGGGTCGCCCGGGCGGCCCTTACAGCCCCAGCCACACTCGCCCCAACGATATCGTCACTGGAATGGTAACGATCGCAACGATCGAGGTGGTGATTACCACGTGCATGGCCGCAGCTGCATTCGCGCCATAGTGCCGCGCNTAGACGATGGGCGCTACCGCGCTCGGCATGGCTGCCTGCACGAGGAGAACCTGCTTAAACTCAACAACAACGGGCAGGAATTTTGCGATGGATAGAATCACAGCCGGCATCACGATCATCCTTACAATGATACTCCCAACTCCAATCCGGAGCGAATACCGTTCTTTGCCCAGAACATCTGATATCACTGTACCGATCAGCAATAGCCCGACAGGGAACGCCGCGAGTCCCAGCCAGTGAAGCAGGTTGAGAAAAATCTCGAACGCGAACTCGGTGACTTTGGAGTGCTCGACCAGAGCATCAACGCGGGCAAGGACCATGAGAAGCCCCACAACGACTGCCACCATGGGGCCNGATATGAACTCGCGAGGCGATTTCATGGGCTTGCCCCGCAGGATAAACATCCCAAGCGTCCANATTCCCAGTTCCACTCCGAGGCTGTGAGTAAAGAGCACGCCCAGCACTGCGGTTTCATTCTCGGGGAAGAAGACCATCAGCAAGGGAATTGCTACATAGCCATAATTTTGGACCCCAGCGGTAAGGGTAAAACTACGCCATCCCGTCCCCTTTCTAAGGCCAATCACACGACCTACCAGAAGAGCAACCATCAAGCCGATCACGACCACCGCAAATCCTACAATGATAGCCCAGGCAACCACCGAAAAATCTCTCAACAACTCTGCCCGGAGAACCTTATCGAGGATCAGTGCCGGATAGAGCACATGNATCACCAGCTTGGTAAGGCCATCGTCCATCTGCGGACCCAGCACCCGCGCACGGCGCAACCCTCCCCCGACAGCCATGAGGCAATAGATCGGGACAACTGCAACAAGGATCTGTGGGATTCCTTCCACGAGTTGGAGGGTAGCCTTTCGGGCCCAAACTCAAAGCCCATAGCGTCAATCCGTCAACATTCCTACTTCCGGACCCTCATGGCGTCTTTTTCCAAGAAAATCTTCGAGTACTTTTCAGATCGAGCGTCGAGTTCTTTCATGGAAAACCGGGTGCTCAGGATATAGGGGGCTTCACCCTTGATCCAATGTCCATAAGTTGTCACGACGATGGGTCCATTGCCATCCGGGAGGACTTCCACTCCCGGGTATGTGGTGTCATGGCCCACCTTATTGTCGAGAAGGCGAAGGAGGTATTGCCCCGGTTCACCTCTTACAAGATCATCGTAGAGACCAACCCATGCCACGCAGTCGCCATCGGTAGACGGAATGACATTACCCCCGGCATAACGCCCCCTGAATACAATGACCAAGCGACCGTCGGGAGCATAGCGGCAGGTATGACGGTCCCCGGTAAGAGTGATGGGAAGCTCCCTTGGCTTACTCCAAGTCTTGCCCTCGTCATCTGAGAACATGATATGCGAGTTCTTTCGCCGCGCATTTTCCCTCAACAGCATCGCGATTTGGCTCCCATCGGGCGATCGTACAAGACCAGGTTCACAAAGATGCACCGCGCTGGCTCTTTGCAGAACCTCGGGAGGCGACCAGCTCAATCCTCCATCCATTGTAAGAGTTCGATAAAGAGCAAACTCAACCGGATTGGCCAACTTTCCCCTGTCTGAAAAAAAACGNCCGTCATCATGAAAAACGCACATGTAGTGCCCTCGCCCGGTTCTTATCTTGAGATGGCTGCCCATCACTACAATCCCTCCCCAGTCTCCCACTTTTTTCAATTCACTCCAGCTNTCCCCCTCATCCTCGCTGATCGCATTCCGTGCAGGGTAAAGGCCTGACCAGAGAAGAATACGCTTCTTCCCGTCCGGACCCTGCATCCGATGCAGGGTCGGAACCTCCCTCGACGTCTCCCAGGACGCCGGTGTNGGCAGCCGTTCTCCCCATGTTCTTCCCCCATCATTACTNTTCTTNTACACNATCGNNCCNCTCCCATGCCCTTTCGGATAAACNGCTAGAATNGTAATCCCGTCATCCAGCAGGCAGGTTGAGACGTGTCCCAGATACTGACCCTTTTCCCGGTCCACCACAGTGATCCGCTTCCGATCGCCACTGAGGTCAACAAAGGCAACCTCCGGAACCGCACACGCTGATCCACAAAAAGCGGCCAGAAGGAAATAGACTCTCCGCATACGTAAAGCTGCTCTCTGGAAAAGGCATCGCAATCATATTCGACATNCTCCCCAACCGACGCTAGCTAGAGATATGCCCAAAGGGAAACCCTGCTGCACACCTTCAAGGGATAACAGCGACTTCCGGGAAGAACGGTTATGCCTGATCCGCTCGCCCGATGCTGGTTCCAACGAAGGTATGGTGACGGTAGGGAAAACAATATTCCCAATGGGTGCCGAAGGTCTCGAATGCTGGAACGCAGATGGAGAAGGCCCGGTTCATCAGGTAAGCCTTGAGGACTATTTCATTGATCAAACCTCCGTCACGAATGAGTCATTTTCCACTTTTGTGGATGCAACCGGNTATCAGTCCGAGGCGGAGCGCTTCGGGTGGTCTTTTGTTTTCCACAACCAGATCCCCAAGGCTCACCTCAAACGTCTGAGCTTTGACCGGGCGTTTGGTGTCGAATGGTGGGCAAGAGTCGAGGGCGCCTGCTGGAGAAAACCTGGGGGACCCGGCACCAACATCCGGAAGATTATGAACCATCCGGTGGTCCATGTCTCGTGGCGTGACGCCACGGCCTTCTGCCAGTGGGCAGGAAAACGCCTTCCCACTGAGGCAGAATGGGAGTGTGCGGCACGCGGTGGGCGAGAGGGGTTAGTTTACCCGTGGGGCCACGAATTAACCCCAGGCAACAAGCACCGCTGCAACATCTGGCAGGGACAATTTCCCGAAAAAGATGTTGGCGCTGATGGCTACTGTGGGACAGCGCCGGCCCGTTCCTTTCCAGCCAATGATTTTGGCCTCTACAATATGATGGGCAATACCTGGGACTGGGTTTCTGACTGGTTTGATCCTCGCTACTACACCGAATCTCCTCCCAGNAACCCCACCGGACCCGGGACCGGGACCGAGAAGGTCATTCGAGGCGGCTCGTTTCTCTGTCACGAGTCCTACTGCAATCGCTACCGAAACTCTGCTCGGAGCAAGGTCACTCCTGACTCAACGACCTGCCATCTTAGCTTCCGATGTGCCCTCAGCCCAGCTGAGGAGAGTGCTTGAAGCCACTACCTCTAGCCGGGCACCTCAACCCACTGCCCCTCCCTGCTCGATTGCAGGCTGAGCTCAGCGAGCTGAACCCCTTTCGCTCCCTCACGCAAGGTCCAGGGAAAGGGTTCCTCTTCCACCACGTGCTTGAGAAACAACTCCCACTGACTCTTAAAGGCGTTGTCAAAATCCTCCTGGGGCTGCACTTCTTCCCAGTCCTCAAAAAAATNAATCGGACTCTCCACATCCGGATTCCAAACCGGTGTTGGAGTGTTGGCCCGGGATTGAACAATACACTTGCGGAGGCCTACCGTCGCGCTCCCTTCAGTGCCATCAACCTGCATGGTGAACAGCTCATCACGCCGCACCCGGACACACCACGAGGAGTTGAACTGACACACCACTCCAGTATCCGTTTGNAGGATCGCATAGGCGGAGTCATCAGCAGTGCACTGGTAGGCCTGTCCCTGTTCATCGACCCTCTCTGGAATGTGCGTAGCTGCATGGCTGAAAATGCGGGTTACCTTACCGAACAGGTTATCGATTACGTAGCGCCAGTGGCAGTGCATATCTATAATGATACCCCCTCCGTCTTCCTTCCGGTAGTTCCAGCTTGGTCGCTGCGCAGGATGCTCTGGATCGTGACCCGGATACACCCAGTATCCAAATTCTCCCCTCACTGAGAGGATCTTTCCGAAAAAACCCTGATCCCGAAGAGATCGAAACTTCTGAATACCCGGAAGCCAGAGCTTGTCCTGGACGCTTCCGTTCTTTACTCCCGCCCTCTCGGCCTTCTCCGCAATAGCGAGCGCTTCTCCGTAATCATTCGCAGTGGGTTTTTCGCANTAGATGTGTTTTCCCGCCTCAATCGCCCGCTCAAGAAAGCCCACCCTGTAAGGAGTTCCTGAGGCATCGAAAAAGATAGGATACGTCTCGTTAGCAAGGACCGCATCTAGATCTGTCGTGTAGTTTTCTACCCCATAACGCTCAGCCAGATTCTGCAATTTGGTCTCGTTGCGCCCGGTCAACACCAGTTCCGGAATGATTCTCGTATCCCCGCACTCTACTCCTCCCTGCTCCCTGATGGCCAAGAGGGATCGCACGAGATGTTGGTTGGTCCCCATGCGCCCGGTGACGCCGTTCATAATAATCCCGATTCGATGCTCGTTCATGGTAGTTAGATTTTGTGCTGAAGCGTTCCCCGAGGTTCACTGAGTTGCCGCTGAAAAGGTGGGCCGCGTTGACACCAAGTCAAACCCTCCCCTTCCCTAAGTTAATTTTTTGACACGGTATACCTCCTCATAGGATTCAAGGATTCGATCCAGAAACTTATCCTGGTCCTCGTCCCACCATCTGCGTGAAAAGATCTCGACTTCACGGCGGCCATCAAACCCGGCCTCTCTGACCCACTGGTCAATTTCCCCGAGAGCAATACAACCTTCTCCCATAATTCCCCGATCGAGGAGAATATCCTCCTGATCAGGCTTGAAATCACAAATATGGTAGGCATCCAGCCAGCCATTGTCTGCACAGCGCTGCAGCTGCTCCCGCAGGTCCACCTCCCAGAAGACGTGATAGACGTCGACCGCCACCCCGACATTGGGTAGCGATAACTCTTCCGCAAGGGTATTGGCATCACGCAGAGAACAGATGCCGGAACGATCGCCAGCGTAAACGGGGTGCAAAGGCTCGATCAAAAGTCGGATTCCCATCCGTTCCGCCTCTTCCGCTATCGCTCCGATTCCATCACGGATCTGCTCGTAATTCTGTCTGGCGGTCTGACCCGGAGTAGCGCCACAAACGAGCACGACCTGAGGAAGGCCAAGTGCTTCCGCCTCCATCAGGCATTCACGGTTTTTTTCAATTGCTACACGCCTCTCCTCAGATGACGAACCGGTAAAAAAACCACCACGCACCAAGGCAAGTCCTTCCAGTCCCGCATCGCGAATGTGCTGCCTGACCGAGCAGAGATCTTCCCCTTCCAATGTTTCTCGCCAAACCGAAATACCACCGATTCCGCGTCGAGCGTAACCCTCNATACACTCNGACATTGACCACGNACGAGTNGTNAACGTGTGAATAGCNAGTTCAGGATAGGACATGAGAAGAGATAAAAACTAACANGCCGTTNAGCATCACAGGAAACCTTGGATTTCCCAANCCNAGATNCATCANCCTTTGNGTTCGTAGCCGAGGCGCAAGGCACAGTCCCGCATGATCTCNNCTTCCCAATCAGGGCGCCGCGGGCAACTGGNATGNGGCTNACTNCTGGGAATCCGGNCGAGAAGNTGNTGAAAGACCGCACAACTGTGNTTGTANGCAGGGACAGGAGCACGAAACCCAACGTTACCAAGGTATTGGAGAGCGTCNGCCAGCTCATAATACNCAGAGTNCTCTTCCTCCCAGAGGCGGTCCCGCTCCGCAAACTTCTCGGGACAGAAAGCCGCCAACCCGAGCAGGTAGTCAGATCCATACTCAATCATATCGATCCCTAAATCGTTTCCAGTGTAAATCCGGAATTCTGGTCGCAACTCGTCCCGCAGAGCCAGTCGTTTCATTTCCTCGGCCCGGCTCAGGGAACTATGCTTGATTCCACTGAGGCTGGGAATCGCCATGAGCCCCCGGATCGTCTCCTCCTGATAGATCATTCCAAACGGGGCGAAGACCTGTCCGAGTTCAAACCCAATCACTTTCGGATAGGGCTCACAGATGGAAGCATAGAGATCAACAATCCGCTGCGGCTCCCAGTCATGGAAACGGGTGGTCTGGAAAATCACCGGAGTCCCCCCATATGAGGCGATTTCATCCATTTCTCTTCGATAGAGCTCCTCCAACTCACCGTCTCTTCCCTCTACAAAAGCGCCGGCCGCAAAATCCTGTCCATCTCCAAGAGTAGCAATTGTCCATTTCAGAACCTCCGTCCTTTCGCTGGGCGCGATATAGTTTGCATATCCTGTATCCATGTTCACAGCGCACCCGAGGCCAGCCTCATCGGTCCGCTCTACGGCCTCACGGAAGGCCTTTCCCGCGATTTCGCCATTGTCATCAAACGGTAGCAGGCAGGCCGCTAGTCCCTCCACGTGGCGTCCAGGGCGCTTCTTCTCCAGGTAATCCGGAACCTTCATAGAGGTTTGATGGTTCCCGGCATCATAATCCGCAACCCCAAAAAGCGCGGCCCGAAATTTACTGGTAGCCGGCCCAGCTCTTTCTCCTGTCCCCCGATTCCACCCTGTCAGGACGAAGTTATCCACAATTTGCATCTCCATAAAGTTTTTGAATTCATCCCAAGGGGTAGACCTATCACCTTGAAGCGTAACTCTTTCATCAAGACACCATGATGCATACTCCAGGTCTCATTCTGCTGACCGCTGTCACTCTGCTGATCCCAGTTGCCTACGCGCAACAGCTTCGCCACCCAACCGCGCGCCCAAACATTCTGTGGCTGGTCGCGGACGATATGAACTGGGACTCCCCGGGTTGCTTCGGAGGTGTAGCTGAGGGTGTGACCCCTCATATCGACCGACTCGCCGAGGAAGGCATCCAGTTCTGGCATGGATACGTCAATGTTGCCGTCTGCACACCCTCTCGCAGCGTGATGCTGACCGGTCTCTATTCTCAGAACAATGGAGCAGAGGGATTTCAGCGTATCCGCCCNGGAACTCCTACTCTTCCTTCTCTCCTCAACGCAGCCGGATTCCTCTGTGGCACCATCGGAAAACCACTCAATCAACAGGAACTTTTCAGATGGTCGACAACATATACCTGGCAGGGAAAGGGCGATGAGAACCTCTGGGGACGAGACCCGGCGATCTACCGCCGCTTCGCCCGGGACTTTTTCGCGCATGCANAATCAGCGCGCCAGCCCTTTTTCCTGATGGCGAATACCCACGATCCTCATGACCCTTTTGCCACTTCCGGACCTAAGGGCCGACACCCAGATAATCTTCACTACGAGCGGGCGGAGTCGTCAAAAAATTATGACCCTTCTCAAGTCCGGGTCAGCGCCGGTCTGCCNGATACACCAGAGATCCGCAAACATCTCGCTCGCTATGCAGGGTCCGTGCGCCGGACAGACGACATGGTAGGCGCGGTCCTGCAGGAGCTGGATCGTGCCGGACTCGCGGACAATACGATCGTCCTGTTCCTGTCCGACCACGGGATGGCGTTCCCGGGGGTAAAGGCAAACTGCTATCCCGACAGCACTCGCTCACCCTGGATTATTAGGTGGCCAGGGGTAGTTGCCGCCGGACAGGACGACAGGCTCCACATGCTTTCCTGCGTTGACCTTCAGTCCACCTTCCTCGAGGCAGCAAAATTACCCCCTGCGACCCAGACCGATGGGCGCTCTTTTCTCCCGATCCTCCAAGGCGGAAAACAAGAGAAACGAGATTACGTCTTTACTCAGTTCTTCCATATTCACGGTAAGGATGCCTACCCGATGAGGGGGATTTTGTCGCGTGACTGGGCATACCTTTTCAACCCATGGGCAGACGGTAAGCGGATTTTTCCCAGGCAATGGAACGGATTTGACGCGCTGCGCAAGGCCGCCCAGACCAATCCACTCATGCAGCGTCGTGTCGATCACCTCTCCTTCCGGACTGTTGAGGAGTTCTACAGTCTGCGCGAAGACCCTCACTGTCTATCCAACCTGCTGGGAACAGAACCTTCGTCCCCGGATAATCCCATCCCGGTTAATAGGTTCCGGGAAAAGCTCAGGGAGTTGATGATTCGGATTTCGGACCCAGCGCTCCCCGCCTTCAATGGCCGTCGAGATCCTCGAGCCCTGCAATCCTTCATGAAAAGCTACACGGACCGTGCTACCAAGGAGATCGAGGAGTTGCGATCCTACGAGGAGGTCAAAGGATACCGGTTCTAGCAACAATCAGTCTCCTACGCCGAAACCCTCGCGTCGACGCCGCGCTTCCTCTGCCCTCTTGCGCGCTCGTTCCGCCGCCTGTTCCGCCTTTCGCTCCTGTAATTCCCGGGCTGCTCGTTGAAACGGGGACTCGCCGGGTCTCGAGGGCGGCGTGTTCTGCCTTCCATCGTTCCCTGCGATCGGAGGCCTCGAAACCGGCCGATCCTCTCCCTTGGTCAGAAATTCACTGGGCCTGAGAGATCCGGTCGTAAATCGTAATTCGTCGACGACAACCGCTGAGCCCCCCACCGCGATCCGGAAAGTCTGACCACTCACCGGCCTCAATTCTTCCAGGGGCAGGAGAGTTGATGCGATCATTCTATTATCCAGGAAGATCTTCATACTCCCATGGGTCTCAGAAGACCGGGGATTCCATACTGCTGCCACGTGGTGCGCAAGACCGTCATAGATTGGGGCATTCTCTGCAACCGCCTGCATTTTCTCTGATCCTGTATCGTAGATGAAGGCTAGAAACCCTTTTCCACTCTTGCCCGGGCTGAGTGCAAGGCGCCAGCCCGCCTCCCCCTTCTCGTTTGAACTGGGAACCGTTCCTCCAAGCGTCCCGGCCGTCAATCTGCCCGGCTTGAACCAGCCCTCGTAGGTAAAGGGGGTATCTCTCTTCATCTCAAAGCTTCCTGCCCCTTCCTTGCTTTCAGCAACGTGAGAAACCTGTGCCGCAACCACATTTCTCTTTCTTGTCATCGGAACAGGGTCAGGTGCGAGGGGCTTAGCCGGCTTCCACCGGGCAAAAGATCCAAGCGGCCGGCTACCGATGTAGTCCCCAAACACCCCTCTTCCCAACTTACTCTTATCGAAACCCCAGTAGGCAATCGACCTCGGAGGCGCCATAATCGGCGTGTCAAATCGCCCCAGACGATACAGCACACACCGCTCATCCGCGGTGAACCCGCGCGCCCATATTGCCGCTTCGTCGATACAGAAGCCCGCATTCTTGCTGCCCACCTGGACCGCTGCCCCCTCGGCCGGAGGAGGGACAGTCACCCCAGAGACAACCTCGGATTGCACCCGGTGATCCAACCAGATTGATGTTTCCCCATTAACATGCTCGACGAGGATATGATGCCAGAGCAAGTCACCCGGAAAGCCGAGAGTTGCTGGAGCTCCCTCCCCTGCCGCTGCCACGATTTTGTCATCAACGACCCGTATCTCACAAACACTGTCAAAAGACAGGAGAGTTGCATCGGTAAACTTCTTGATCACCGCTGGAGCATCTTGCTCGGGAGGATCCAGCCGGGAGCTATCGGGCCGTTTTAGCCAGAAAGCGATGGTGATGTCCTTAAAGTCGGCAAAAGGCTTCACCGGGGAACGCATGGCCTCGCTGCCATTTTCCTCCACGAGTCGACAGGCCATACCGATCCGCCCAAGGATTCCCGGACTCCCACTGGTGGCATCCAAATCGCGCTCTCCCCCCGAAAGATCACGGATTCGAAACTCCGTGGATTCCTCATCGAAAGGCGCATAGTAGANGAGGCTGCGGGTGGGAGCCCGCAAGGATGCGACATCGGCGGGCTCAGGAGGTATGGGAGCCTTCCCCTGAGGCAGGACCGTCTCCGCAACTGCCTGCTCGGGCTCGCCAGTAGACTCCGGCGTATCGCTGGGCTCCGGTTCAATGGCGGGCTCCAACGCAGGAGAGCCAGGAGTATTGCTGGACTCGTTGTCGACTACAACTCCGGGAGAATCCTCTGAGCCTTCATTCGCCGGCTCTGGGTCAGCTTCCTGAACAGTTACCGGTTCAGCCGGTTGCTTCCCGACCCCAACAACCGCTTGGGGCAAAACCAGCTGCCGGACACTATCATCAGGATCCGGTGGCGGCAACGTGCCGCCAGTAGCTGTGGCTCCCAAATCAGAGCCGGGCTCCTCACCTCCCTGAGTAAGCTGCGTTTCCCCTTTTTTATTGATCTCCTTAAAAACGAAAACTCCGACGCCCGCCGCCAAAGCGACTGCAGAGAAAAGCGCCATCCACGCCACCCCCCCCCGACTCCGATGCCTCGGATAACCGGTCTCCGCCCGGAGCGCAGGCTCCGTAACTGTTCCTACCGAGGCCAGAGACACGACCGCATCCTCTCCCTGATGATCGAAACCCCGGGTCCCGGGCAACACCACCCCGGGATCATCTCTCTNGGTATCCTCCATGCACCATGGGCGCAGGAAAAGGCCCGCGTCGAGAATATCCGCGCGGTAGCCTGCAATGTCAAAAGCGACACGCCGGAAGATGAGCTCCTGAGTCTCATTGTCGTAGACGACATAGGAAGCTCTNGGATCCTCTGCCGTCACTGGCTCTCCCACAGAACCTACATTTACCAGATATCGACAATCATTGGAGAGCTCCCGATTTTCTGCGGGAAGGCTGTCAATTANCCCATCAGCCTGCTGCCGATAAATACCAGCCTCACGCGTATGCCCGAGGAAAGTCACCCGGTGCGCTGTGGCCTCGAGGTTTTCACGCGCTATATCCTCACTTCCAACTCCACGGTAGCGCCCAGGCTGCACACATTCACCGTGAACAAAAAGAAGTCCTCCCGTCTCCAGAGCGAGTGGGCGCTCTGCCAGATAGGACAGCGCCTCCTGATGAAGATGCTCCCTTGTCCACCTGATACAATAGTTCGTTCCCTCATCTGGGTTTGATTCTCCCAGCAAACCTGCCAGCGCGGCATCGCAGTCCCCCAAGACAACATTCCCGGTACGAGACCTCAGATCTTCCAAAATCTCAGCCGTGCCCGCACCATGACCTGACACATCTCCAAGACAGATCGGCATATCCACCCCAAGACCGGTAAAATCGTCCACAATGGCATTCCATGCCTGACGATTACCGTATATCTCTGAAAAGATGGCGTAGCGCATCAGACCTGAAAAACTCGAGTTTGTAAGTATCCAACAACGGGGGCCGCTCCGCAATTTCCGAATACCCTCATCCCCCGTAGCCGAAATATTAGACCGAAANACCGGCTAACGCCACACTCTGNCCATTTTCCTACCNGCGATAGAAATCCACCCACGATAATTCCATTGTCCGGGCCTTTGANCTCAGGAGTGATTGAGGGACCTCAACTTCGTAATAACCNTCTCTGCGTCTCGAACCCACACCCTTGACTGCCTCGACGAGATACCGCCCACTGAGCGGACTTCCCGCTACATCCACCATTCGGGTTGGCAGGCAATTGTCTGGCCGCGGAGCACCGTCCCCGTGATAGGCACCGGAGAACTCCTCCTCCCCAACCTTGATCTCGAAACCCTCAAGCCCGGGAAGATGAATTCGCAGCAGGACTTTCTTGGGCCACTGCCCGCTGCGCAGATGAATCGACCCACCACCAATACCCGATTCATCGCTGACTTCGAACATCACTGACTCCNGGTCGGAATTTACCTTGATCCTGCCACTCGGGCCCTCGGCGCCCTTCTCTTTGAGTCGTATTTGAAACTCAGTCGGACCCTCCACTGTGACCCTCTTGGATTCAAGCTCTTTGGTAAGCTTCTTGAGCTCTGATACGATGTCTGGGTGCTTCTCAGCGAGATTGTTACGCTCACCGATATCCGCCTCGAGATCATAAAGCTCATCCACTTTCTTCCGCCCATCCTCGACAGCNTACCCGTGGAAATGCGCGTCCGGTCGCAGATATTTCCACTTACCCTTCCGAACCCCAGCGCGGTTAAAATAAAAGGATTCGCGTCCTCGCTCTNTTTTTCCAAGAAGCAGTTCAGTCTGGTTGATGCCATCAATCCTACGGTCGTCAGGAGTCTCGAACCCACAGAGAGCGGCAAAGGTGGGCAGAAAATCTATACTCGCAAAAATAGCATCACTGGTGCGTTTTGCCGGCACCTTCCCGGGCCATCGCACAATACAGGGGAGGCGGTAACCCGCTTCATAAGGAGACCCTTTCCCATTCCTGAGTGGACCAGCCTCTCCCCAAAAAATGGANCCCTNCGGATGCCCTTTCTTACGCTTGGTGTATTTATCCTGGTTCCACGGCCCATTATCGCTGGTGTAAATCACCAGCGTATTGCCGGAAAGATCCAGCTCATCAAGCACATCGAGAAGTCTTCCTGTCTCATGATCAAATTCCTCCACTACATCCCCATACAAGCCACCCTCAGACTTGCCCCTGAAGGCCGGTGATGCATCGATGATGGTGTGCATCATTGTATGGGCGAGATAGAGCACAAATGGCTTCCCGGGGTCTCGTTTCTNTTTGAGAAAATCNATGGACTTCTCCGTGTAGAGGCGCACCAGCCCTCCCATGTCCCGACTATTACCCACAGCCTTGTTGTTCTCGTGGAACTGAACTGATCCGTTGTCATTGGCCCCGAGAGCACCAAAGTAATAATCAAACCCCTGAGCGTTGGGCATACGGTCCACAATTGGCTTCCGGTTGGAAACATCCCATTTTCCAATACAGGCGGTCTGGTAGCCGGCCTTACGAGCCAACTCCGCCCACGTGATCTCAGAGGCAGGCATCCCCCACCCACCACTCCGGATAGGCTGCCGGCCCGTAAGAAGGGCCGATCTGGAGGGNCCGCAGACAGTTTGAGAGTAAAACGANGTGAACCGGGTTCCCTCTCTCGCTAATTGATCCAGACGAGGAGTTTTGTTCTTCTTGTTCCCGTAACAGGCCAAATCCGCGTAACCCTGGTCATCGGTGAAGATAATCAGAATATTGGGCCGCTGCGGCTCCCCGACCAGAAGAGGGACAGCGAAAAGCACTGCGATAAAGAGAGATATGACGACCTTCATGGTGAGGGAGAAGCTGNAATTCAGGTGCTCGGAGCCGCCTGTAATTCGAAAACGTGGACAATAAGGCTTTTCGAGCGCGAATGGTATGAAACCATAACTCCAATGAACCTTTCGAGAAGGAAATTTCTACGAAGTCAGGGCGCACTCCTGACTCTCCCCTTCATGCCTTCGCTGGCCTCCGCCAAGTCTCTCAANGAGCAGAAAAAGCCGGACAAGAAGATGGTCATGTTCTACGTCCCCAACGGCATCAACCGGCGCGGATTCTTCCCCGGTGAGGAGCAGGCCCAGCTCCCCGGATTTGTTGGAGGCTTCAATGCAGACAAGACCAAGCAGCAGAAGCGTATTGAAAACCAGCACGGCATCTCCCCGCTGGAATTCAGTTCTTCGATGCAGCCCCTGCGTGAGCATGNGGACGACATCACTCTCGTCACCGGAATGGAGCGGACGTTCAAGAACGGACAGGACGTCCACGCTCAGGGAGCGTCCTGCTACCTTACCAGTGTATCGCCCGAGCAGGCCTCCGAAAAAGGATGGCGCTATCCCAACGGTCGCAGTCTCGATCAGGTCATTGGGGATCACGTCGGCAACTCCACAGTATTCAAGACTCTCGAGATCAGCTGTAACGGATTCCGAGCCCCCAAGGAGCCCATCTATTTTGATAATATCTCGTGGTATGGTCCGGATAAGATTGCGCCCTCCATTAAGGATCCCCAAAAGCTCTACGATCGACTCTTCAANGCCGATAATTTTCAGTCTCATCTCAGTGATGTCTCCTCTCTCATGCTGGCCGACGCCAAGAGNCTTTCGAGGAAACTTGGGACCGATGATCGGGAGACCCTCGGCGAGTTTATGGAGATGATCCGTAACGTAGAAATTCGGATCGCCAAGCAGAAGGAAAGAATCGCAAAGGCGGACATCCGGGTTCCAAAGGACGAAATTCTCCCAAGGGGGGAATATATCCGCCTCCAGACCGATCTGATGCTGCTCGCTTTCCAGATGGGCATGACAAACATCAGCACCTTCATGATTGGGCCTGAGCGCTGGGATGCCACCCTTATGTATGAAGGTGTATTTGATAAACCAGTCCAGCATCACAACATGACTCACAATCAGAAGGGGGACGGATGGAAGGAAGTACAGAAGATCGACATCTTCCACCTCGAGCAATACGCCTACATGTTAAGGCGAATGAAAGAGATTCGCGAGGTAGACGGCAGCACCATGCTTGATAACTCGCTCGTCTCCTATGGAGCCGCTCTTGGCGATGGTGCAACTCATCAGTTTTATGACCTTCCGTTCATTCTCGCCGGCGGGGCGCAGGGGCAGATCAAGCAGGGCCGCTTCCTCAGGTGTAAGAGCGGCACTCTCAACTCCAACATGTGGCTTACCCTCGCCAAGCTGATGGGGGTCGAGATCAATTCCTTTGCCGACAGTTCCGGGGTCATCTCCGACCTCTGGACCTGAAGAAGATCAGGAATCTGGACATCTGAATCATGGCCACCCCATGCGCAAATATGCCTGCCAGGGCCGCCGCTCTGCTCTTTCTNGCCGCGTCGACCCTGCTATGCCCGGTCGGGTTCGCAGCCCTCACGAAATCAGACAGCAGTGCACAGTTCAACTCCCTGCTCAAACCACTCTTTGCAGAGCACTGCATCAAGTGCCACGGAGGAGAAAAGACAAAGGGGAAGGTCAATCTCAAGGAGATCTCCACATTTGACCACCTCCGGGCGAATCCAAAACTCCTTAAGGAGTTAATCGAGGCTGTCGATTCCTACGATATGCCCCCTGAGGATGAGCCNGAAATTCCAGACGCCAAACGNGAGGAGCTTGTCGCCACTTTGAAGTCCATGCTGCGCGAGGCAGCAGAAGAAAACCCGGGAGACCAACACGTTCAGATCAGGAGGCTCAACCGGTTCCAGTACAATAATGCTGTCCGTGATCTTTTCCGGCTTAATCGGGATCTCTTTNCCCTTCCGGAGAAGCTNATGACTCGCCACAGCAACTACCTCAACCCAGACGCCGGTCAGATGCCGGACAAAGTCGAAGTAGCCTGCCATTCACTTGCTCCCCCCGCCGGAATGCGAGAGGTCAAATCCTTCCCCAAGGACCTCCGGGCCGCCCATGGATATGATAACCAGGCGAACCAGCTTTCGTTGTCACCTCTCCTTCTCGACTCCTTCCTGCGCCTTAGTGTATCAATTATTGAGAGCCCAGACTTCAATGAAGAAACCGTGGGCATATGGAACGATTTCTTCCGCGCCCCCAATGACGGAGACCTGCGGGNAGAGATCCGGAAGCGGCTGCAGAACTTCCTGCTCCTTGCTTTCCGCAGCGCCATTGAGGACGACACTCTTGACCGCTATACAAACTATACTCTGGCAAAGATCGAGCAGGGACTTCCCTTCACTGAGGCAATGAAACGAGCCGCCTCCGCAACTCTCTCGTCTCCCCGGTTTCTTCTCCGNTATGGATCAACTAGTGCGGGAAAGGACCTTTTCGTAGTAGCGAGCAACCTCTCCTTCTTTCTCTGGAACAGCGGACCGGATCTCGAGCTTCTTCAGTNAGCGGAGAGTGGGGAACTCGCCAATCTAGATGTATTCAAGAAGGCCTGTGACCGGATGATGTCTGATTCTAGGATAGAGCGCTTTCTCGACGCTTTCCCTTCTCAGTGGATGCAGCTCGAGAATCTTCTTGGTGCGACTCCGGACCCAAAACTGGCACGCCTTTTCAACGTCGATAAATCCAGCCCGGCCAGTGTCCAGATGATCCTAGAGCCCCTTCTGCTCTTCGATGCGATGTTCCTTGAAGACCGGCCAGTCATTGAGCTCATCGCTCCCCGGTTCTCCTATCAGAGTGAGTTTCTCCAGAGCTGGTATAACTCCGACCTGAAGCCCCCGCGTATTGACGCCGAGGCAATCGTCACTCGCAATAAGTCACATGACGAGAAGCGCGCCGCCTTCAAGGCCTCAATTCAATCGAATGAAGAGGCACTCAAGGCCTTGTTAACCCCTGTCAGAACACGTCTTCTGAAAGCCCGCCGCAAAGGCGGCAAACCAGTCGACCTTGACCCTGTAGCAGCATGGGAATTTAACAATAACCTCCGGGATTCGGTGGGATCGCTACATTTGGAAGGTCACGGTAAAATCAGCTTTAACGAGGGCATGGCGGTCCTCAAAAACTCCTACCTGCAGAGCCCTCCCCTCGCCTTTGACCTGAAAGAGCGAACTCTCGAGGTCTGGGGGCTGGTACACAACATTGACCAAAACGGCGGTGGATTCATGGGTGTCCAGGGTCCGGGAGACTTTTTCGATACCGTCGTGCTCGGAGAGCGGAAGAAACGGCACTGGATCTCAGGCAGCAACCGCTTCGCCCGCACAAAGGACTTCCCCGGCTCTANTCCCGAGACGAAACCAGACCAGAAGATTCACCTCGCAATGGTCTATGGAACCAAGGGATCTGTGACCCTCTACAGAAATGGCAAGCCCTACGGCAAGCCCTTCAACACCAGCCTAGCGACCTTTCCCAAGGGCAAGAGCTCCATCATTTTTGGGACACGCCACCTTCCTGCAGGAGGCGGCAGATATCTCGATATCAGTCTAGCGCGAGCACGGCTTTATAACCGTGCTCTAAGCGCTGAAGAGATCGCCGGCTCCGCCGGTGGACTCTACGTCACCGAGTCGGAACTGGCCAAGGCTCTCACTGCCCCCCAGAAAGACAGNCGTAGCGCTCTGGCTCGGGAAATTGAGCTGGCCCAGAGATCGCTCGATAATGNCCCAGCCAATACCGACCCAGGACGGGCACGACAGGATGCCAAGAAAATATTTGAGGATGATATTCGTAGTAAACTGCGTTCCAGATCCTTCTCCCGGCGGGAGGCTGATGACCCTCGTTATGGAGGGGTGATTACCAATGCCGCAATGCTGAGTATGACCTCAGGCCCCACCCGGACCCATCCAATTGCCCGGGGAGCCTGGGTCATCGAGGTGATTTTCAACGACCCTCCCCCACCTCCCCCAAATAATGTCCCCCCACTGAACGAGGATGCTGCGGATAAAAATCTCACGATCCGGGAGAAATTTGCCAAGCATCGTGAGAATCCGGACTGCGCCGGTTGTCACTCCCGCCTTGATCCCCTCGGGTTCGCTCTTGAGAACTATGACATTATTGGAAGGTGGAGAGACAAGTATCCCAACGGTCGAAATGTTGACGCCAGTGGCACCCTGATGAAAAAGTATCCTTTTGACGGGGCGGTTCGCTTCAAGGAATCACTCGCAAAAGAGGACCGTCGTTTTGCTCGAGCCTTCACCGCTCATCTGATGCGCTATGCTACCTCTCGCGAGCTGAATCCGACGGACTTTCTGACCATTGAGGAGATCGTAGAAAACACCGCTGACGAAAACCATCGTTTGAGGTCTCTCATCCGCGCAGTTCTTCTTAGTGAGAGTTTTCTCCAGATCAACTGACCTGGCCATCAAGGTCTTCCAATGACGGCCCGGGTACAACTGCGGTTTCATCGCCTTTGAAAATCATCCAGCGGGAGAGGTCTATTCGCCTCGCCATGATCCGACTGTGGTGGTATCTGCGTGACCAAGGTGAATGACCGCAGTGACTGCTTCCGGAAAAGTGAAAACGAGCACGGGGAGAACGCTACCTACTCCCGCTTCGCATTTTCNCAGGGTGAGCTCGTCTACGTCGTGTCCGGGGAACCCTCTGCAATTCGAAGCCGGGAGAGTATCGAGATCGCACCCCAGCAGCACGTAGTCGATGAATACGCCGTGTGTCTTAATCACTCTTTCAGCCCCAATCTCTACCTCCAAGGGCGCCAGTTTTTNGCACTGCGGGAAATCAAAGCGGGAGAGGAGCTGACCTTCAATTACCTCGCTACTGAAACCGAAATAGCATCCCCCTTCACCTGTTATGCCACTGGTAAGAGCGTCAANTCGGAAGCTCGCCAGATCTCAGCGGAATCACCGGACAGGGCCTAGGGAAGGAGAGAGAGCGAATCCATCCCCTTATTCAGCGATCCNCCCCTCAGAATGCGGGCCCTGAGCCCACCCTGACCCTTGAGAAATTCATGCACTCCGTCAGCAGCAGCCTCGTTCATCCAGTAACAGGGAGCCGCCTCCTCTGCCCCCTCGAACTCCAGGCTCCCGATAGTGAAACGCTTTCCGATTAGGTCTGACAGGGGCACTCCCCTCACCAGGACATTCCTTCGGAAGACCGAGGCAGGAAGGTCTGGTAGCCCGAACGCGTTTTTCACGTCATCGTAGACGCCGTAGTCAAAAAACGTGATCTGCCCCTTGAAGTTCTCCTTGTGATCAAAATATCGGTCTCCTCGGATTCCCCNTCCCGCCACACATTCGATAAGATCAGGATCCTCTATCTGGTAATCGAGGGAGCCTTTTNCATGCCGCCCCTTATAGNTNTGNCCACCTGACACAAANAAATGAATGATATNAATTTCCCAATCCATAACNCTTATCCTCCNATGTAGCTCATTTCTACCTTCTGGTTTTTTTCTGCCCCNCGGCGCTCTGANTAACGNTCACTTCGNTCAGCCCAAACCCCCTGAATGGCAAGGAGCAGAGATTTCTCTCTGCCTGCTCTCATCAGCTCNCTGACATCAAAACCGCTCTCTGCAAAGAGACAGGTATACAGCTTACCCTCCGCAGACAGACGCAGCCGATTGCAATCACCGCAGAATGGTTCAGTCACCGAGGAAATAAATCCAACCTCTCCCNTCGTCTTACCAATCTGGTGACGACGCGCGACCTCTCCTNGNTGAGCTGGCTCTAATTTTCTCANGGGGAACTCTGCCGCAATCATTTCGAAAACCTCCGCGCTNGGCACCACCTGCTCCATCCGCCACCCGTTGGTCTCTCCTACATCCATGTATTCAATGAACCGAACTGGTATATCCCGCTCGCTACCCCAGCGAACAAGCGGCAGGATCTCACTCTCATTGATTCCNCGTTGCACGACCGTATTGATTTTGACTCCCAAACCTTCAGAACGCGCNCGTTCGATTCCATTCAGAACTCTTTCCACCTTTGCCCCTACTCCATTCATCTGTCCGAANACTTNTTTGTCCAGAGCATCCAGACTTACTGTGACCCGGTGCAACCCAGCACGCCGCAATTTCGCCGCGTGGCTTTCCAGGAGCACCCCNTTGGTCGTCATNGCAAGATCCTCNACGCCTTCGAGGTTNGACAGCATNCTTACTAACTCCTCNAGCCCCTGCCGCAGGAGAGGTTCTCCTCCGGTCAAACGAAATTTGCGCACTCCAAGGCCGGCAACGAGGGNTGCTAGATGCTCAATCTCCTCATAGGTGAGAAGATCTTTCCGCTGCAGAAAGCGGTAGCNCGGGCCAAAAACCTCCGCCGGCATNCAGTAACGGCAACGNAAATTGCACCGNTCGGTGACGGAGATGCGNAGATCCCGNAGCGGTCGATCNTACTGATCCAGTGGCATCGCCCCCAGCCAAGCGTAGCNACGCNATCCCGCAACTAAATACTTGGGTATTCNTCCATTCACTGTGAACTGGCGGCACCTCATGAATNCTCTCATCACTCCCCGGGCTGCGGAAGAAATCACACTGTCTACCATCCCAGAACTCGCAGAAGAAGATGTCCCTCCTGAGCAGGCTAGGGGAAGAATCCTNGCGCGCCCTCTTGTCGCTGACAGGCCCCTTCCCCCCTACGACCGGGTGATGATGGATGGCATATGCTGTAAAAAACGTGACCTTGAGGANCACACGACTCTCGCAATCGCNGGCGACCATCCGGCTGGAGCTCCAACGCCGCAGGAAACTCCACGAGGGCACTGCTGGGAAGTGATGACGGGAGCCTGTCTACCNCCCGATTGTGATACCGTAATACCCTACGAACAGATCTCACGCCAAGATCATCACTTCGCCATCGAGGCCGGTTCAGCCGTAGCGGGACGCTTCATTCACCGTCGAGCCAGCGATTACGAAGCTGGTGAAATTCTGGTTCCACCAAACACCATCATTGATTCTCGGGTTGCAGCAGTCGCAGCCACGATTGGTGCTACCACCCTGCGAGTTCTGCAACGACCCCGCGTCTCTCTCTTCACCACAGGTGACGAGGTGGTCGACCCCGCTTCAACCCCTGCAGACCACGAAATCCGTCAATCCAATGCTGCAGCCCTCCACGCTGCACTTTCCGCAGCCGGTGCCGAGTTAGCCCATTACCAGCACCTGCCCGACGATCCCGGGGCTACCCTCACTGCGGTGGAGCAACACAGAAATTGTGATCTCCTCATCCTTTGCGGCGGAATCTCCAAGGGTAAATACGACTTTGTCCGACCAGTCATGGAGAAAATTTTCGGGCCTCCATCCTTCCACGGGGTTGCCCAGCGTCCCGGCAAGCCTCTGGCCTTCTGGAGAGGAACTCCCTCCATTTTCGCCCTCCCGGGTAATCCGATGTCTGTTCAGATTACCTTCCATCGCTACGTCCTCCCGTTTCTCAAAGCTGCTCAAAGACAAAGATACTCATCACAGATAGTGTCTCTCTCTTCTAACTTCTCCTTCGAGCCAGCCTTTGCTTACAGCCTCCCGGTCAAAACAAGTCAGGAAGGAGCCTGCACAATTGCCGAACCTCTCCCCCTCGCAAATTCCGGGGACTTTGCTTCCGCGATTGAGTCGGATGGATTTATCGAGCTCCCTGCTGAAAAAGGTTCTTTTCCGAAAGGCACCCTCGCTCCCTACTGGTCGTGGCTCTGACAGATAGTAAATCCTCTCGTTTTTTTTTCCCATTGTCCTAGCGTCCTGCCGTGAGCGATCACTCCCATCTGGATGAGGCAGGCCACCCCAGGATGGTTGATGTTGGCCCCAAGGCTGTTACCAAGCGCTATGCCCGAGCCGGCTGCATCATCGTTCTCGNCCCNGANCTGCTGTGCCAGCTCAAGGAAAAGGGTTTCCAGAACAAAAAGGGCTCCATTCTCANTACTGCGATTCTGGCAGGCATCATGGCGGCCAAGCAGACCTCCTCTCTCATCCCACTCTGTCACCCTCTGCCCCTCGACAAGTGCAATGTGAAAATTGAACCCGAGGGCGATCATTCCCTCAAGGTGGAGTGTGAATGTTCAACCAGCAGCCGGACCGGTGTCGAAATGGAAGCCCTCACAGGAGCCTCCGTCGCCGCGCTCACCGTNTACGACATGTGCAAGGCGGTAAACCCTGCGATCGAAATCACCACTCTTCGCCTTGAGGAAAANCGAGGCGGCAAGAGCGATTTTTTTCCTACTCAGGCTTCGTGAAAAATCTCCCTCATGGTCTCCTCCTTGCAGGAGGAAAAAGCACCCGCATGGGCCGTGACAAGGCCGACCTGATGGTCGTTGACGGTCTCTCCATGCGCGACAGAGGAATGGAACTGCTCGGAGGAGTTACCGCAAAGTCCTTTCTGGCCATCGCGGGAGATGACGACCGGCATTATCATCACCCGACCATTCAGGACCTGCGAGAGAATGCCGGCCCGATGGCTGGACTGGAATCCGCTTTCCGTCATTCGCCCGAGGCGGCCTGGCTTGTCACTGCCTGTGACCTTCCTTTTCTCACCGCATCCACCTTGGAATACCTGGTGGAGTCGAGGGATCCGACTAGCGATGCGACCTGCTTTACCAGCCGCTTCGACGGCAACCCCGAACCCCTTTGCACGATTTACGAGCCCTCCTCTCATTCCTCTTTGGAAAGAATGCTCTCCGAGGGAGTCCGGTGTGCCCGACGATTCCTTTTCAGCCTGACCCGGAAGGAAATCGAACTACCCGAGCTATCTGCTCTGGACAATTGTAACCGCCCTGAGGATCTCGAAGAAGCACGCCTGAGCCTTAATCACGGACGATCTCCTAAAAACGTTCTGGTTGAATACTGCGGCGTCCTGAGGGAAGACGCCGGCTGCGATTCCGAAGAGTTCCAGACCCGGTCAGTCACAGCCGCAGGTCTGTGGGAAGAACTGCGTATGTCCCGTAGGCTTTCCCTGGAAATCGATTCCGTGAAAGTCGCTATCAATGATGAATTCAGGTCCTGGGATCAGCCTCTTGCTGAGGAGGATAAAGTCACCATTTTCCCTCCCTTTGCGGGAGGCTAGATCCATGTTCTGCCTTACCTCAGAACCGATAGACCCAACCACTCTGCGGGATGCGGCCAACAACCCTCATGCCGGCGCGGTATCAATCTTCGAAGGACTGGTCCGGAATCACCATCAGGGTCGAAAAGTGCTCCGATTGGAGTACGAAGCTCATGGCCCGGTGGCAGAGAAGGAGGGGCGGATCATCCTGCGGGAGGCGATCGAGAAATTCGATCTAGATTACGCGGGAGCAATACACCGCACCGGATCTCTCGAGATTGGAGAATGTGCTGTCATGGTAGTAGTTTCTGCTCCACATCGCAGAGAGACATTTGATGCCTGCCGCTTTGTCATCGATGAAGTCAAACGGCGTCTCCCTATTTGGAAGAAGGAATTTTACACGGATGGATCCAGCGAGTGGGTGGGATGTGAAGGCTGCAGGGGGAAGCAGCACTGACCTTGCAGTCTCACCACGATCAACTAGGTTGAGACGGTGCGCCGGCTCTATTTAATCCTCACCCTCTGCCTATCCGCACAGGGCTCAGCTCTTTCCGCACCAGTGCCGGATCTCGAGGTTCTATTTCTCGATGCCTCCATGTGGGATAAGCCAGTCGGAGAGGTACTCAGCGACCGCAAACCCCTTGGATTTCACTGGCTTTCAAAGGAGCGTAACGATGCACGAAGCACCCGGCGCGGCCTGAGGCTTTGGAATCTGCCGGTCGGTGAGACAATTCTAAGAAGCCGGGAGGGCAAACTGCACTCCTTCGATATCTCTATCTATAATCGGGGCGATAATGGGGAAATGGCGGAGGAGAGCTTCAAGGGCCTGACCGAGAAATGGCACGAGCTACTCGTGGAGAAGACCAGCCTGGAGGGAGAAAAAATGAGCCGGGCCCAGAAAGGTAGTGTTGTCTCGGCGGATCGCTGGGTTTGGAAATGTCCAGG
>PBTP01000054.1 GCA_002729275.1 Roseibacillus sp. | reverse complement strand
CCTCTACCGGCAAAACTCTGTGGGAAGAGTCCTACCCTTGCGCCTATACCATGTCCTATCCGGCAGGCCCCCGAGTGACTCCCCTTGTTGATGAGGAGCGAGTCTACACGCTGGGAGCCGAGGGGCTTCTTCTCTGCCGCGCCACACAAGATGGCACAGAGCTCTGGAAGCATGACTTCAAGGAGCGGTTCGGAATCAAAACCCAGACCTGGGGCTTCGCGGCCTCTCCTCTCATTCATGGAGACCTCCTGATCTGTCTCGCCGGCGGAGCAGGAAGCACGGCGGTCGCCTTTCACAAGGAAACCGGTAAGGAGATCTGGCGCTCCCTGACCGCGGCCCAGCCAGGCTACTGTCCGCCCCAGCTTGTCTCTCACAAGGGACGTGAGCTTCTCATCATCTGGCACCCTGAAAGCGTCAACGCTCTCGATCCAAAGACCGGGAAAGAACTCTGGTCCGTCCCTTGGAAAATTCGTTTTGGCCTCAGCATTCCTGTTCCCCAGATGATTGATGAGGAGCACCTCTTCCTCTCCTCTTTCTACAACGGCTCAATGCTCCTTCAACTCAAGGCTGATCACAGCACTCCGAAGATTGTCTACCGCACCGAGCAGGCTAGTGAACGCAAGACCACCCATCTCCACGGCATTATGAATACCGCCGTCCTGCGGGAGGGCCACCTTTTCGCGGCCTGTAGTTACGGGCAGTTTCGTTGTATGGAGGCCCTCACTGGCAAACGGGTCTGGGAGTCCTTCAAGCCCATCAGCCTCGACAAGCCCACCCGATGGGGAACCGCCTTTGTAACTCCGCACGAGGACCGCTATTTCCTCTTCACCGAGAAGGGGGACCTCGCCATTGCCCGACTCTCACCCAAGGGCTACGAGGAAATTGACCGGGCTCATGTTATCGAACCCAACGGAGCCGACCTGCGCCAGAGACGCATCGTCTGGACCCACCCTGCCTACGCCAACAGATGCGCCTTCATCCGTAATGACACGGAAATCATCTGCCTCTCCTTGGCCAAGGAAGACTAAAGACCAAAAAGGAAGAAGACGCGAAGACCTAAGGAGGCGCCTTCTCCCTATCTCTCCTTCAGGAGGCGAGCTCGCAGGAAGAGTTTTCCGCTCTCGGAGGGCGGCAACTCGAACTGAGTTGCCGAGCCGCCCGCTACCGTGGCGGTAACCAAACGCTCCCAATGCTCCAAGTTCTCGCTCACGTCCACTGTGACGAGACCCGGCGCATCAGCAAAAACTTCCGCCCGTCGCTCTGAAACGACATTGACCGCCGCCGGTCGAAGGGTCGGCTCAACTACCCCGAGGGCATGACGCCGGATCTCCCCAAGATCCAGCGAAGACTCCCGAACGACCGTAGACTCTCCCTGCCCGAGTAACAGACGCATCCGCCAAAAACCGGAGTGCACAAAATCAAGAGGAACCTCAAGAATCCACCGCACTTCAAATAATCCCTCCCCGACTTCTTCTGTCGTGAGTTCAAGCGGTCTGGTCCGATACACAAAGCGTTTCTCCTCCGGGGGCGTCGCCCCGTATTGAACAGCATCCTCACTAAAGAGCTCTACACCAAATCCCCTCGCATACTCCCCTGCCCCTGGGCCGACAATCTTACACTCCATCAGGACCCGCTCCTGACGGACATCCACAAACCGCTGGGAGATGACTGCCGGAGCATCACGATTGAGGTAGTTGTAGCCCACAATCTGTTCGTCCGCTCCGGTGAAGGTCATCACCTCCACCCGGACTTGGCCAGAATGCAGAAGAAGACTCGAGAGGTTGAGTCGGGCTGCTGGATCCTCAGCTCTGACAAAAGCGGTCTGAAAGCGCGCCCCGGTGATGGGGTCCCGTATCACTACTGCCGCAGGCCCCAAATCAACAGCGGTGTCTGCACCAGCGGCAAACCGCACTGTGGCATTAATTACTTCCCCAGATACCAGACTGCCCGTAGCCGCATCGCGCTCGATCCCATGAACCACCTGAGGGACTTCAAAACGGGCCTGATGCTCAACAAATTCTCTCTTCAAGCCCTCCTGCTCGTCCTGAACCGAAAGTGGAAGAGCTTCATGGAAGACGATCTCCACGGGCCGCCCATCGTAGGCGAGCACATCCGCAATCCTACCGAAATCCTCCACCCGGAATCCTCTGGATACTCCATCTCGCTCCACACTGACTCGGTCTTCGAAGGACTCCTCACTAAGATAAGAGAACGCAGGATCGAGTATTCCAATTTTCTTGGTGAGACGAACCCGCTCCGCGATACCCCGCAATTGCGACAGCTCCACCTGCTCCCGCGGCACAGAGCGGTCAAAGCCGGCATCAGGGTTCACGTCAAAGACTCCGAACAGGGCAGGATTTTCTTTGAGGACCTCTGGATTCAGAAATTCAGGGGTAGAAACGCCGAGGTCCTGGCCGTGCTTCAACACTTCCTCGTAGGCCCCTGGATATCGTTCCTGAAGCCAGTCGAGAGATTCAGTGAAATCTGCAATGCGACGCTTTCCGAACGTGGAAGCACAGCTAGAGTTGTAACCATCCTCCGGAGTGTTTACAGGAACCAGCGCAAAGTTAAAGGTTACCTCTCCCTCAGCCAGAAACGGAGCAGAAGCCACCCGCCGTGCAATCGCCCCAGGCGAAAGCACCTCCCTGCTCAACTTCTGCACGTCCTCTCGCTCTTGCAGCCCGAGGTAATGATTGACGAGCAGGTTGTTAGTCGCTGAGGTCTCGCTACCCACCGCAAGAAGGAAAGACAGGTCTCTTTTCTCACCCGCCTCGAGGGGTGGCAGCAGGACAATATTTCCCTGCGAGTCCCGCACTCCCTGTGGAATAGCATCGGGAGTCCATTGCTCTTCCTTGGGCAAACCAAGAAAGGCGCGCATGTCAATCCGCATAGCTTCCGAGGGCGCGACCCGGCTGCGGTTTTCCACTTGCCCGATGATCCGAAGTCCACCGGCGGCTGTATCGTAAACCAAATCCGCGCCCTCAATTACAAGATCAATGCTCGAACTCTCCTCCTGCCACTGGTCACTGCGGTAAGAAGAATCCAGGCAATCGTTAAGCCTTTCGAGATAAACGGGCCGGTAGACATTAAAGTGTCCTGCCGCATTAGGATGGAAGGCGTATGGAAAAAATTCTAGCTCATCATCCGTACCGAGCAACGGTTCGAACCACCTGACACCTATATCTAGTCCAAGGTGCCGATCGTGATCATACTCCAACCGCATCAGAGTATCGGCCAGCATGTATCCAAACCGGCTCGCGTTGCTGGCGACCATATCCTCGTTTATCGAAGGGTTGATAATGCTCCGCACCCACTCACTTTCTGTTGAGTCGATCTTTAAGTTAGCAAGACCTGCCCCCCAATTTGGTGGCCTGTAAACATCAAGGGACCCTAGCGGGTTCGGATAATTCCCCACGATCACCTTGTTGACAGAAAATCCAGAGCCGCCGTCGGCGATATGGGAACC
This sequence comes from Roseibacillus sp., assembly GCA_002729275.1. Classification (GTDB taxonomy): domain Bacteria; phylum Verrucomicrobiota; class Verrucomicrobiia; order Verrucomicrobiales; family Akkermansiaceae; genus Roseibacillus_B. The sequence continues at coordinate 8,402 of PBTP01000054.1, read as the reverse complement.
AAGACTACCCAAGACNGNTGTGCCATGCTGAACCATTTGTGAAAAACTAGCCATTTCCGGGTAAGAAATTGTACCGTCTTCCGGANCCGGGTAAAAAGCGTTTTGGNAAACATGCGAGTGATTAACCCCTANGTCANTCAAAGAATACTCCGATTGTCCGANCCGCGTTTCATATCTATATAATATGAGCGCAGTGATTATTCTGGAAAATTTTGCATCATTTCCCCCGAATGTGAATCCTAGGACATCTATTGTATTTTGCCCTCCATCTTCCTCCATGAGCGCGTCGAGAGCGTGCATTTGCCGATAGGCGGTGGTGAGCGCTTTCTCCCGCGCATCGGCAATCCCGTCACCATTGGCATCTTCGGCGCCCCAAATCGTAGATATTTCTTCAAGAGGGATTTCCGTTTCACGCGCTAGATCGCGTCCATCTTCGTCCCACTCTTCAACCTGAGCTCCACTAGACGACACATTGTAAAAGTTCACCGCCAAGTCCGTGAAGCGACTCTTCACAGTCTGGTTGACTGTACTTTCCCAACCAGAGTTGACCGACCGGTGCCCGGGCCGCCCACCATACTCTTCAATCCACTGTGACAAAAAGACCCTGCCAAATGAACCAGTAACAGTCCATTCACTACCTCCTGACTCTACCAGATATTTGTTGCCAAAATCCCCGCTCGCAAAAAGAGGCGCACCCTCTCCACTGGTATAGGAATCCCCAATCACTGAAATGTTGAGGGGCCTCGGCAACCTAATGGAATGAATATCTCCCTTAGTCGCCACTCCATCTCTGACCCGAACCCATTGATAATGAATACAGCCCTCATCATCTGTCAGGTAGTAAGGAATTCTTTTCCGCTGGTGCAGCCGATACATATAGGCGAAGGGATCACTATCGAAAACAAAGGCCTTGGCGGTCCGATCAAGAATGTTCTTCTCTGCTTTTACGATGAATTCGAGAAGTCGTTCATCCCCGCCACCTGAATGCACGAAACGGGCATCGATCCCGTATCTTTGCTCCAGCATATACTCCCGGATTCGGCTCATTGGAGCCGACCGGTAGATATCTCCTCCCCCAAAACTCCCTGATTCATATTGCCCCTGGTAAAGGAGATCCCAGTCAGAGTGTGAGATCGCAAGCGATGAGCCCGCACAATTGATCACAGTTGGGCCGGAGACATTCTGGCGGATCCATTCTTGGATCTGATCGACCACTTCCGGGGTCTCATCGAAGGCCCGGGATGTTGAGACTATGGCTTCTCCCCGAAGCTCAGTTCCAAATAAGCCCCCGAAGTCAACATCGGTAAGCCTCAAACGCAAGGGATTCTCAGCCACCCGTAGATAATAGTCGGTTCCAGCAACTGCCCCCTGCCTGCCATCAAGCCAAACCTTTAACCCACGCGCGCCAATCGCCTTCGCTAACTCTGGATCTACAAAGTGCTGAATGCCGATACTCGAATCTTGAGAGGTCGCTTCCGAGGCTATTCGTTGTGAGTCATAGTCCGCTTCGATCAGTGCGAAATCGCTGGCGTGGCTCGTTGCGGCAGCCAAAAGACCACAACTAATTATCGGAAGGAATCGGCGCGAGACCATGATTCAAAACGTAGTGTGCCAGAGTGCTAGTTCCAAGCTCCGCTTTCTACTCACTTCGCAATCCCTTTCCTTTCCGCAACGCAGAAAGCTGGCTTGCAAGGCGCTTAGCAATCTCGGGATGCTTGGTCCGGACGTTGTTCTGCTCGCCCACATCCTTCGACAGATCGTAGAGTTGGGCTTCTTTCTTCTTCTGTCCGGGGATAAACTTCCAGCTCCCCGAACGAATGGCCACCTGCCACCCCGCCTCTTCTAAGGTGAATGGCACTCCCATCTCGCTCTCACCCAAAAAGGCGGAGAGAGAGCTCCGACTGTCACGAGCTTCTCCCTCCTTAAGCTCGATCCCGAGCAGATCAGCGAAGGAAGCAACAAAGTCAATCTGGCTCACCAGAGCCGAGGACACCCCGGGCTTGATTCTCGCCGGCCACCGCACGAGAAACGGCACCCGGGTCCCTCCCTCATAAATCTGATATTTCCCTCCTCGGTAGGGCCCGGAGCCATCGTGCCCCTGGTCAGACTCCTCAGTGGACTTACGCACCGTGGAGCCATCAGTGTACCCGTCATCGTAAACAGGCCCATTGTCGGAAGAGACGATGAAGATGGTGTTTTCCGCAAAGCCGGTGTCTTCGAGAGCCTGCGAGACCGCTCCGACCATCCAGTCAAACTGCACCATCGCATCTCCCCGCTTTCCTAACTTGGTCTTACCTTGAAACCGCGGATGCGGGGCACGTGGCACGTGGATATCCTGAGAGGAAACGTAGAGGAAAAAGGGTTTCTCCTTCTTCTGTCGCTCAAGAAACTTACGGGCCTGCACCGCAAACTCATCGGCCATGGTCTCGTCATTCCAGAGCGCCGACTTTCCACCCCACATCTTACCGATACGACCAATCCCGTTGATCACGGTCTCGCTGTGCTGATGATCGCCCGGGTAATAGGTCTCCGCCTCGGGGTTGGTTCGACCGTAGGGATAGACCGTGCTCTTATGCCCTTCCGGAGCGGTGTTCACATAAAGCGGATCGGAGGGGTCCAGGTTCACCACCCGGTAGTTCTCGAGATAGACACAGGGAACCCGGTCGTTCGTTGATGGCAGGAGAAAGGAGTAGTCGAACCCAACTTGCAAAGGGCCCGGCTTGACATCCCCATTCCAGTTCACCGGACTACCCTTAGCACCCAGTCCGAGGTGCCACTTGCCGACCACCCCTGTCTTATAGCCAGCCCGGCGGAAGAGCTTGGGCAGCGTCAGAATATCCGTTGGAATGCAAAGCGGCGCGTTAGGGGGAAGAATTCGTACCCCTTCCCGAAATCCATAAAGCCCGGTGAGCATGGAGTAACGTGAGGGAGTGCAGGTGGCCGCCGTACAGTGCCCGTCAGTGAACCGCAGTCCCTCCCCCGCAATCTTATCGATGAAGGGTGTGGGGATCTTGGTGGCACCATAGACACCAACATCCCCGTAGCCGACATCGTCTCCATAGACGATTACGACATTAGGGTGCTCCGCAGCAGAAAGGAGAGCGGTAAAAAGTAGAGATGCTGTTAAGGCTAGGAACTTCATGTTGACGCAGGATTCTGGGAGCAAGGAGGCCGTGAACACGAGAGGAAAGCAGAACTTTATCCCAAAACGCCAAGGACGGAACAGCCTGCTACCAACTCGTCAAATCCTGTGCGAATCGGTTGATGTGGAGCATTTTATCTCCTAAGATCACCCTCGTGAGCCCCATTCCAAGCTTCCCGGCCCCTTCCTCCCTGCTTTTGCTCGGGGCCGTGCTGATTTCGGCTAGCTCTCTCCCCGGGGAGGAAGTCTCCACCTCTCTCCCTTTGCAGAATGCCGGATCAGCAGCCAAGACCCTTTTCACTGCCCTTTCACCCCAGGAATCCGGCATCGATTTCATCAATCCGATCGATACCACCCACCCTCTCAAGCAAATCTACCTCGGAGCCTTCGCCTGTGGGGGAATTGGGGTGGGAGATCTCAATGGAGATGGCCGACAGGATCTCTTTCTGACCGGGGGATCTCCCGAAAATCGGATCTACCTCCAGACCGGAGAACCCCTGCGGTTTGTCGACGCCACTCGCCAATCTGGCCTCTCTGCGATGGGAGCCTGGTCTGCCGGCCCCACCATCGTTGATATCGACGGTGACGGAGACCTCGATATTCACGTCTGCAATTATGACACTCCCAACCACCTGTGGATTAACGATGGCACTGGGAAATTTACGGAAAGGGCAAAAGCCTTTGGGCTCGCTATCTCGGATGCCAGCCTGATGGCCACCTTCTGTGACTATGACCTCGATGGAGATCTCGACTGCTTTCTGCTTACCCGGGATTTTAAGCGAGCGGGGGGACGTCCCAGCGAGCACCCAGTCGAGCTGGTGGATAACAAGTGGAAGATTAAGGCTGGCTTCGAAAAGTATTACGAAATCGTGACCCGGGCAGGCGGCAAGCAGGTCTATATCAATGCGGGCCGCCAAGACCTCCTGCTCCGCAATGACGGACCCGATGCCGGGGGTCAGATTCGCTTCAAGGATGTCAGCGCGTCAGCTGGAATCTCGGGAAGAGACCGTGGAAACTCGGTGACCTGGTGGGACTTTGATAATGATGGCCTCCCCGACATCTATGTCGGCAACGACTTTAAGGATGCGGACCGTCTCTACCGCAATAATGGCAATGGCACCTTCACCGACGTTATTCGGCAGGCAGCCCCACACACCCCCTGGTTTTCCATGGGGGCCGATCTCGCCGATCTCGATGGGGACGGCCGCACTGACCTTCTGGTTGCCGACATGGCGGGCACTAACCACTACCGCTCCAAGACCACGATGGGCGAGATCACCTCTATCCGCCCTTTTTTACTCTCCGCAGTCCCTCGCCAATATATGCACAATGTCCTCTATCTGAACAACGGAGTAGGCAAACTCGCGGATGGAGCCTTTCAGGCAGGACTAGCCAACTCCGACTGGACATGGGCAGTCAAACTACAGGACTTCGATCTAGATGGGCACGTCGACGCCTACTTCACCAATGGCGTATCGCGCAGCTTCAATAATTCCGATGACCAGCGAAGCGTTTCGGACTATATTGGTCGAACCGAGTGGGACTACTACGAATCCCATCCTCCTCGCAAGGAAGCGAATCTTGCCTTTGCAAACCGCGGCAATCTGAATTTTGAGAATGTCAGTAAGAGCTGGGGTCTCGACCACCTTGGCATGAGTTATTCGGCAGCAACCGGCGACCTCGATGGTGACGGGGACGCGGAATTGATCGTCGCCAGCCTCGACGAACAGGTCAGGGTCTATCGAAACAACACCCCAGCCTCCTCTCGGCGAGTCTCTATTCGTCTCGAGGGTGCGGCAGGCAATCGGTTGGGCTTAGGAGCAAACGTCTGGGTCCAGAGCGGCGGAAGACTCCAGAGGCGGGTCCTTCAGCCGGCAACGGGATTCCTCTCATGCAACCAGCCGGCGTTGCACTTCAGCCTCGGTAGTGAAACAAAAATCGAGCATATCACCGTCAAGTGGCAGAGAGGACACTTACAACGACTTGAAAACCTCAGCGCCGGCCAGACCTATCTGATCAAAGAGCCCTCTACAGCCCCGCCAAAGTGGGCTCGACCAGCTCGGAAGCCCACCCGCTACGCCCCAGTGGCGTCTCCCTCCCTGCGCTCGATTGCGCACCGGGAAACACCTCACGACGATTTCGCCACACAACCACTGCTGCCCTACAAGCACTCTCAGCTCGGCCCCGGCATGGCGTGGGGCGACCTCGATGGAGATGGCGATGCTGATTGTTACCTCTCGGGAGGAGCAGGCCATCCCGGAATCCTCTCCATGAATGATGGCAACGGACTGCTCCGTAACACCATCGGCACGGAGTTCGCTCGCCACGCGAAAAGAGAAGATCTTGGCGCTATCTTTTTTGACGCCAACTCAGATGGCGGGAACGACCTCTACGTTGTCAGCGGGGGAGTGGAATCCCCAGCAGGATCTCCCCAATTGCAGGACAGGCTCTATTTGAATGACGGCAAAGGTCAATTCACTCATGCCCCCGGTGCTCTCCCAGATTTACGGGACAGTGGCAGCTGCGTCGTCGGGGCCGATTACGATCGCGATGGGGATATTGATCTCTTTGTCGGAGGCAGGGTTGTCCCCGGCGCCTATCCGGTAACACCTCAAAGCCGTCTCCTTCGCAACGACTCAAAGGGACTCTTACCCAAATTCTCCGATCAGACTGCCTCCGTTGATGGCCTTGGCCAGGCAGGACTGGTATCCAGCGCCCTTTGGTCAGACGCCAACGGCGACGGATGGATCGACCTCTTGGTTTGCTGCGAGTGGGGGCCGGTAAAGGTCTTTCTCAACAGAAAAGGCAAGCTGATTGAGTCCACTGCAGAATCTGGACTTGCCACTTATCTTGGGTGGTGGAAGGGAATTGCCTCAAGCGATCTCGACGGCGACGGCGACCTTGATTACGTGGTCACCAACCAAGGGACCAACACCCCGTATAAGGCCTCTAAAGAAAAACCAGAGCTCCTCTTTTATGGCGACTTTGACGGCACCGGAAGAAAGCGAATCGTAGAAGCTAAGTTCGAGGGAAAAACCTGCTATCCGCGGAGAGGATTCAGTTGCTCCAGTGGAGCGATGCCTGCCTTGCGCACTAGACTCAAAACCTTCGAAAACTTCGCCCGGTCCACCTTGGGCGATCTTTACGGAGATGTCTTATCCGGATCTCTGCGCCTCGAGGCTAACACCTTGGAATCGTGCATATTCATTAATAATGGGAAAGCCCGCTTCAGCGTTACAAAGCTACCGCGCGCCGCTCAATTCTCCCCCGCGCAAGGCGTTCTACTCAGCGATCTTGACGGCGATGGCCTCACCGATTGCATCCTCGCCCAGAATTTCTTTGGAGCCCAACCGGAGATCGGGCTCCTTGACTCCGGCCTAGGCGTTTTCCTGCATGGCAGAGGAGCAGGCAGGTTTCTCGCTACTGGACCGGACAGAAGCGGCATCAGGGTCGCAGGTGCAGCCACCGCTCTCACTACTGCAGATCTCAATCTAGATGGCCGCCCCGAACTGGCCTTTGCCGTTAACAACTCCCCCGCAATGTTCTTCTCTGAACTTCCTGTCAGTGACCAAAGCAACAAGCTTTTTGAGGTTCGCCTCCGGGGAAAGCCTGGCAATCTTGTCTCCGTTGGAGCCCGCATCACATTGTCCTCTCCGGCAACCTCCCAGACTCAGACATCGGAAATTACTGCTGGGTCTGGTTACCTCAGTCAATCTGAAGCAGCCCGCTGGTTTGGGCTCGGACCGGCTCCCCCAGAATCCCCGGTATCGGTAATCGTCCGGTGGCCCGATGGAAGCTCCACTACTACGCGGGCTCTCGCCGGCATTGGAAAAGTCGTTATTGAGCAACCGTGACAACCTCCAATCGCGCTCGACAATACGACTACGCATCCTGTTACGCTTCTTGATTCGCAAAAGCCCCCCACCTGCCCGTGCCATCAATTCCCTTCTCCCCAAAGACTCCGGTTCTACGCTGTTTAGCGCTCCTTGCGACAGCATCTCTCCATGCTGCGCCGGTAATCAACGAAATCCACTACAACAACGATCTCAACTATATCGCGAACGAGTTTATTGAGCTCTACAACCCGGGACCAGAGGCAGTAAATCTTACCAACTGGAAGCTCGCCGGAGGAATCGACTTCACATTCCCCGAAAACACTTTCCTTGATCCCGGATCCTACCTCGTAGTGGCAGAGAACCCTACCACTCTGCGCTCAGAATTCTCCAGACCTCCTAACGGCCCTCCGCGTGAGCTCAGGGTTCTTGGACCCTACAGCGGCGGCTTGAGCGGCGAGGGTGAAACCGTTGAACTGGTCGACGATTCCCAGGAGCGTGTTGACCGAGTAAGCTTTGACATCGACTTCCCCTGGCCCATCGCAGCGGATGGCTCAGGCAGCTCAATGGAGCTGGTTAATCCCGCCCTCGACAACGACCTCGGAAGCTCATGGCGAAGCTCGCGCGACAACGGAATTCTTGGACCTCCTACTCCCTCCAGCGCCAACAGCGTCTATAGCCCCGTCGCCCCACCCAACATTCGTCAGGTTCGCCATGAGCCCCAGCAACCTGCGGGCACGGAAGATCTGGTTGTTACTGCCAAAGTCACAGATCCCGAGGGCGTCAGCGAGGTAAACCTGACCTATGCCCTCATCCTCCCCGGGCGCTATATCCCTGCCTTTCTCGCTAAATCGTATTCCGAGCTTCTCAGCAATCCGACAGGACCTCGCCAGCCCAATCCCGCCTACCTTCGCAATTGGCTTACCCTCGCCATGCATGATGACGGCCTTGGAGCCGATGCAATAGCAGGCGACAGCATTTATACCGCCACCATCCCAGCGACTTCCTATGAGCACCGCACCCTGATCCGTTATCGCATCACCGTAAGAGATCGCGAAGGAACCTCTGCCACTGCCCCGTTTCCCGACGATGAGTCCCTGAACTTCTCGTGTTTTGTCTACGACGGACTACCAGACTACGAGACCACCACTCGAACCTACTCCTCGGATACGGTTCTCAAAACCCTTCCCGCGTATCACCTTCTTACTACTCAGGGAGATTACGATCAATGTGTGGCCTACGACGGAAATCAGATTCCTCGAAACAGCTATGACGCCCGAAGCGCCTTTAACTGGAGTGCGACGTTCGTCTATAAAGGAATCGCATACGACAACGTTGAGTATCGCCTGCGGCAGAGAAACGCTCGATATTCCAATCGGGGAAAACGTAGCTTCCGATTCCGCTTTAATCGCGGCAGCTACGTCCAG
>PBTP01000053.1 GCA_002729275.1 Roseibacillus sp. | reverse complement strand
GGTGGCGCTTGGAGTCCTGAATCAACCTATGGACAGTTGCCTCGATTTTGCCCTTTGGCGCACCTGTCGCCTGCTCGAACCCTATTGGCTGCCAGCATTCCAGAGGGGGGATCTGAAGCCGGGGGACAACGCCGAACATCTCGGGTATGCGTTGAAGGCGATCGAAAAACCGGAAGCCCTTGCCCCCCTGATGGAAATGATTGTTTCGGGCAAGGCAGATGAAACCATCATCCGACTCGTTGGTAAAATAGGGAGCTCAGCGGAGCTCAACACAGTCCTCCACCTTGCTAACCGCGGAAACCACTCCCTGACCAAGGCGGCCACGCTCGCTCTAGCGGAAGCCGCGGAGGACCGGGGAATCTCTCCTGCTGATCAGAGCCTGCTCTCACCAGTGTGTCAGAGGCTCCTCAAGGAGAATGACGTCGAAATTGTCGCTGTAGCCTGCCGCCTCGCCGCAGCCTGGAATCTCAAGTCTCTCCGTCAGGCGATCCGAACCAAGCTCCTCGCAGCTCCTCCGCTCCTCGCTCCTCATGCCGCGAACGCACTCGCCAAGCTGAGTGACGTAGAGGCTCTTCTCCCGATTGCCTCCCAAGGAACATCTCGCCATATCCGGATAGCGGCCACAGCAGCTATCGTTATCATCGATCCCGCCGTTGCTTCGCCACACATTGCGAAGCTCTTGCAGGCGAGCCTGTCACAGGCTGAGGTCGAAACGCTCATGGCCGGGATTCTACGCCGCCCCGGGGGAAGTCGGCATCTCGCCAATGCCCTATCCAGAAAAGAAATCGATCAGGAAAATGCGATCCATGCCACAAGGCTGCTGGAGGTCTCAGACCGGGAACACCCTGAACTCGCGGACAAGCTGGCGCAGGCCGGAAGATTGGCCCCGATGCTTCCAGCTCTGAGTTCAAGCGATCGTGATACCCTTCTGTCGATGATTGCCGACGGCAAGGTAGTTCGGGGAAGAGCTATTTATGAGCGCGCCGCACTTGCATGTAATGTCTGCCACCGGGTGAATGGCGAGGGGGGCCTCGTTGGACCCGACCTCTCCAGTATCGGAGCAAGTGCCCCTGCCGACTATCTTCTAGACTCTCTGCTCAATCCTAGTGCGAAGATCAAGGAAGGTTACCGGATGTCCATCGTCTCCCTGAAGAACCAGAACGTCATTTCTGGAGCCATCACCCGGGAAACCCGAAACGCCCTAGTTATCCGAAGTGCCTTCGGTAAGGAAACCCGTATCCCTAAAATGGAAATCGCCTCCCGCCGGATCAGCCCGGTGTCCATGATGCCTGGCGGACTGGTGGCCGGGTTGCGGGAAGATGAACTCGTGGACCTTCTGGCCTATCTCTCCTCCCTCGGCAGGGTCGTTAACAAATAGACCCCGTTGCCAGATTCCGCCTCGTAATTAGGCTCGCAACAGTTCCGTAACGGGCTTGCCCGAGGAAAGGATTGGGTGCGGTTGTCCGCTACGATCCTCGAACTGCATACCCGGATCGATCCCCAGATGATGAAGCATTGTTGCCCAGATATCATTGGGGGAGAGAATTCGGTCCACTGGGTGCTCCCCCTTCTCGTTGGTGGCGCCAATGACCTGACCCGTACGCATTCCTCCACCCGTCACCAGCATCGACATGGCCTGGGGCCAATGCTCTCGTCCAGGCTGGCTGACCTTGGTCTGCGTTCCAGTCGCCGTGTTCAACCGCGGGGCACGTCCGAACTCGCCGGTGACGACCAGGAGAACGCGCTTGTCCAGTCCCCTGCCATGGAGATCNTCAATCAAGGCGGTGATGGCCTTGTCATANACCGGAAGCCGCCACTCGGCTTCACGAAAGAGGTGGCAATTNACCGCATGCGAATCCCAGTTGTANGTGCCGTATTTNGGCATNTTGATACCGGAGACGTAAGGGTTCTCCATCACCACGGTCACAAACCGCGCNCCCGCTTCCACCAGCCGACGAGCAAGGAGGGCNCGCTGTCCCCACGCGTGACGGCCGAAACGCTCTCGCACCGCAGCACGCTCCTGCCCCAAATCAAACGCCTGCCGGAAGCGCTCGGAAAAGATCATGTCCACCGCCTGGCGATAATGCTCATCAAGCGCATGAAGCGAACCATCCGCATCAATATCACGACGCAACGTGTCCAGCCCCTTGAGAAGAGTCATGCGGTCCTCCAGTCGCTCTGTCATCCCATTGGGGATGGCGAGACTATCAATTTTAAAATCATCCTCGTTGGGATCGCCACTCACGACAAAGGGCGTGTTCTGGCCCCCCATCCACGCCGCTCCGAGCGAAAAGGTGTCGATGTTATGCCGCCCCCGCTTGATGAGCGCTACGTTGGTGGGCAGTCCGTTTGTGGCCCTTCCTTCCTTCCGCTTCTGAAGGGCAGCTTCAATGAAGGAGGTGATGGCCGGCGCGTCGTTTATAAATCCAGTCGGCTCTCTGGGTGCACGGGCTGTCATGAAGCGCTTGTGGCCTCCCCCATGGTCGTTGAAGGTGTGGCAAACTGAACGAATGATGTTGTACTTGTCCGCACACCTTGCATGAAGCGGCATCAGTTCACATACCTGCAGGTCCGGATTGTTGGTTCGGATGGGCCGAAACTCCCCCCGGTACTCGGCAGGTGCATCAGGTTTCATATCGTACATCTCCATGTGGGGCGGACCTCCGGGGAGCCACACGAATATGACGGCAGGGTCGTCCTCAGAGAGGAGGCGCTTGCTCTCGGTCGCACGTGCCAGAGTGCCTAACCCCAGGCCACAGAGTGAGGCCCCTCCCAGTTCGAGGAAAGAACGGCGGGAAGGTCCAGAGCAGGGCATTTGCTTCTCGACTTGCGGCATTGCGTGCCAGCCTAACAGAACCCTGCCTCCTTGCACGCACAAAGCTAAGCCCTCATCGGAGGTCCCCTTCCAACGCCCTCGAGGGGCGACAGGGAACTCCCATAGCTCCCATGTCCCAGAGGGTCGTCACTTCGCCATTCGCAAGGATTTTTACTCGCTCAGAATCTCGTCCAGACTAGGGTGAATATTCAACCCATGAAGAAGAACTTTCTCAATCGCCGGGGCTTTCTCTCCACCGGAGCGGCTGCAGTCAGCAGCTGGGCAACCACCCCGCAGATTCTGCAGGCCCAGGGAGCCGTTTCCGCCAATGACAAGCTGAATATCGGGGTCGTGGGCTCATCCGGGCAGGGCAGTTACAGCATCGGGCAGCTCAAGGATATCGCAAACATCGCAGCCCTCTGCGACGTCGACCAAGATCGCCTCGCTCCGGTCGCGAAGCAATTTCCCTCCGCCCAAACCTACAAGGATTTTCGCAAGCTGGTAGAGCAGAAGAACCTCGATGCGGTGGTAGTTGCCACTCCCGATCACACCCATGCCGTCGCCAGTATCGCCGCCATGCAGGCCGGTAAACACGTTTACTGTGAGAAGCCCCTTTGCCGCACCATCTCGGAAGTCCGGCACGTTACCCAACTCGCCCGCGAAACGAATCGGGTCACGCAAATGGGCACCCAGATTCACGCTGGCTCAAACTATCGCAGGGTTGTGGAACTCGTTCGTTCGGGTGCGATCGGCGAAGTCAGCGAAGTTCACGTCTGGGTCGGATCCAGCACCGGCGGACGAAAACGTTACGCCCAGTTCCCGGCAACCATCCCAGGAAATCTTGATTGGAACCTCTGGCTCGGTCCCATTCCCGAGCAACCATACCACCCGGGCTGGACGCACTTCCACTGGCGGCACTGGTGGCACTTTGGTGGCGGCACCCTCGCCGATATCGGATGTCACTACATGGACCTTCCTTTCTGGGCCCTCGATCTGAGCCATGCCNTCTCCGCAGAGGCAGAGGGCCCGCCCATCGATAAGGACTCCGCCCCTCTGTGGTTGAAAGTGCACTACCAGTTTCCCGATCGAGTGGTATCTGGCCGGCATTGGAAGGCGCTCCCACTCACCTGGTATCACGGCCGCTATCCCGATCATATCCTGACTCCGGAACAACATAAGCGGTGGGGGTCTGGCATTCTCTTTGTTGGCACTCAGGGGCAGCTCATTTCCAACTACGGTAGCCACGCCCTGCTTCCTGAGAAAAAGTTTAAGGACTTCTCTCGGCCAGCTCCCTTCATTCAGAATTCCAAAGGCCATCATCGAGAGTGGATCAACGCCATTAAAACTGGAGGATCTACCACCTGTCGCTTCGACTACTCGGGACCGCTGAGCGAGACCGTTCTCCTTGGTAATGTCGCCTTCCGCGCCGGCCAGAAACTGGACTGGGATTATCGAGCCATGAAGGCCACGAACTGCGCTGAGGCCGAGCAGTTTATCCAGCACCGCTACAGAGGGGACTGGAATCACTGGTTTGAGGGCTAAGAGAGGGTGGAGGACTGCTGTTTCCGGAAGGACTGGTGCAGCCTCCTGACCACCCTCATCTCGTCGTGTTCCTTCCTTGTTTCCTTCTGAAGTTGACTCCGGTGCCTTCCACGCGTGGAGTTGCCGGGATGACTTCTGGCATATCGATGGCCCTCGTCTGGTTCGGGCTTGCATTCGCTGCCTTGGCGGCAGCCCGTGAAGATGGGGAGTTGCGTAAACTTGCTGCAGAAGCNTACCAGGCCGGCCATATCGAAACCGGGCACCTCTACCTGAATCAGGTAATCGCTCAAAACGCCAGCAAGATGGAGGTGACGCTGAATACCCTCGACGAGATCCTGAAGCAGTCACGCCGCAGTGACGCGAAGCTTCGAGCCGAACAACCCAATGTTCCTTTTTCGGAAAACCCGGCAGCCGAGAGGGCCGCTCGTGAACTCTGTTCGCTCGAAAAGATCGGTATCGTTTCNGCTAATCATCAATCAGTGAAGCATGCAGCTTCTATTCTTCTCGAACACCACCTTCACCATCGCAGACTTTTCGAAGCTCAGGAATTGATCGACCGATACGCCGTAGAAAACTCCCACGATCTCTTCTGGCGGATTCTGCAGGCACAGGTTTACCGACGCCTGAATTCAGCCCAAACGAGACCTCTTTTCGACAAGCTCAAAAACGAGATGGATCTTAACCATCCCGATCCGGAGATCAGAAAACTCTGGAAAGAATTCGACGAGCAGTGGGCCTCGATGAAGGAGTCTCTACCGCTTGCCATCCAGCCTCTCTTCGAGGGGAGTCCTTTACCCCATATGGAACCAGACGATCCGGATCTGGAATGGGACACCGTCGCTACTCGTTCGGCCCGAATCGTGGCCCCCCTTATCGACCGTCTGGCTGCCAAGGCCCTGACCGTACCCCAGATCGTACCGTGGCGGGACAAATCCGGACTCACCGATCCGGTTCGTGCCCTCGACTTGCATCTTTTGAGTCAACCCACGGAAAATCTGATGAACTTGCGCAAGGTTCAGGAGGAACGCTACGAGCTGGAAGGCTACCGTGATAAGCCGACTGATACAGAAATCCTTTACCAGTTTCGCCGATACCCATGGTCCTCCTCGTCCCAGGAGGATCTGCGTGACCTTGCCAACCGGGATTTATTTGGCGGCCATGCGCAATCTGCGTTGCGTAGCTTCCAGGACCTCCTGAGCCATGCCCTAGACGCAGAAACGAAGGATGCATCGCAGGTTGGAATCTGGACGGCTCGAAATCAAATCGAGTCCCCGCAGACCGCCTCAGAACTTCTTGGAGATGAAGATCCCGACCGCGAGTTGTCCTGGCTGGGCAAGCCGACCACGGCAATCGAGATCTGCCGACAGCTCCTTGCCAATCAAGCCAGCCCTCCGAAACAATCTCCTCCTTCACCAGAAACGCCTCTCCTCGAACTCGTCCAACGCATCATCCGCATCCCCCCTAGGGCAGCCTGGAACAGCCGAACCTCCAGCAAGATGGACCTGACAACTTCGGAGGGAACCCTTCTGGTCAGCGGCCGGGACATGCTCGCTCTTTTCGACACGAAAGATACCGAAGCGCCACTATGGAGCAGTTTTTCTCCTCCGTCCCTAACCGAGACCAAAACCCCGGATACCAATCATCCCGGCTTCTTCAGGCCCCGGCTTTCTAACGGAAGATTATACACCCGCTGGGGCTTCAGTAGCGAGCCCCCACGGGGAATCGCTGCTATCGATCGCTCGAGCGGAATAGCCCAGTGGTCCACCGGGGAGGTCCAAAAGGATCCTCAACGCCTTCTAAATGTTCCCTTGGGAGATCCCGTTCCAGAAAATGGTCTTCTCTACCACCTTGAATGGAGCTCTCCAGTTGACGTCAATCAAGGCCGGGGTAGAGAGCTTAATCTAGTTTGCCTCGATCCATCCAGGGGCGCCACCCGCTGGAGAGCTCCGATCGCCAGCGCAGGGCGCGAGTCTGATCTCACTGCCAGCCTCGAACGGAGTCAGCCGGCTTTCGCTATTTATGGAAACAGCGTGACCATCTCCGGGGGAGCGGTTTTCAGTAACTCCAACAGTGGCCTGATAGCTCGCTCCGACATTCGAGACGGGCGCACCGACTGGATCTACCATTACGACCCTGTTACCCCGAATGATCGAACCGTCCTGAACCATGGATCGGCTCCACTCCTCACCGAAGAAAAGGTGATCTGCATGCCAAAGGATGCGAGGGGTATATTTGCCCTTGATCGAAAAACAGGCCGTCTCCTGTGGGAGAACACTCTCGTTCTAGGGGTGCAGATAATTGGCACCGTGGAAAACCTGCTCATCATTCGTGGGCGGTCCATCCTAGCGGGGCTCGATCTCGATACCGGTGAGGCGCGCTGGTACCGCCCAGCCGCCCATAGTATTGGACGTCTTACCCTCCTTAACGAATCTGTTTATCTTGCTCAACTCGATGGCCTGCATCGAATCGATGCCACCACCGGGCGCGCGATTGAAAGCCGGCCTTGGGAGCTGGTTGATGAGAAACCCCGGGCATTCACNATCGATGGAAGCACTCTTTTTCTTCTTACCGACAAGCCCGCCGAGACAGCGTTCCAACGGACCGGCACGCCTTTGAATAGATCTATGAATAACGAGGCCCCGTCACCTGCCNCACCGTTCTCGCGATCCTGGTCCCTGCCCCGTCACAACCCGCAGATTTCTCTTCCTCCACCCGGGTCTTCCCTGNCCGGGAGCGTTTATGTTTTTTCGAGGGGCATTCTTGAACGGGTGGAGCCGGCGGCGCCTGGCCGCATTGTCTGGCAACGGTTCATCGATGGAACGAACCCGCAGGTTCACATCATCGGTGATACTCTTCTGACCATCGACTATTCCGCTGGAAATGCTCCGGGACTGGCTAATCGCCTTGTTGCCTTCGACGCGGCGACTGGCAGAACGCTCTGGGAGCACGCAGTCAACGCACCAGTCACCTCGACCCTTAACTGCGGTGACATCCAGATCTTTCATGATGCTATCGGCCGGGTTCTCGCCGTAGACCTCCGGACGGGGACACGTGCGTGGGAGCGTAACTTCGGCACCGGATTTCAGATGCGGGTGACCTTCGATGGAACCAAGGCTCATATTTTCTTTGTCTCCAGACTCCGCTCTGCCAGCCACGTGGTAATAGACCCTCCGACCGGGTCCACCCTGAGTAATCGCAAAATCGCAGCCAAGACATCTACCGATGCGCGCAACGCCAAGCCCATTGCAGGCGGCTACTACGAGGTCAAAATCAATCCCATCAATGCGCGTTATGTGCGCTTTACTGCCCTTTCTGAGATTAACGGCCGCGGGTGGGCATCGATTGCCGAGCTACAGATTGCGGGAGGAGATGGTGAAAATCTTCCCCGTGGGGGTTGGTCTGCCACTGCCTCAAACTCCGAGACAAAGGCACGATACGATACACGACCACAGTGCGTGATCGATGACGACCCGGTCACCTGGTGGCACTCACAATGGATCGGAGCGATCCCTCCCCACCCCCACTCCGTTGTCATCGATATGAAGAAGGAACGGCTGATCAGCGCCCTCCGTTATCTTCCGGCTGTGATCGTAAACAACAACGGGCTGATCAGAGAATACGAACTTCATGTGAGCAACGATGGCAAAAACTGGGGCAATCCGGTAGGGGAGGGATTCATGGTCAACGAAACCCGGGTGGATCAGGTCTACGCCACGGACAAATCTATTGTCTTCGAGAGTCGCTCCAGTCCAAACCAGCCCCTCAACGTCTTTCGCTACAAACTGGACGGAAGNCCTGCGATCCGGATACGGACGAACGGTAGCATCCTCCACATGAAAGAACCCTATTTCATGGTTCACGAAGAAGACCAGCTGGTGGTTCGCCACTTTGACAACCCGGACTATCGCTTTGAGCTCGGCCCCCATTCCCACTTCGATCTTTCTACTCTCTCCCTCGAGAACGACCGCCTCATCATGGGCAAACCGGTTGTCGTTGCCGAACTTGAGAGGAAACGTTTTATCGTCAAACCGGGGGACCCGGAGATGCCCCATAACAAGGCCGGGGTTCTTGCCCGTAATGGCCCACACGAAATCATCAAGATCGTCCAGGAAGGAGACAANGTCCCGTTGGCCTACCGCTTTAATCTGAAAAGTGGGCAACTCAGCCACACTCATTCGCTGGCATCTGCCGAGAGTGTTATTCCCGAGCAGGGGATTCAGCGCTTTCCGGGACCGATCCTTCTTCGTGACACCTCGTCGGTAAGCGCTTGGACGGCACCNTTACCGTAATCCCACCCCGGGCAGCTGCAGGCTTTCCCTTCCATTGCTACCTCCCCGGGCTTTCCAGAAAGGACTCTTTTTTCGATGANCCNGATCACTGCCCTCACCACCCTGCAAATGATTCTACTGGGCGGGATGCTCCTTCATGCCGAGAGCCGCTCATGGCGCAGTGCGAATGGAAATCAGAGCTTTCGA
This sequence comes from Roseibacillus sp., assembly GCA_002729275.1. Classification (GTDB taxonomy): domain Bacteria; phylum Verrucomicrobiota; class Verrucomicrobiia; order Verrucomicrobiales; family Akkermansiaceae; genus Roseibacillus_B. The sequence goes on along the minus strand of PBTP01000053.1, from coordinate 3,140 downwards.
GCAGAATTCATCTCATCCGATGGATCAAGTGTGCTTTTACGAAAGCCCAACCGCAAAACCGTAACAGTCGCTCTCAACAATCTGCATTCCTCTGACCGGGATTGGGTAAGGCAGTACCTGANACGGAACCAAGCCAGAGCAGAGGCGAGAATTACAGGTGATTGCTTTGATACTCTCACCTACGGTGATGGTCGTGCAGTGGTCGAAACAAAGCTCCGCGGTAGTCCAGTAGTCAGCAAGACGCTCGACGGAGAGCTTGTCGGACGCACTGGGTTGAACGGGATTTACCACACCTCCGTTGCCGGGGAAGAATACCGGTTATTCTTCGAATGGAGCGACGACAATGAGCTACGGGAAGTTACCCTCCGGGGAAAGAGTGCTGCCTCCGTTGAATACGCTAAAGGCCTTAGGCAGCAGTGGCAGGGCCTCGTCTCCAGTCTGAGGAGCAGTCATGGCTCGCCAGTGCAGGCCACCGGCTACCCTCCGCCGGAGGAGCTCACCGGCGGAAAGCTTCTGGGCTCACACCTTTGGCATACTGAAAACGGCCACTCCATTCTTCTATGCACTGGACAAGAAAAGGGTGAATACCTCGTCGCTGTCCGTTTTGCTGCCAACAAAATCCCTCCGAACGTCCTCCTGGAAGTTCCAGCGGAAAAAACGGAGGAAGCCTCGCGGGGACGCAAACAATCGGCGCCCGCCGGGCTATGAGCTAGCTCTGCTGATCGCAAGCCCCCTGAGCGCAACCCCCTATGGAGCCTTTATCCGTACGTATTTGGTAATGCGCCCATGGACATTCCACTCCTGCGCGTAAAGAGCACCATTCACATCAAAGGTGCAGCCATGTACTGCGACTAGATCTCCCTCATGCCAGTGCTCCGGAGAAATCTGGTTACTCGCTTTCCGCCGATCCTTCCGTTCATCCCCAAGTCGGGAAATCAGCTTGTAGTCCTTACCNTAAAGAGAAATCCGCCCATCCAGCTCGCCTACCGCAAGAACATCCCCGTGGATATCGGCAGCACATGGTCGCCCAAGCTGGTCATCAACGGTCCTGATAAAATTGCCTTCCAGATCGTAGTGCTGCAGCCGGTTATTCTGGCGGTCACTGATCAGCAGGGTTGGGTTTTCTCCCCGGGAATCGACCAGAATATTATGACAGACGTCGAACTTTCCCTCTTCCTTGCCCTTTCCTCCAAAGCTTTTCACGTAGTTCCGATCCTTATCGTAGAGGTGCACAAGCGACTTCCCATAACCGTCCACGATGACGACCCTTCCATCCGGACTGACATCCATGTCCGTGGGATTATATTCTCCCCTGCTTTTATACATCCCGGGAACGTCTGGAGGACCGATAATCTGCCAGACAACGGTTCCGTCCGGCTTAACTGCAACCACTCGCTTAATCCGCGGCATCGCCAGCAGCAGAATTTCCTCTCCACCCATGCGTCGCACTTTCATTCCATGGACCCCCTTGAACACTTTCCCCCCCTTGGTTCGAATATCTCCGCGGTAATTACCGTCCGGCCCAATAATCTGAATGGTATTACCCGTCGCTATATAGACATTCCCCTTGCTGTCAGAAGCGAGATCGCCATGGAGGTCCCCAAGCTTCTTCCCCTCCGGATAGTTGGGCCACCCGGGAACCGTTTCGTAGATCCCGGCGCCCTGACCAGTACGGGCAGGTACCCTCTCATCAGCACAATGGGCCTGGGAGAAAAGAAGGACCAGCGGCAGGAGAAACGAGCAGGCTTTCATAACAAAAAAAATGGTGTCTTCAGCACAGTGAACCCTACATCCCGCCCAAGGTCGATGCCTCTTTGCCTGACTCCGGTAACGCTCACCGGCTAGCGCCTCTTCCCGGAGGCTCTCTCGCGTAACATCCCGGCGATCTTAGGCCTCTGCTTTTGAATTAACCTGACGTCAAGGTCGAGGTTGGACCCACCGATAACCCCCTCATAAAACTGGCGTAGTCCACTGCTCCACTCACCGGCAACGGTGTCAACCGCAACCTCCTCTCGCTGGTTCTTCTTAGTGAGCGATGCTCCGTTTGCCAGAAGGAATTCAATCATGTCTTCCCTGCAGAGAAACGCAGCCAGATGCAGGGGAGTATTCCCGTCACGATTATGATAGGAAACACTGACTTTGTGCTCCTTTACGAGGAACCTTGCGATGTCCATCCGGCCGTGGAAGACCGCCGTAGAAAGGGGAGTCATGCCTCCATCTCCATAACGACGGGCATTCGTAGGCGCTCCAGCCCGAATTGAGCGTCGGACAGCCGCGATATCGCCACGTTCAATNGCCGCCGCTAATCTGTCCCGCAACCCTGAGGGATCATTCGTGGAGCGAGCCTCGCGAGGCTCCGCCTCATCACTTCCGGTATGGAAGATAAAGTCATTGCTGAAAAGGCCACTGGGGTTCTGGACTTGAAGAAAATGCATTCCCTGAGCCGGGAGGGTCTCTAGTTCGATCGAGATCCGGTCCGTCCTGAGGTTCCTCACCGTTGCGGGCACTCTCCTGCCATTCACGATAACCGCCGCTCCATCCCTGACATGCCGGGCACCCAAGACCATCGTCTTCTCTGAATCATTAAGTCTCGGAAAGCGCTGTCTTCCTACCTGAGCGTGGAGAGATCCCCGCGTCCAAAGAGCCGGCTGCGGATGATCGTAATCGTCATTGACTCCGTGTCGCCCGGTAAGCGTCCCTACGAATGTTCCTGCCGCCGCCGCTTCCAAAAGACGTTCCCGGCTGATCGTCCTACGCTCCTTACCCGTGGTGGCATAACTGGTGCCATCAAATTGCAAGACTACCGAACGGCCTGCCCCTTCCTGCATTTGCACCCCTTCACACTGCAGGATAATGCCCTCTTCCCGAGCAGAAGTTTCCAGAGCTTCTATCAGATCAAGGGTCAGCTTTTCGCCCGCGGTCGCCCGGTTCAGAGTTACCTGCCTTGCAAACGACCCAGAAAACCCAGTACTCCCTTCGGTCACCATCTCCCAGACCGGGTCAAACTCTTCGCGTCCCTGCCATGAGAATTTCCAGATCGCCCGCTCGGAATTCCCTGCCTCGGCAACTCGCCGATAAAAATCGAAATCGATAATATTCAACCGGCCCTGCGGCAGAATCAAAAAACGATCATACGCGCC
>PBTP01000052.1:24617-28401 GCA_002729275.1 Roseibacillus sp. | reverse complement strand
CCCCATGGGGTGTGGGCCTGAAAACCTCGCTCTCCTCCTGTGGCCGAAGGAGCATGAAGCCAGAAGGCGCTCGTGTTGCCGGTCTGGACGTTATATTGCCAGAAGCTCACAGCCATCGCGTTGTTTTCGTAGGCGGGGTCGAGCCAGGGGCCTATTTCACTTCTCGCGTAGGCCCCATTATTCGCCGCCCCGAGATCAAGCGACTGACCCTCCCCGAGGTGCCCATCACCGTCCGGGGAAAGAACCGCCGAGCCTTCTATCGAGAGATCCGCGCCGTTCCCACTCTGGTCTTCAGACTGCCCCTCGAAATTCCAGTAGGCGAGGAGCACAGGCTGCGGGATTGGCGGCACGCTTCCGGGGTCCGTCGGGTCGAATAGGCTCTCCACTTCGTCGAGGTCTTCAAATCCGTCCCCATCAGTGTCCACATTGTGAGGGCTTGTGCCGGTATCATCGACACCTGCGAAGGTTCCGCTGTTGCTTTCCACGCCATCGCTCAGTCCATCACCGTCGGTATCGGAATCAAGGGGGTTGGTTCCGGTATCGGAGGCGTCCACAAAGGTCCCGGTCCCGGTCTCAGCACCATCTGAAATGCCATCTCCATCGGTGTCGTCATTGGTGGGATTGGTGCGGGCATTGAGCTCCTCCAGATCGGTGGTGCCATCGTTGTCAAAGTCACCAGTCCCGGAGAGCTGGGTGAGGTCGTTAATGTCGTCCCACGAGATCTCCCACGCGTCGGGGAGCTCATCCCCGTCAGTATCCTCAGACTTGACCCCGATGGGGTAGACTGGCGGACTGCCGGCACTGGTGTCGCCAATTGCCACGATCCCGGCAATTCCGGGGCCGCTGATCCCGATATCGACCCAATCTCCTCCGCCTTGCTCACCGAAGACGTTGTCGAACGGGAAGAGCCCCGGGGAGGTAATGGTAAAAGGGGTTGTCTGGTTCTGCGGGCAACAATTGTGCTGCGCGGTAACCTGCCCGTCCACGGTATCCATAATGAAGAAGTTGGTATCATCTGCCCCAAGGTGGATGTTGTANGTTCCCGGAGAGAAAGCCGACATGTCGAGATAACCGTTGTAGCGCACCGTGAAGTTCTCTCCACCCCCGTCTCCCCACGGCCGGTTCTGCCCTGATATGGCAGTTCCTCCATTCCCATGACTGATCATGGGCTCGATGGCATCGAAGGAACGCAGGGGAGCTGGATCACCGGAGACATGCACATCGTAGTTCCCCTGAGCGGCGTTATTGATAATCACCCCACCATCGTAATGGTTTTCCTGATAGTTGACTCCATTCTGGGTGAGATCAGGACCGTAAGCACCGGGAGCCAGCTCATCAATGGGCACGAAGGAAGGCTGAACGATCGGTATATCTGGGTTGCTGTTGGGATCATTAGGGTCAAAATTCTCGCTGACCTCGAAACCGTCGCTGGCGCCATCATCGTCGGTGTCGGCATTGAGTGGATCGGTGCCGGTATCACTCGCGCTGGTGAAGGTTCCAGTGCCAGTCTCCACACCATCGAGCAAGCCGTCTCCGTCACTGTCCGGATTCGCCGGGTCCGTCCCAGCAGCCACTTCCTCCCCGTCCAAGGAGCCATCATCATCTGAATCCGAATCAAGAGGGTCAGTCTGCGCAGCGTGCTCCGCCGCATCGCTCACCCCATCGTTATCAAAGTCAGTCACATCTGAAACGTCTTCCAGACCGGACACTNCATCATTCGGATCGGCATCGATGATGTTCTGTTCAAAAGTATCCGGGAGCCCGTCTTGATCCTCATCCGTTCCAACTTCGAAAAACCATACCTTTTTACTGTTGTCGTTATCAGGACCTCCGGTAGTCGTATCCTCAGCCGTCATCTCCCCGGGTTGCCCCGTACCATCATCCGCGAACAAACGAACTTCGAGAGGATACCAGCGGTCATCACAGCAGGTATCGTTGCGAGCAAAAGCCACCACCGTGGTCACGTCATACTCNNCACCGAGGTCGATGGTGTATTGGGCATTGTTGACGAGACCACTTCTTGCAGACCACACTCCTCCGGCATTTTCCTGGTCATTATCAATAGGGCCTCCGACGGGACCGTGCTCAAGGCCCTGAGTCGTTCCTATCTCGGGGCCATCCGTAAGATTAAATGTCGTTACTCCGGCAATATCGTTCCTGCTGGTCGCACCACCCCGTCCGACAGCCCCGGCCTCGTCAGGAACCACTCCCGCTTCAAACGCTTCGAGTTCTCCCAAGTGAAAACGGGTGTCCCCCGCGCCTTTTTTAATGTTAATAAAACGCGCAAGAACGCCTTCCGCCTGCGGGGCCATTCCAAGGGTAATGGCCATTACGCCCAAAATAAGGATGGTGAGATGATTCATTAGATTTTTTTTAGCTAACACCGTTCCTAGGCGGGCATTTCTACCTCCACAAGCGGTGATTTCCACAAAAGGTCCACAAAGATGGGCAGGGCNACCCNAATTTACCGAAGTATCTCCGGTGAAAGGCGCTTACCTGGGCCTCCCGGGCCGCATGCCTCAACGAGGCATTATCACGGCATACCTACTTTATCCGGTAGCAATCGAGGCGGGCACCAACTCGCAAAAAAAGGCTGTTGCGGCCCAGAGCAGGACTGGAATCCACCCATGTCACCTCATCTCCGGGCTCAAGATCATAGACCCCTACTATTTTGGGCTCCCCACTCACATCTATGGAATACATCTCCCCATCCCGTGAAAGGCACAACATCGTTGTCCCGGCGAGCAGGGGAGAGGCATAAAAATTTCCTCGGAGCTTTTTGGCCCACTGCGCCTCTCCTGTTTGCGGGTCAACCGCCTGAATCATACCCCGGTCCGACAGAACAAAGAGCGTCTTTCCGTTCGAAACCGGAGTAGGCACGTAGGGCGCGTGCTGCTCTAGCTGCCAAAGTAACTTGGCGCGACCTTCTCCGCCCTCTGGTGGACGAAGTGCGACAAAGACGTTGTTGCCCCCCTCCTTCTTGCATCCCGCCGTGATGATGGAACCCGGGGCACCGCTCCCTGCCAGAATGTTGACCGGGGAAACAATACAGCGCTCCTTGAAAATACCAGGGAGCGACCAGACTTCTTTCCCATTTTCGAGATCCAGACCACACACCCCCGTGCTGGTACTACTNACTACTACCTCGNAGCGCGACGGATCTTCATCCTGCCTNCGAATCAGCGGAGTCATATAGGTTGTCTTCGGACTGGGGCNTGGATACGGCGTTTTCCAATCNGGGNGGCCNGTTGCNCCGTTAATTGATGCCACGTANCCNCCCAGTTGATGGAGGTGCGCGAAGATGACGGACCCATNATGGATGACAGGCATCAGGTTGAGTCCGTGGGCNCCNTTGAATGATCCAATCTCATAATCCCAGAGATGTTNTCCCNNATGAGAATATGCNGAGAGAACCGCNACCTTNCGNCTNGATTGGTACCAACTGANGACCACCATGTCNTNGTCNACNGCCGGNGTCGCTGCCGCNGTATTGTTCATCTTGTGGGTTCGGTAGGGCCCAACCTCGACNGNCCTCTTCCACAANGCACTCCCNTCGTCTNCACGAAGACATTGGAGATGAACGACGCCGNCAGGTCGGTCTTCCGAGGTCACAAATATCCGTTGGCCCCACACCACCGGAGAACTNGTNCCTGGTCCCNGCAGGGCAACCGACCATGCNCTCNNAGTTTTATCCANTCCCCCCGGGNAATCAAAACNGGAAGCNNTNCCNGCCCCTCCCAGAGCCGCGAAANCTCGGCCAGTNATCCTCTCCNGCANCNACACT
>PBTP01000052.1:0-24612 GCA_002729275.1 Roseibacillus sp. | reverse complement strand
TCANCANCANCNCGGTGNNGANNAGNATCAGGATNCCTTTTAGAAATCTGAACGATGAANCCNCCATNAAATCGAATNACCAAACGCTGTCGCAATCGTCACCCACGGTCAATCACCACTACCAATTCTCACTGTGGCAAGGCCTTACTCCCGTTATTCTTGATCGAAATGAGTTAACTCTCATAGGGTAATCGAACGCCCTTTCCATCCGCAGGCTTGCCAGCTGATTCCCCGCACCTTATCTCCATATCATGGACCCTTCCAAAACCCACTTGGCAACGGGAGCCCTCTCCGTCTTCCTCGCCATCGCAGGAGTTCTTTCCTCTTCCGGAGCTCCAATCATCTCTGAAATCCTCGCCGATAACGAGTCCGGCCTGAGGGATGAGGATGGCGAGTGGGAAGACTGGCTTGAACTCTACAATCCCGATCCCGATCCTTACGATGTCGGGGGACATTTTCTCACCGATAATCCGGACAACCCGACCAAGTGGCGTATCCCCGATAACACGATTCTCCAACCGAGAGGGTTCCTGGTAATCTTCGCCTCTGGGAAGGACCGCGCGATTACCGGCCAGCAACTTCATACCAGTTTCGGCCTCGATAATAGTGGTGAGTATCTCGCTCTCGTATCCCCCGATGGAGTTGCGATCATCGACGATTTTACTCCTACCTACCCTGCCCAATTCGACGATGCTTCCTTTGGGATCGAGCAGACTCCGGTTACTGGCGAGGAGATCCTTATCGGGGTGGATTCGGCCTGCAGGACCTACGTGCCCACCGACAACAGCCTGGCCCTCAGCTGGACCCAGGCCAACTTCGCGGACAACCTGTGGAGTGCAGGGTTCCTCGGAGCCGGGTACGAACGAGGCACGGGCTACCGGGAGCTTATCCAAAGCGACCTTGAGCAGGTTGCCTTTAATCGCAATTCCTCGGTCTATATCAGGGTGCCATTCGACCTCACGCGCACGGACGACATTCTCAGCCTTACCCTCGACCTTCAATACGATGACGGGGTTATTGCTTACCTTAATGGAGTCCGAGTCACTTCCCTGAATGCTCCCGGAGCACCCGTTTTTAATTCCAGCGCCTTAAGCGACCGCGCGGACTCTGCGGCCTTGGACTTCCAGACCATCCAACTCAATAGCCATCTAAGCCGACTCAGGACGGGAGAGAATGTTCTGTCCCTGCATCTCATGAACTCCTCTTTGGATGATGACGATCTTCTACTCAGGCCCCAGCTCAGCGTGATCCGCACTCTGTCAATCGAACTGGGTGAATCCGCCTATTTCACGAATCCCACTCCGGGACAACGCAACGGCAGCCAGGAGCAGCTCCCAACCAGCGAGGTGGCATTTTCTCATCGAAGTCAGACTTTTATTGAGAACTTCGAGGTTTCTCTCTCCAGTAGCTTTCCGAGTGAGATCATCCGTTACACCACGGACCGTTCAGAACCGAACGCAAGTTCGCCTCGCTATACCGATCCGATTCCAATCAATGACTCAATTCAGATAAGAGCACGGGTCTTCGGGGAAAATAATGCGCAAGGTCCCGTCAAAATGCGAAGCTTCCTGAAGCTTGGAGAAGCCGTTCTTCAGCAATTCAATTCCAACTTGCCGATCCTCATCATCGAAACTTGGAACAGGGGTGATCCGGGCGGAAATACCCACCTCGATGGCTTCATGGCAATTATCGAGCCCGATCCTGAAACGGGCCGGGCGCGGATCACGGATGAGTTCGACACTGACACCCGGGTGGGGCTCAAACGACGGGGATCCTCCTCCTTCGGCTGGCCAAAATATTCCATGACGGTAGAAGCACGCGATGAAGAAGGGCTCGACAAGGGAATTACTCCCCTCGACCTGCCTCGTGAGTCTGACTGGGTCCTGAGTGGGCGGTATCAATTTGACAGGGCCCTCATGCGTAATGATCTCATGTATGAATTGAGTCGCCAGACCGGGGAGTATGCTACCCGCACCAAGTTCGTTGAAGTCGTTCATAACGTCCGCGGTGGCCCCCTCACCTACTCCGGGTCCTATTTTGGCGTTTATTCCCTGATCGAAAAAATCAAGCGGGACGACAGCAGAGTTCCCGTGGCAAGGATCGACCCCAGAGACTCGAGGGAGCCGGCGGTCTCTGGTGGATACATGTTCAAGAAAGATCGCCTGGATCCCGGAGACAGTGGATTCAGCGTGGCTGGACTCGGAACCCTGGGCTGGGTCGAGCCCAAGGAAAGAGAGGTATCCAGCCGACAGAGGTCGTGGCTTACCACCCATATGAATGAAGTCAATGCGGCCATCAGTGCGGGTAACGGAATCAACCCAAGCACAGGCAAGCACTTCACTGAATACATCGATCAATTCTCATGGCTGCGTCATCACTGGCTCAATACTCTGGCCATGAACGTGGATGGTTTTCGCTTGAGCGGTTATTACTACAAGGACCGCAGTGACACCAACGATGGGAAGATCGGAGCAGGTCCAATCTGGGACTTTGACCGAACCATGGGCTCTACCGATAGCCGCGACAATAACCCCTCCCAGTGGGACGGATCCGGGGACTCAAGTAGAACTTGGAACGACAGTCGCTACATTTGGTGGGGGCAGGTGCTCAGCAACCCTGACTTCCGGCAGGCCCATACGGACCTGTGGCAGGACCTGCGGGAAAATGTATTCTCTACCGAGAACATCGAGAGCGTCATCAACGATTTTGCCCGGCAAATTGACGGAAGGGACCCCCCTGGCGCCAACGACTCTTCTCTTGGACGCAGCCCTGCAGAAAGAAACTTCAATAAATGGGGCAACGCGAGCCACCGCAATGAGGTCCGCATCCTGAAACAATGGCTGAGAACGCGAGTAGGCTGGATTGATCGTCAATACACCGCCAAGCCCCTGTTCAGCTCCGATCAGGGGCTAGAGCAACCCGGAGTCGTCCAGCTGGGAGACCAGTTCTCCTTCGTTGGGGAAGACGCCTTCTACTACACTACCGATGGAACGGATCCACGCGCACCCGGCGGCAACGCCTCAGCCAATGCCCTCCTCGCTAACGCTGGCAGCCCGATTACCTTGAACAGCACCACTACCATCACCGCAAGAGCCCGTAACGGGCGGGGACTAACGGCATGGAGTGGACCCAGCACCTCCCACTTCCTCGTGGGACCGATAGCCAATGCCTCTAATCTGGTTGTCACTGAAGTCCACTACGCACCACTTCCTCCGGAAACCTCCGAAGAACTCGCTGCTGCAAACGACGCCTCCGACTTCGAATTCATTGAGATGAAGAATGTGAGCGGAGACACTATTAACCTTACTGCCGTGAAATTCACTGAGGGTATCGATTTTGACTTCACGTTCTCAGGCGTAACCTCATTGGCTGCAGGCGAATTCGTCCTCGTTGTTCGCAACAGAGCTGCCTTCGAAGCCCGTTACGGCACGGCCCATAGCGATCACATTGCGGGCGAATATTTCCCAACTCGACTCGAAAACGCCGGTGAAAGGCTCCATCTGGTCGACGGGGTGGGAATCACCATTGCGAATTTCCGCTATAACGACCGGGAGCCATGGCCAGAAGCTGCAGGAAGAGACGGGTCCAGCCTCGTCCTCGCAATTGTTACCGACCCTGCCCCTGATTATTCAGTGCCCGGCAATTGGAGAGCCAGCGCGGTACCCGGAGGAACCCCGGGCACAGGCTTGCTTCTTGATAGTGACGGTGACGGGCTGAGTAATACCGAGGAGGCACTCGCAGGAACAGATCCGCTCCGTCCGGACACAGATGGAGACGGCTCTCCCGATGGCTCAGAAATCGCCGCAGGGACAGATCCTCTCGATGGAACATCATTTTTCCAGATAACAACGCTGAACAAGAATCCACTGACCGGGTTTGTCACAGTGAGGTGGGCTAGTGTGCCGGGCAAAAGTTATACCATTGAGGCAAGCGCTGACCTGATTAACTGGGAGGTGACCTCCTCCGGGATCATCGCAGTAGGAACCGTGACTTTACAACTAGACCCCCGTGCCATCGGAAAGGATCGACGATTCTATCGGGTGTCAGTGGAGGAATAAAAAGAATCCCCGCCAAAGGGCCCAACCCTGAGGGGGCTGCTCCCCTGAAACTTTTGGGCCCATAGCCCCAAAAAAGTCGAGAACTGGGCAGGCAGCGCTGCCACTGGCAGGGCGATTCGTCTCCTACTTTCCCTTCAGCCGCCCCTTGTATTCAGGGCGCTTGCGCCACGCCTTGAAGTAAGGCTGGTAGGCCTCCAGCTCTGTCCAGAACATCCGGGGTGGCTGGGGAGAATCAACCTTCCCGGAAGGGTAATCTTTTCCCTCCACACTTGCATCGACAGTCCTATCCCACTTTTGGAAGGCCTTACGAAGGCGGCGGGATACCTCAGGGTGCCTTGAGCTCACATCTACCTTCTCCGCCGGATCGTCACCCAGATGGTAGAGCTCAAATTCTCCGAGTTTGACGTTCTTCGAGTAGAGCTTGAACTCGTTGTCGACCAATGCGCCTCGAGCCGCACTCCTGAAGCCGATCGGCTTGCGGCGCGGACCCAGCTCCGTCTCGAAGAGCGGGCGCAAACTCTGCCCGTCTTGCGGCTGGAGCATGGCAGCAGCAGGAAGCCCCGCTACTTCCGCCAGCGTGGGGAAAATATCCATGGTGGCGGCCGGAAAAGAAGTCACCCGTGGTTTGGTGATTCCATCGGGCCACTCGATGACTCCCGGCACGCGCAGGCCACCCTCAAAGAGCGACCCCTTGTAGCCCCGCAGACCGCCCACCGTATCAGGTTTGAATCCCGGAAGCCCACCATTGTCGCTGCAAAACCAAACCAGGGTATCGCGTGCAATTCCAATCTCACGCAACCCGGCCCGCAGGGTTCCGAGACTACGATCCATGGCCACCAGTTCCGCGTAGTGATGCTGCGACTTCTCATCAAGATTCGCGAAGAGCTTGAGATCCTGTTCGAGGCCCATCCACGGACTATGCGGAGTGCCATACCAGATCACCGAAAANGAAGGCNTCTTNGCCTTGGCCTGCGCCTCGATGAACTTGAGCGCTTCCGCCACGATGACTTNCGAGGAATCNCCCGTGAATTCTTCGAAANTNCCCTTTCGGCTCATNACTGGGTCCTTGTCGAAGAAATTGGTGACCGAGAGCCACTGGTCAAATCCGAATCCCCCCGGGCCGTGGGCATCTTCCTTCAGGATGGGAACCCCCGGCCCGCGCAATCCGTTGAGATGCCACTTCCCNAAGTGTCCGGTGGCATAACCCGCTCCCTGAAGCGCTACCGCGAGGGTCTTCTCCTGCTTCCGTAAGGCAAATCCATGGCTTTGCACTCCGGTCCTGTTGTGCGTCCTCCCGGTCAGCACCGTTGCACGCGTCGGGGAGCATACTGGCCCACCCGCATAAAACCTGTCAAAGCGCAGCCCACCCGCCGCCATCGCATCAAGGTGCGGCGTTCTAAGCACGGGGTGGTTGTAGAAGCCCGTCTGTCCCCATCCCATATCATCTGCCATCACCAGAATGATATTGGGCTTGGAAGCCAGAAGCATGGGAGCCCCAAGGAGGAGAGCGAAAAGAAGCATCTTCATCGGGGCTCACTAGGAGCTAACTGCCCCAATCTTGCACGGAGATTCTCGAGTCTGAGTATCTTATTGCTTCGCGACTCTCCCCTGTCACCCAGCGCCGTGAGCCCCTGAATTATTTCCTGACGCCGAGAGCTTCCTTCTTACTTAGCCAGGGAAGACCACGGTCAAAAAACCGCGCGAGGGGCTTGTAGTTGTGATAATTCACGCCCTCGCGGCGCCAGAGATCCAGGTATGCGTCGTATTGCTTCCGCATCTGGACCAGAACCGCCCCTTCTCCTTCAGGGCTAGCGAGGAGATTCTTCAATTCGAATGGATCCTCCTCCGTATTATAGAGCTCTTCTGCCGCCTTGAATCCCTCCCCTGCCCACGGCCAATAGATATACTTATGGCGTTTCGTTACCACCGAAAGACTAAAGACCTCGGCGGGACCCCAGACATTAACCAGTGGTAGAGAGTCCCTGATCCTTGCCCCAGTGTCCTCGTAAAGCGGAAGAATGCTCTTTCCGTCAATCCCTTCGGGAACAGCTACCGTGGCCAGTTCCAACAGGGTCGGCATAAGGTCCACNTTCCCAGTCAGAGTATCACAGCGCAGTTCCTTGCCACTGTTCCTGTGGCGCGGATCATACATGATCAAGGGAACCCGTGCGGATTCCTCGTAAGGCAGCACCTTGGACCCATAACCATGGGCACCACACATGAATCCATTATCCGANGTAAAAATCACCACGGTGTTTTTCTCTACCCCGTGGCTCCTGAGNGCNGCNCGNATCANNCCNACNGCANCNTCCACCGCATAGACCTGCTGGTAATAGGTAGCCATTACCTCGTCATATTTATCTGAGTAGTTCCAGCTGTGAAAACGCTCGTACTGCCGCCCGTANCGGCTTTGGGGTGCAAANTGAAGTCCATACTCGCGCCCAAAATTCCTCGGCTTCGTAAAGCTCATGCCGGCATAAATTTTATTATCTTCCGGATCAGGCGTGGCCGGCTTGTGAGGCGCCTTGAAGCTGATAGAGAGGCAGAAGGGCTGCGCGGACTTCGCAGACTCTTTAATGAAATCCGCGCCGAAAGCTCCGTAAGAACGAGATGAATGCGGAAACTCCTTCGCGTAATCTGCCATCGATTTGTTTCTTGCCGTCAGGTAGGAGGTTTGTCCCGGCCCCGCTCCCCAACGATCGAAATCGCCAGCTGGCAAAACGCCCTTCTTTCCAGTCCTCGTCGTCACCTCAAACCCAATCTTACCTGCTATCGCCGTCCGGTATCCCGCTTCCTTGAGAAGGATCGGATAGGATTGCGCCCAATGGGAACTGTGCAGAGCTCCATGTTCGAAATTGCAGCCATGCCTGAACTCAAACTTTCCCGTCATGATGTTGGCCCGGCTCGCCATACAGATAGCGGTAGTCACATAGTGGCAGTCAAACACGACCCCTGCCCGCGCAAGCGCATCAAGATGAGGCGTTTTTACCTCAGGATTTCCATAACACCCCATTGAAGAGGTGCTCTGATCATCCGTGAGCAGGAAGACAAGGTTCGGCCGGTCCTCTCCATGCGTCGAAGCCATGAAAAGAACGAGGAGAAGAGGAGGAACTCGGAGCAGCAGCAACGCACACTTCATCGTGCCTCGAATGCTCAACGGTATTACCGGAGAAGCGATCAGGAACTCACGGTTTCTCCTCCGGAGCCGCCAGCAACATCAACAGCAGGGTTTTAAGCCTTGAAGGTGCCCGCCAACCTGCCTAAACCCCGCCCCCCGAACTTAAGCAAAACATGTCTGACTCCTCTTCTGATATCGGACTCGTGGGCCTCGCGGTCATGGGTCAGAATCTTGCTCTCAACATTGCCGATCACGGCTTTCGCATCTCTGTCTACAACCGGACCACGTCAAAGACTGAAGAGTTTGTAGCTGCAAACCCGGGAACTCCCGGTGGGGTGGTTGGCACAAGCAGCCTCGAGGAATTCGTAAAATCCATCAAGAGACCTCGTAAGGTCATCATCCTCGTCCAGGCTGGCGGACCCACCGACGCGGTGATTACGGGGCTGACAGAACTGCTGGACCCAGACGACATTATCATTGATGGGGGCAACGCCCTGTGGACCGACACGATCCGGCGGGAAAAAGAGCTGAACGAGAAGGGATTCCGATTTATTGGCTCTGGTGTTTCTGGCGGGGAAGAGGGAGCCCGCTTTGGCCCCTCTCTCATGCCCGGCGGAAAGGAGAGCGCTTGGAATGAACTCAAGCCCATCTGGGAGGCGATCGCAGCCAAGGTTGACGAGACTACCGGCAAGCCCATCGAGGGCGCGGAACCTGGAAAGCCCATCGAAGGCGGAGTACCCTGTGCCACCTATATTGGCGATAACGGAGCAGGTCATTACGTCAAGATGGTGCACAATGGCATTGAGTATGGCGACATGCAGATGATCTGTGAGGCCTACACCCTGATGGATAATCTCCTCGGCATAAAGCCAGAGGAAATGAGCTCCGTATTCGGAGACTGGAATCAGGGCGTTCTCGATTCCTTCCTGATCGAAATCACGGCCGACATTCTTGGGCAGAAGGACCCTGAAACTGGCCAGCCGTTCGTGGATATTGTCCTGGATACCGCAGGACAGAAGGGGACCGGCAAGTGGACCTCCATCAACGCCCTCGACATGGGTATTGCCGCCCCCTGTATCGCGGAGGCCGTTTTTGCGCGCTGCATCAGCGCCCTCAAAGAGGAGCGCGTAGCCGCCGCCAAGGTTCTCGATGCCAAGCTCGAGCCTTTTGACGGAGACACCGCAGAGTTCGTTCAAGCCATCCACGATGCCCTCTACTGCTCCAAGATCTGCTCCTACGCACAGGGTTTTCAGCTCATGCGTGAAGCCCAGAATGAGTATGACTGGAATCTGGATTTCGGCCAGATTTCCATGATCTGGCGTGGGGGCTGCATCATCCGTGCGCGTTTTCTCCAGAAGATTTTTGAGGCCTATCAGACTAATCCCGATATCGCGAATCTGCTTCTTGATCCCTACTTTAAGAGCGAGATCGACCGGTGTCAGGCCAACTGGCGCAAGGTCGTGGCCACCGCCGCACTACATGGCGTGCCCCTCCCGTGCTTCAGCTCGGCTCTCTCATATTACGATAGCTACCGCAGTGAGCGCCTACCCGCAAACCTGCTGCAGGGGCAGCGCGACTTCTTCGGGGCTCATACCTATGAGAGGGTCGACCGGGAACGCGGACACACCTTCCACATCGACTGGCCGGTAAGTGGGCGGCCGCAAATCCAGGTGAAGCCGTGACTTCTCTGCCCGGCCAATATTACCCATCGAGGCTGACCATGGAGTCAACCTCCTGATCGTAGTCGACACCCGACAACCCAAATCCAAAGAGCTTCAGGAAATCTTCCTGATATCCTGCGAAATCAGTAATTTCTCTAAGGTTTTCCGAAGTTACCTGAGGCCATATCTCATTCACCTCCTGCTGGACCTCCGGCTCCATCTCGAGATCATCAATTCGAATGAGCCCCTTGTCATCCAGCTTNGGCANCTCGTTATTATACAGGTGAGTGGCNAAAAGTCGTTGGATCTGCTCAATGGTCCCTTCGTGGGTCCCCTTCTCCTTCATGATCCGATACAGAATGGAAATATAGAGCGGCACAACGGGGATTGCCGAACTGGCCTGAGTCACTAACGCCTTGTTGACTGAAATNAATGCNTCGCCTCCGGCATTAGCCTTGAGAAGTTCGCTGATCCGCTGCCCGGCTGCCCTGAGGTCAACCTTGGCCCGTCCAATCGTTCCGTTGGTGTAAATTGGCCAAGTCACCTCCGGTCCAATGTAGTCGTAGGCCACCGAGGTCGCATTAGGCGCAAGCAGACCTGCACCATTCAAAGCTTCCATCCAAAGTTCCCAGTCCTCTCCTCCCATGACGGTAACAGTGTCCTGAATCTCCCGTTCTGTGGCAGGCTCAATCTCTACCTCGCTGACTTCNGACCGGTCAGTGTCCAGCGTCCGNGCAGAGTAGTGCTCTCCAATNGGCTTGAGAACCGACTTATGNANTTCCCCNGTGCGAGGGTGCTGCCTTCTGGGAGAGGCCAGACTGTAAACCACGAGATCAATCTGGCCGAGGTCCTCCTTGATGGCTTCCACCACCGTCGCCTTCATTTCGTCCGAAAACGCATCTCCGTTAAAGCTTCTGGCGTAGAGACTCTCAACAGATGCCGCTCTGTGAAAGGCCGCGGAGTTATACCATCCGGCTGTTGCGCATTTTCCCTCTCTAGGAGGGCGCTCATAAAACACTCCCATGGTCNTGGCACCGCTCCCGAAAGCNGCCGTAATTCTCGAGGCTAGCCCGTAGCCCGTCGAGGCACCAACAACGAGAACATTCCGCGGGCCGTTCTCGATCGCCCCCTTGCTCCTGACATGGTCAATTTGTTCCTGGACATGCGCCGCGCATCCGGTCGGATGAGCCGTGAGACAAATAAACCCTCGAACCCTCGGCTTGATGATCATGGNCCGTACTCTCCCGACCCTCGCGAGGTCGGTCGAGCAAAACCTGTCACCCTTGGCAACTTTTAGTGATTACCAACCCCGGACTGCCTGATCGAGGGCTGGACACGAACACCGCAAGCTTTCATATCACCATCATGAATCTCACCGGTATGCGGGCAGTTGTCTTTGGAGGAACCTCAGGGATCGGCCTTGCCGTTGTGGATCAACTGGCTGCGGAGGGCGTGGATGTCCTTGCCGCGAGCCGCACGGCCGCGGACAAGAACAAGCCTGAAGAACAAGCATCTCGGCACTCGGTCGACGTCCTCGACCGGGAAGACCTGAGCAAATTCTACGAGGACCATGGCCCTTTTGACATAATGGTGAACACCGCCGTTCCTTCCAGCCGGGCTCAAGGTCCGTTCGCCGAGATGACACTCGACGGCTTCCAATCAACTTTCGACAAACTTTGGGGCTACGTGAACAGCGTCCGCCTTGGGCTGACGAGCCTCAACACCAATGCTTCGATCGTTCTGGTAAGCGGATTTCCCGCTAGAAAATGTCTCCCAGGGGCCTCTGCGATCTCAACAGTCGGCAATGCAATAGAGGGATTTGTCCGGGCCATTGCTCCTGAAATTTCACCCCGAAGAATCAATGCCGTCTCGCCAGGCATCATCGACACTCCGCTCTTCCCGCAGGAGGGGGTAGAGCGAGAAGAATTTCTCCAGCAAACCACNGGAACTCATTCCATTCCCCGCCCTGGAACATCTGCCGAAGTTGCGCAGGCCGTTCTTTTTCTCNTCAAGAACGACTTTACCACGGGAACCGTAGTAGACGTTGACGGCGGCGCGACCCTTCCATAATCCGCCAACGAGGAACACCTGGAGGGAAGAGTCTAACGCTGCACCCGGGCGTTACCTTCCCAGATGCTCCAGACCTGCTCCTCATCAGCAGGCTGCCCATAGTCGGTCAGCTGGGTAGCGGCTAGCGCACCCGTAGCCCACCCGAACTGAGCGCATTTTTCTCCATCCCATCCTCTCAGGATTCCATAAAGCAATCCTCCAACAAATCCATCTCCTCCACCAATTCTGTCGAGGACCCCGATCTCTCGTGGCTCGATCACATGCCAGTCACCTCCATCAGCCACAATGCCTCCCCACTCGTGTAAGTTCACACTGACAACCTCGCGCAGGGTGGTGGCGTAAACCGAGGCATTGGGAAATTGCTGTTTTACCCGGTCGATCATTTCCTTGAAACTGTCGATCTTGCCCCCGATGTCCTCTCCTCCTGCTTCCGGACCTTCGACGCCCAGGCAAAGTTGAAAGTCCTCCTCATTACCCACAAGAACATCGGCAAGGCTTCCGATCTCCTTGAAAGCGTCGCTAAGCTCCTGCTCTCTCCCTTTCCAGAAGGTCGCCCGGTGATTGAGGTCGAATGAGATCTTGGTATCGTACTTCTTGGCAAGACGAGCAACGTCGAGACAGAACTGGGTCGAATCCGGGGAAAGAGCTGCTATCAATCCCGACATGTGAACGATCTGGGCGCCCTCCTCACCGAAGATGCGCTCAAGATCGAAGTCGTCAGCCCTCAGGTCACGCCCCACTTCTCCCGCTCTGTCATTCCACACCCGTGGCCCTCTGGATCCCGTTCCACTGTCTGCCATATTGATCTGGTGCCGGTATCCCCAGGGACCACCCTGCTCAATGTCAGGACCTTCATAGTCCATATGCCGTCCTGCAAGGTTGTCCTTGATGAAACGTGAAACCGGGCTGCCCTTGACGAACGAGGTCAGAATCTTAACCGGCAGACCCAGATAGGAGGACACGCTACCCACGTTGGACTCCGCGCTGCTTGCGGTNAGAACAAAGTTGTCAGAGCAATGGAACGGCTGACCATTCAGGGGAGTAAGGCGGGTTCCCATTGAAGTGGGAATCACCATCGCATATTTGCAGTCGGACTTGAGATCAATCATGGTGTGGCCGGTAAATTACTTCTTGGATACTGAGATGTGGGTCGGCAATTAGCAGGATCTCCANAGAGGAGCAAGTCCTACAGGAATTGAGTCACGCGGGAGTGGCAAGCAGCCCTGTTTCAGGGCCAACGTGGGCCCGTCNCACCTCTGTTCCCCAAAACTGTTAGATCTCTCCCTTCAGCTATCTTGACTACTTGAAGAGTGAGTTTTCATCGTAACCTAATCACTTAAAATCGCCCTAGGTTGCTCAAAACAAACCCTTCAGGCTATCACCTTATCGTGCCCCGCACTTCCGGGTAATTGAGGCTTGTTGGAGCGCAGGTCTTTGGTTGTAGATCCTCCCCGCAAAGAATTTATCGCCTTCCTCTCCATCAGGGAAATTTGGGCGGTGAATGAGGCCCCCGTAAGGGAGGTCCATACTACAACAAAGCTCACCAGACGGTATACCATGGCTAAAAAAGCAACCAAGAAGACCACAAAGAAAAAGACGGCCTCCCGCACCAGCAAGGTAGGAGCAGCAAAAGAGTTAGCTGCAACTGCTAAGAAATCCATCCTCCAGCCGAACGAAGACGGCGAAATTGATGACGTTGCTGCGGTCAAGAAGCTCCACGATGCCCGCGACTCGATCGTCGGGGAATTACGCAAGAGCATTGTTGGAATGGATCAGGTCATCGACGAGGTCCTCATTGCTATTTTCTCTCGTGGGCATGGATTGCTTGAGGGGGTTCCCGGCCTGGCTAAGACCCTCCTGGTCAGCTCTATTGCCAAGACTCTTTCGCTATCTTTCAAGCGGATCCAGTTCACCCCGGACCTTATGCCCTCGGACATTACGGGTAGTGAGCTTCTCCAGGACGATCCCGAAACCCGCGAACGTAAGTTCATGTTCAGCAAGGGTCCGATCTTCTCAAACCTCGTGCTGGCAGATGAAATTAACCGGACTCCGCCCAAGACTCAGGCAGCACTGCTCGAGGCTATGCAGGAAAAAATCGTTTCGGCCGGTGGCGACGACTACGTTCTGGACGCTCCCTTCTTTGTGCTCGCAACACAAAACCCACTTGAGCAGGAGGGCACGTATACGCTCCCGGAAGCCCAGTTGGATCGCTTCATGTTCAAGATTCACGTGGGCTATCCGTCACAGCAGGAGGAAATTGACATCATGCGCAGCGTGACTTCGAGTAGTGGTGGCAGCCCTCAGGAAGTGCTTAGCAAAGCGGACATTCTCCTTCTTCAGGATCTTGTCAGCCGGGTTCCCGTGGCTGAACATATCTTCCAATACGTTGCGGCTCTTGTCCGAGCCACCCGTCCTTCCGAGGAAAACGCTCCCGGCTTCATCAAGGATTTCGTTTCTTGGGGATGTGGCCCACGCGCCTGCCTCAACCTGATCACNGGCGCCAAGGCCCGGGCCATTCTGCGCGGGCGCTTCGGCGCTTCTCTGGAAGACGTCAAAGCCCTCGCTGCGCCTGTCCTACGCCATCGCATGGGGCTCAACTTCGCAGCCCAGGCAGAGGGAGTAGACGCCGATCACGTGGTCGGCCGTCTCCTTGAGGAAATCCCCAGCGACAAGGAACTCTACGAAAAAGAAGAGGCATCGGCCTGATCTGATCAGCTGCCTACGCCTCTTTCATGAGATTCTGCCCAAGCCAGCTCTCATCTCTCTTCCCCTGCAATCCACGCGGGGGGAGAGGATGAACCCAAGCAGGGCGCCCGGCACACTCTCACCCGCGACCGGNAGCCCTTCNTCACTTCGATCTGACACACCCAACAACAAAGAAAGGGNGGCGTGATGCCTCCCTAGCCATTCAAGATGCCTGAAGCGACTACTTCATCCAGAGAGCCCTCCTCCTCTTCCNCGGAAGACTCTAACAAACCACGGGGCCCCAAGTATCTCGACCCAGAGACCCTCTCCAAGCTCGGATCGCTCGATATTGTGGCACGCAAGGTCGTTGAGGGCCTGCGGATCGGCCAGCACAAGAGCCCCAGCAGAGGCATCAGCTCGGAGTTCACCGCATACAGGCAGTACTCACAGGGTGATGAGACCCGTAACATCGACTGGAAAGCCTATGCCCGGTGTGATCGGTATTACATCAAGCTCTTCGATGCGGAGACGAACTTCGTCTCCAACATGCTGCTCGATGCGAGTCAGTCGATGACCTACCAGTCCGGCAAGATCTCCAAGATCGAATACGCCAAATACCTGGCAGCCAGCTTATCCTATCTCACCATNGACCAGGGCGACTCCGCCGGAGTGGGCATCTTCGATGGGGAGCTGCAAAACTATATTGCTCCCAAAAGCCACATGGGGGTCCTCCAGGACATTTCCTCTGAATTGGAGAAGGTCACCCCGGCACCTCGAACGAATGTGGGAGCCGTTCTTCATGACTTCGCTCATCGGATGACTCGACGAGGATTCGTCATGCTTTTTTCCGACCTTTTCGATAACACGGAAGAGTTCATCGAAGGGCTTAACCACCTTCGCTATGGGGGCCATAACGTGATTCTCTGGCACATTATGGACCCCTATGAGATCGAATTCCCCCTGAATGGAATGTGGAAGTTCATGGGACTCGAGGGCGAGGGAGAAGTGATCACCCAGCCTGGCCGGGTCCGTGCAAACTACCTCGAAGAGCTCGAGAAATTCGTCACTGGGATCAAAAAGGCATGCAACAAGTCCGGAGTGGAGCACGTGCTGGTCAACACAAAGGTTCCCATCGAACAAACCATCAGCAACTACCTCCTTCAGCGTTCCGCGCTGGCCAAGGCAAAATAATCAGGTCCTGAAAGAATTGTGATTATGCCTCCCCTCTTTTTCAACCCGACCCGGACCCTCGCCGTTGCTATGGCGGTGGTGCTTTCGGGTCTGGCCATGGGAAAAGAGGAGGTCTTCACCTCTGCGAATCATCCTGCCCTGCAACGCGCCCTGACCGAGAGCCCCGATGCCGACAAGGATGCTGACGGACAGCTATCGCTCGAGGAATATACCTTGCTCCTCAATACCCAGCGCCCCAACGACCCAGAAAACCCCAAGGCTCCCCTGCTGCCTGTGCGCCCTGATGGCAATCTGGTGATTCACGAATTCGAAGAGAACGACCTTGGGAAAAATCCTGGCTGGAGCCCGGTGCACGCAACCCCTCTGAAAGACAACCCTCTGGGCGCTCTTGGAGGAAACTGGCTGCGGGAAGGAGACGCCTTTAGCCGGGACCTGCAATCAGGCACCAAGATGATGCGTCGCAGGGTCGGGCCATTTGAAGGAAAACTCTTCCTCACCACGATCAGTAATAGCCAGCGCTCGGTGGGATCTCTTCGTTCTCCTGTATTTCTCCTCGAGCAGGATTACGTCCTGATTCGCATGAGCGGTGGCGGACATCCTGGCCAGATCTGCGTTAACCTGCAAACCTCTGCGGGAATTGTGCGAAGCGCAACCGGCAGTAACGACGACTATTTTGAGAACGTCGCGATGGACGTCCGGGAATTCCGCGGACAATTTGCGCGAATTGAAATTCGCGACCAGCACCGCGGCCTTTGGGGGCATCTCAACGTCGACGAGGTTCTCATGACCTCCCAGCCAGCGGATTCCAGAGTCATNACCAGCCGACCGGCCCCACCAAATCCCACCGGTGGCCTGGTGATTTCCAGTAGTGGCTCGCATCAGGGAGCTCTCACCCTTGAAAATGGGCAGCTCTCGTGTGGAGGCAAGGTCATCGCCAACGAGGTCTTCCTTGCCATCAACCCACTGCCCGACAGCGTCTCGAGGCTCCCAGGAGCAATACGACTGCTCAATGGAGAGATCTGGAACGCTGAGGTGAAAACCGTCGAAGGAGCGGGAAGAAAGAAGCTTCTTAATATNCGGAGCCAGATCTTCGGAGAACAGAAAGTTCCACTCTCTTCGCTGGCAAGCATGGAATTCATTGCGGGCGAGCCGGGAGACCCTAGAGAACCGGGAACCTTTTACCGCAAAGACGGCGACCCTCTTCCTGGCAGTCTGATCTGGGTTCGCGCGAAGGATATCGCGATCCGCTCTCCGCTCGGCGTAATTCCGGTGGCGCGCGCGTCCGCCCTTCGATTTGTTCTCGCAAGGCCCACCCCACCCGAGAAGCAGTTGGGAGACGAAATTGGGCTTTCTGATGGCAGCGTTCTTTTCGGCAGCACAGCGTTCGAGGGCAATCAGCTGATCATCCAGCACGAAACCCTGGGGGAGATCAAGGCTGCGTGGANTAGCGTCCATTATCTTCGCCGTAATACCCCCGGGCTGATCTGGGTAGACGAAGTTACCAGAACCGTCATGGAAGCTATTGGCCCGGCCCTTCCTCCTCCGGCTCCCCTGCTTACCAGCATCGTCAGCGAAAGCCATGCGCGCTCCCTGCGCATCATGCCGCATACCGTCCTCCGGCTATCCCTGCCTCCCTCCGAAGGTCCAGCTGTCTTTCGAGGACAGCTTCACCCGGTTCCGGGGAATCAGGCACAATTGGAAGTCACCCTCATCGATGGAGATTCCCCCATCTGGTCTGGCAAGATTAAGAGTGGCTTCGAGCCCATCCCTCTCTCCCTCGATCTCCCCCGGAGCGAGGAACTTACCATCAAGGTCACATTTGACGGACCCTTGGCCTTCCCCTGCGGGGTAGACCTCCGGGACGCACACGTGATTCGTAGAAACAATCTCAAACCCGAATAAGGAAACACCTCATGGGAGCACTCAATTCAGTCGGACTATGGACAATCATCGGCCTGCTTGGCGTCGCAGTTCCAATCATTATTCACCTCCTCTACCGGAAGCACCGCCGCCAGACCGACTGGGCGGCAATGGAACTTCTACGCAAGGCTCTNGTTACCCGGTCCGGGCAAGTCAAGATTGAGGACCTCCTCATTCTACTCCTACGGTGCCTCGCGCTCGCACTCCTTGCCCTGGCTCTGATGCGGATCACTCTCGACTCCAAATCCGTCATCGGAGAGGAACGAATCGGCATGGTTGTCGCCATTGATGCTTCCTACAGCATGAACCACGGCCTTAATTCCCGCTTCGCTGACGCCGTAGAAAAAGCCCGCGAAATCTTCGAGGGCACTGCAAAGGAGGGCGACCCAGTAAGCATCGTGCTGATGAGCAGCCGTCCCGAGATTCTCCTCCGGAGTGCCCGATATGACCCCATTCAGGTCAAAACGATCCTCGACGAACTCGATGGCGCAGGGCCCAACTCCCTGAACCTTGAGACTAATATCGAGCTCCTCGACGAACTTGTGGCCGAGCTCAAGACTCCGGGCAAGGAAGTCTTCCTTATCACAGATTCTCAGGAAATGGACTGGGCGGAGCTCCCACCCGCGGCCCANGACTCTCTCGAAAACCTCCAGGAGAATGCCAACGTCTTCGTCATTCCTGCAGTCAACGCAGGAGAGGATAACCTCGCAATTGAGAGCCTGAACTATACCTTCGGATCACTCCGGAAATCCGGCGAGGCTCGCTTCACTGCACTCGTTCGNAACACCGGGCGCAGNGACGAGAAAACAGCAAAAGTTGAATTCTATGTCGATGACACCCTNATCGAGCGNAAGCAGGTTGGCAGCCTCGCTGCAGGCGAATCCCGCCCTCTCGAATTCACTGCCCAGTTCGAGAAGGCTGGGAATGTCAGCTTGCGTGCAGAATTAACCAATGATGATCTGGCAGACGATAATGTCCGCCACGCTGTGGCCCGGATCCGCCCCGGGATCCAGGTCCTCCTCCTCGAGGGCGATATCGAAAACGCCGTGGGAAATCGCAGTGGTGGTTATTATGCCAAGGTGGCGCTGAGCCCGCGGGACAGCGACGACGAAGAAGGCGTGGTTGTCAACGAAATCGATCCAGCTGATTTTGCCCTCGAGNAACGGCTCAAGGACTATGACGTGGTGGTGATGAACAATGTTCTCACCGTCTCCTCCTCAACGGCTACGAAACTCAAGCGCTTTGTCTCCGAGGGGGGAGGCCTGATCGTCTTCGCGGGGGACCGGGTGGAAGCCTCCACATATAACCAGAGCCTCGGCGCAGCAGGAGAGGGAATTCTCCCCGCCGAACTCGGTGAAGTCTCCTCCAGCGAGACCGAAGAGGGCTGGACCATGGAAGCCGCCAAGTCTGACCACCTCCTCGCCCAACTAACCGCTCGCTACCCGGAAAAGCTTCTTGATGCCATCCGCATCACGAAACAGATCGAAGCTACTCCGATAGAAAACGGCGAAGTTTTAATCACCTCCCAATCGGGGAATCCCGTCCTGCTCAGTCGTTCCACCGGGTCCGGCACGGTCCTCCTTTTCACAACCTCGGCAAGCAAGCGCTGGAACAATCTCCCCCGGGAGCCACTCTACGCAATCCTTCTTCAACAGGCTGTCACAATGCTCACCAGCGATCCCGATCGCCTGCAACTCACTGTCGGCAGTGATGCCTCACTTCCCCTCACCGAGCGAGCAGCCGGTGACTTCGTCGACCTGTTGAGTCCGGGCACAGAGGAGCCCGAGAAGATTCGTGTCATCCAGAATGGAGATCAACTCGCAGCGCCTGTTTCTCTCACCAAGCACGGGATCTACGAAATTAAAGCCGAAGAGGACAAACCTGGCGTGGCGATTGCCGCCAATGTGAATGCCAGCGAGTCCAATGTCCGGGTCGTCGAATCAGCAGCCCTCACCAACACCCTCGACCCTACTGGCGTCAAAGTTCTCAGCCGGGAAGGGTCAATGTCCCAGGCCATCGAGAAAGAACGCCGCGGAAGCGAGCTATCACACCGACTCCTGCTCGCAGCTCTCATCGTATTTATCCTTCAGAGTATCCTCGCCCGCCGTTTTACCAACCGCATCAATCGTGAGGACACCAAAGACCTTTCCGCCACCCTTCAGATGAGCCAGGTCGCTGCCGCTCGCCGCAGCTAGCCAAGTCACTTAATCCTTTTTTAGAAGCACACTACTAACGCCTCACGCCATGCTCAAGAAACTGTTGGGACTTGATTCCTCACAAGAGATCGACCAGTGGGAACTCGCCTTCCGAGGCGGACCCATTCTGGGACTTCTCCTCATTCTGGCAGCCATTGCCTTCGCGATCTTTCTCTATAGACGCGAAGAGCTGGTGAGCCGGAACCGCCGGATAACGATGATCGTTCTCCAGGCNGCTGCCCTCCTCCTTCTGATCCTGGTTCTGATGCAGCCTTACGCCAAGATCAGGACCAGCAAGGACTCCAAGCGCTCCATGATCGTGATGCTCGACACCTCGCGAAGCATGGCCATCGAGGATCCCAGAACCGCGGCCGCCGATATCGAAGAAGCAGCCAAGACTCTGGGCCAGATGGCTCTCGATGCTCCCTCTCTCGGGTCTGACGACGCGCGGGACATAAAGGAACAACTCGGCTCTACCCGTCGGATCGACCTTGCCCGAGCTGCCCTCGCAAATGAGGATATGAAGCTTCTCGACAAGCTGGAGGAGAGCTACGACCTCCGGTTCTTCACCTTTGACTCGCAGCTGCGCAGCGAAGATCCCCGCGCTANCGTGGATCTTCCCGGCGACGGCGACGCGCAACCTGCTCCTCTGCCGGTCGCAGAAGGCATATCCTCCCAGATCGGGAATGCCATCGAAGATGCGGTAGATCGATTCTCGGGACAGCCTCTTGCCGGAGCGATGGTCATCAGTGATTTTGCATGGGTTGAAGGCAAGGATCCAGTCAATGTAGCCCGCAGGCTCAAAGAACGCCGCGTGCCTCTCTACACTGTCCCAGTCGGGCTCCCCTCTCCCCCGGACATCCATGTCCGTAGCGTGATTGCTCCAGAGGTTGTCTTCAAAGGCGACCGCGTCCCCCTGAGAGTCAAAATCGAGTCTCGTGGATTTGCGGGCAAAGCAGTCCAACTTTACTTCCGGGTCAATGGAGAAGAGAAGGAGAGCAAACAGGTGACCCTGAAGAATGCGGTCCAATTCGAAGAGTTCATGTTCATCCCTGAGGCAGAATCAGGCACCTTGGAGCTCAACTTCGAGATCAAGCTGCAGGAAGGCGAAATTACCGAGGTCAACAATGCCACNAGTCATCAGGTCCGGATCCTCGATGAGAAAATCAAGGTTCTTTATGTCGAAGGCATGCCCCGGTGGGAATTCCGCTACCTGCGCTGGGTCCTCCTGCGTGACCCCCGCCTCCAAGTTCAGTTCCTCATGACTGAGGGAGACCCTGCCCTCGCCGCATCTTCTCCTCTGCACATTGGCCGCTTCCCGGAGGATCCTAAGGTCGCCCTGCAATATGATCTCATCATTCTCGGTGACGTCTCCTCGTCCTATTTCAATCCCGCCCAGACTCAGCTGATCGAGAAGCTCGTCCGCGAGCGTGGGGGCTCGCTCCTCATGCTGGCTGGCCCCACGGAAGCTCCCGCCACCTATCGGGATACTCCCATCGGCGACCTTCTGCCCATCAATATCGGCACCGGNGGCANCTTCTCCCCCGGGGTCGATGTGTCCCCGGAGGTTACCGAAGATGGCCAGAAGAGCCTTGCTACCTCTCTCTCTCTCGCACCGGATGTCAGTGCCCGTATCTGGCGCAACGTCAACTACATGTCTACTCTCCCCAATCTCGCGGGAGCAAAATCCGGGGCTACCGTTCTCCTGCGCCTTCCCAAAGCCAATGATGCGGAAGCCGACTATCCTTTGGTGGCGTGGCACCGCTATGGCACCGGCAAGAGCCTGTTT
This sequence comes from Roseibacillus sp., assembly GCA_002729275.1. Taxonomy (GTDB): domain Bacteria; phylum Verrucomicrobiota; class Verrucomicrobiia; order Verrucomicrobiales; family Akkermansiaceae; genus Roseibacillus_B. The sequence goes on along the minus strand of PBTP01000052.1, from coordinate 3,925 downwards.
GTGGCCACTGAAGACCTCTGGCGTATGCGTCTTGAGGTAGGCGACCGCTTCCATGCCCGCTTTTGGGGGCAGACGATCCAGTTCCTCACCCTCTCCCGGCTCCTCGGGGCGAACAAGCAGATNAGNATCGAGACTGATAGCAACAGCTACAGCGCGGGGGACCAGATCCGCGTCTTCGCCAATGTGCTCACCGAATCATTCGAGCCCGTAGAAGGAGACAGCTACGAAGTCGTTCTTGAGGAGAAAGATAACCCGGACTCCGCCACCACCATCGAGATGACTGCAGTAGACAGCACGCCCGGGCTCTACGCAGGATCCTATCTCGCGGGCAAGGATGGCAATTACGAGNTCAAGACCCAGCNGCAGGACGCTGATAGATCCAACGCCGCAGAGTTCTCGGTCCAGACCGTCGACCTTGAGGACCGGGAAACCGCCATGCAACCCGACGTCGCACGTCAGGCCGCTGAGATTTCAGGCGGGCGCCAGCTAAGCCTGGCCAGCCTTGGAGAATTTCCCAGCACCCTTCCCGAGGAGAAGCTCATCGCCAATACCGTCAAAATCGAGAGAGAACTCTGGGACACCCCCCTCTGGTTCATCCTCATCGCCGCCCTCGCTGGTGCCGAGTGGTTCCTGCGACGGAAAGATAACCTCGTTTAACGGATCCTGAACAACTCAACAACCGAATAGACTAATGGCTGAAGGACAAGACAGCGGTATCGAACAACGCCTCAGGCAAGCCTACCGCGAGGAACGACGGTGGTACAATATACGCGGAGCATCTCGGCTCACGCTCTGGCTCATCGCCCTTCTGGCAGTTGCCTTCCTCATCGACTGGGGCCTCTTNGCCAAGACCCAGATGCCCGACTCTACCGGCGTGGTTCTGCTCCTGGTGAACATAGTAATCCTGATATGGGTCTACCACCGCGAATGGGGGCAATACCGGCGGAGTTACGACCCCCTCACCACCGCCCTCGAGGTAGAGAAACGCCATCCGGAACTGAGCTCCCTGCTCGTCTCCTATATGCAACTCAAGGACGACCCTGACTCGCACGAGGGGAATGTCTCTCAGGACCTGATCAAGGCCATGCGGGATCAAGCCATCGAATTCGCTCGCCCCATCGATTTCAAGGATATCGTGGACCTCGGCCAGCTCCGTAAGATTGGGGGAGTGGCTGGGGGCCTTTTCCTCATCTTTTTCATTGCCGGAATTTTCAACAAGGAACACACCGGAGTTCTCTTCCAGCGCCTGCTGGGGCAGGATGCGGAGTATCCGACCAATACCGTGATCACCGCAACCAGCGAGAACCTCATCATCCGGGAGAGAGGAGAGCCGGTGATCACTGCCACGGTCGCAGAGGACGGGAAAATCCCGGAGAGTGGACGCCTCTTCCTGAAGGACAAAGATTCCTCCGAGGCGGTGTGGAAGGAGGTTCCCATGAGAAGGGGCGAAGACCCCGGCAACGAGTTCTCTTTCAAACTCAAGCCCATCGACCGGGATACCCTCTTCTATGTGAGAATCGGGGATGATCGCAGTGAGGAATACACCATCGACGTCATCTCCTCTCCAGAAATCGACAAAAAAAAGATCGAGATCGTTCTTCAATATCCGGAATACATGAACCGGGATGACGGAACCCATGACAGCCTGAATAATCTTGCGGTTCCGGAAAACACTACCGTGAAGTGGACTGTTCAGTGTAATACTCCTGTGAGTTCCTGGGAAGTCCTTGTCCCCTCGGATTGGGGAGAGCAGACCGCTGAAAATAAACCCGTTGAGACCGGTTCCGAGACCGAAGGTGATACCCCCAAGTTTCGCTCCATTCTCGCGACTCTCGACGAGGCAGGCACTAAAGCCACATTTGAAATTCCCATCGCCAAAGCTCTTAAGTATTCTTTCCGGTGGACTGAAAAGGCCAATGGATTCCAGTACGAAGACGTCCAATATGGCGTCAAGGTGACAACCGACGAGCTCCCGGACGTGGATCTCATCGAACCCCGGGAAATTGGTTATGCCACCGTGGGTAAGATCGTCAAAATGGAAGCCAAGGGNACCGACGACATTGGCCTCGATAAAGCCTGGCTGGTCTACTCTCTCAATGGGGCCGACGAAACCAAGGTCGAGATTTTCAATTTCGAGGGAGATACCAACAAAACCTTTAATTACAGCTGGAAACTTGCTGAGAACCTCAAAGAGCTCAAGCCGGATGACCGCGTGTCCTTCCAAATTGAGGTTGCTGACAAGCATCCTGACCGGGAAATCCACCTGCGCCGCACCGCCCCTCGACAATTGACTATCGTTACTCCCGAAGATTACCTAGAATGGTATCGCAACGAATATGGATCGCAAATCGAGGAACTGAAGCGTTCCCGCAACCAGGAGCTCGCCGCCCAGAAGGCGGTAATCCAAATACAGACCGAAGAAGGCATCGAGCCAGTCAAAGATGATGATGAAAACGAATAGTAAATTACTCAGTGTGACCCTCGCCACTGCGAGTCTTCTCATGCTTCCAGGGTTTGCCCAGGAGCAAAATGAGAGAGCTGATAGCATCATTGGCACCAAGCAGCGTCTCGGCACGGAGGTCAACCGCCAGANTGGAGTTGGTCGCAAGATGAGTTCCGTGGTGCGGCGCCTCAGTTTCCTTCTTGAAGATCTGCAATCCAATGGACTCGCCGAGGAGGGCAATGCCACTACTCTTGGCGAAACACGCAATGCCCTCGGGGGGCTCCGCAACGAGAAGATTGTGGCTGCCCGAGATGAACTCTCGAACGCTCGTGAGAAATTTCAACCCGGCAAACCAGAAGTCTCTCATCCTCATCTCACAGAAGCAGGGAAAACGATCGAGGAAATCGTTGAAGAACTCGGCAAGATCATCTCCGGCGCCAATACTGTTCTCGTCGACGACCTCCTCGTAAAACAGATTCGGGAGATCATTAAGACGGAGGAATTTATGCAACGCCAGACCAAGCAGTGGGGCATTGAAGCATACACCAACAAGGAGGCTGCCAAAGTGGACCAAGCACGGCTTGGTAGAGCCCAGCAAGCCGTTATCGATCGCTACGGCCAGTTTTTCCAAACTCTTGTCAAAGCACGGAAAGAAGCTGTTGACGAAGAGACTCTGAGCCGGTTTGGCCGGGCTGAGCTCTCCCTCCTTGAGAGCAAGCCNGTTGCCCATATGGCCCGAGCAATCGAGCAAATTGCCCAGACCAAGGCAGCTGATGCAGTGACCGACCAGGAGAAAGCACTGGAGGCCCTCCGCGAAGTGGAAAAGATCCTTGCCGCTGAATCCAGCGGCATGTCGGACCTCGTTGAAGATATTGCCGAGATTCTTGCCGATCAGAAGGATCTGCAACAGGACACTATACAAGCTGAGGGAGAAGTTTTCAAATCCGAGCAGAGTCAGCTGGAAGCGCGTCAACTTGAGATTGGCATCCGGATCGAGGAAGTGGCCGCAGAACACCTTCCCGAGGAAGCAACTCCGGATACTGAGGATCCACTCCGTGATGCCCTCACCGAGGCAGGAGAGCACGTGACCGTAGCAGCCGCAGAAATCAATACCGGGAACAAGGATGGCGGCCTCAAGGCCCAGNGCGATGTCATCGCCGCACTGGAAAAAGCTCTCGCTGCGGCAGAGGCTGGAGCAGACGCGGAGCTCGGATCTGGCGATGGCCTTTCCGACGATGGAGGAGCCGGCGACGATGGCTTCGGCGACGATGGCTTCGGCGACGATGGCTTCGGCGACGATGGCTTCGGCGACGATGGCTTTGGCGACGATGGCTTTGGCGACGATGGCTTTGGGGCTGACGGCGCTGGAGCTGGCGCTGGAGCTGGAGCTGGCGCTGGAGCTGGAGCTGGAGCTGGAGCTGGAGCTGGAGCTGGAGCTGGAGCTGGAGCTGGAGCTGGAGCTGGAGCTGGAGCTGGAGCTGG
>PBTP01000006.1 GCA_002729275.1 Roseibacillus sp. | reverse complement strand
AGCTTAGCCACATTAGCCAGCGCGGATCGCCCTGCCATTTATTCCACTCCTTGGAACAAAGGAGGGCTACAGCTTCAGTTATTTTTCCAACAACCTCGCTCACGCCACCACCTCCAGTTTCCTACTGACCATATAATTCAGGGGGGCTGCAGGAAGAGTCCTTTAACCCTACGTGTCTCAATTTGACCCTACGTGTCGGGTCCTAGAAATATTATTCGCAGTTTCTGTGTCGGGACCGAGCCATATTATTCGCAGCTTGTCAAAGTGGGCCCGCACCCTGCTCAGGGTTTCTGAAGCCTCAGCGTAGATCCCGGAACCCGTCTCATATCCAAACTGCTCTGCAAGCTCCCCGGTTGAAGGAAAGGCCCTGTGTTCGTCTACAAAATCGCCAAGGTGCCTGAGAATGGTTTGCCTGTTTTTATTATACCTCACCGGGGCCCCTTTCCGGGCCCTCCTTAAACGCTCAATGTGTGCCTTTCTCCTCTTCATGTACTTCGCCCATTTACTAAGGAACTCCTTGCCCGGAGGTGGAGCATGATTCTCACCTTCAACCTTGTTGAGAATAGGTGCGTCCTCCGGGATTTCAGACATTGGGGCCTGGTATTCTACAGCAGTTCCTTTTGCCGCTTCTTTCGTCCAGTAATCGTGGATGGTTAGAAAGATAGAGCACTCCTTGTCTGACAGCTTCTTCATGCCACCACCTCCAGTTTCCTACTGACTGTATCTGGACCCAAAGAAAACCATTTCTTGCTCTCTGCCTTTCGCCGTCCGGCATCATGGTAATGATTTTTTACCACCCGCTCACTGTTACCCATTTCCAAGGCGACCTTCCCAACATGGTCGGTTTCGAGAACGCGGTAGGTTCCGTACGAATGCCTCAAAGCATTACGTTTCCATTTAGCTTGAAGAGCATCCGTTATGAGGTCGATAACGCTCTTCCCTCCCCTACTCTTCACTCCTTTCCAAGGAACGACACAGTTACAGACTGGACCAGTCCTGTTCTTGGTTTCCTTCAACCACCCCGCAAGCGGCTCTGATACCGGGACCGTGCGTTTTTCGGCGGTCTTCGAGACCGCAGCCGGGACAATAATGCGAGGCTCTTTTCCGGTCAGAATAATATCCTCCCATTCCAGAACCCTCTTCCGGTTGGCCGGATCTTTCTCGTTTGGGAACAGCTCCAAGGTCCGAATTCCGGCAAAGGCAGATAGCGCTATCCAAGGAACATAGGAATGAGGGACGGCCTTTAACATCTTCTTTAGCTCTCCTGCTGTCCAGGTCTCAATCACCTGGCTCCGCTTTTGCTTTTGAACTGATGGATAGTCAGTCCGCTCCGCTGCCGTCTGTATATCCTGTGGAAGAAGACCCTTGTCCCTCGCCCATCGCCAAAGCGTTACAATACTGGCACGCTTGTTCCTCCTGGTGCGAGGGTTGTTCGCTACCTTCCTCAGCCATGCGTCAATTTCGGTGGTCGTGACGCTAGCTATCTTCCGCTTTCCAAATTTGCGTCCAAACTGAGCGAGCTGAGTTCGAAGCGTGCGCTGATTATCCGTAGAGGTATCCTTTTTGCTCTCCAAGAGCCTCGAGGCAGCCTCCTGAACCGTTACTGACTCATAAGTTTGAACGGACTCCAGATCCGACATGGTAATCCCTTTTTCACGGATCACCTGCACCATGCGAAGTTCGTCCGCTGTCAGCGTCTCTGCTGCTGGTGCATTTCCGGAAAGACGCTTGGCTTGCTTCCTCAGCCTGCGCTTTAATGTTTCGACATCCTTATTCTGAATTCTTTTTTCGCGCCCATCCTCTGCCCACTTAGCCTCGTACGTCCCTTTTGATTTTAAGTAATAGACACTAATACTAATNGGACCCGACTTAACCGTTGNAACAGCACCTGCCTTCACCCTGAAACTCTAACAAGTCTACCAAAGTCTACCAACTCTTACCTTTTCATATTTTCTCACCTTCACAAAGAGAAGTCACTTTAAGGCTACAATGATTGGTTAAAATGAAACATGAGNCTTTATTAGAGGAATTGAGATGCTCTCAGATAGCAAATTCAATTCCCTCCCTCTCCGCCATTATTAACCCTGTTTTTGCAGGCTCTGACATCTAGGGCTATCATTGGGCTACCAAATTTTTGGGATTCGCGCCCTCACCGGAGCAGCCTTCCCTGCTATTTCCGGCCCTTTCTTTGTGGGGATCAAGTCGCTCCCTTTTCAATAGCCATCCTCCTCATTCGCCGATTGCTTTTGGGGTGCGCTAATCTGGACCTCGATATGACAAAGCGTGAATTTCCTTTGCCATAGTTGGCTGAGGATCTTAGACCCTGCGCGCGATGCTAACTCAGGAAACCGTGGAATGGCCGGATCAGGTAGATGTGCTTGTCGAGCGCCTTGAGAGCGAGGCGACCGAGCGTGCTCTCAGTCGCGAGGAACGGGCATTGGTGGATGTCTATGAAACCGTTCCGATTCTCGAAAGTGAGGACTGCCTTCACGAGTTTTGGCAGAGCGAAGTCAATCAACAGCGGGTGATCAACTCCTTCGACCTCATTGGTGCGGCAGCGCTGGTCGATCCTCTTAACGCCAGCCGTTGGTGTGGAAGCTGCAGCCCGGACCGGAACGACTACAGCGAAACGGAGGCGGAGTACCTCGCAACGATCGAGGAGGATCTCCCCGCCGGGCTGGAAGAACTAGTCGAACTAATACTGGCATTCATTGAGGGCGAGCTGGAGTAGGGAGGCGATCGGGCCCGACTGCGCGGGACCAAAGATCACGCTCCACAGCCTGCCGCGCCGCCCCAGAGAGCCCCGGAGAACCACAAACTCCCCCACCTGCCGGCAGACATTCAATTACCAAGCCCATCAGGCCCAATCTCTCGAGGAAAGGCTATTTCTGCCCAGATAGGTTTGTGGTCTGACAGTGGCTTCTTGAGTTCGATGATGTCACCATCAGTTGCCTTGGCACCCGACGACGCATTGTAGAAAATATGGTCGATCACTCCCACCTGTTTTTCCGGCGCGAAGGCGTTGTAAGTGAATTGCTGAGAGAGCTCGATTTTCAAATCTTTCCAGGTCGGCCTCATGCCTGACCCTTCGAGGAAGTTCAGCGAATCATCTCCGATCCGGTTGTTGAAGTCCCCGGCCACGATCACGCGCTCGGAATTCTCCTTCTGCAGAACTTCGGTAGCGAGGTAGTAGGCGTGCCCCTTGTCCTTCTTGGAACCGCAAATATGGAGAGAGTAAAAGGTGATCGGGATGCCATCCTTACGAATGACAGCTTTGACCGCTGACGCGGGATTCCAACCTACTCCTTTCAGTGGAATTTCTCCTGTCTCTTCAAGTGGGAGGCGGCTCAGGATCGTCTTGTATTTATCCTTGTGGTTAGCCGATGAAATCTTACCGACGTAGCTGTGTCCCATGCTCAGGACTCTGCCAACCCGTTTGGTCCAATCACCATCGGGGGCCTCATTGAATCCGATTATATCCAGCTTGAAGGGCTTGAACATTTCCCCAATTTGCTCGGGCGTCGCGCTCTTGCTGAACTCGACGTTGTAGGCCGCCACGCGAAGCATCACCGGATCTTTGTCCGCGAAGCATAAACTCGCAGAGACGCAGATCAGCAGGAGGGTTTCGAGGAGATAGCATTTCGGAATCGTCTTCATTGGAATGTCATCCTACAGGATTGAATTTTCTCTAGTAGATCTTAAGGGCTGAACTGTGAGTATTTAGCTCCAGTGCCCCGACTCCTCCGCCACCCGGCAACCCCAAGCCTCCCCACTTATTGAGCGCAACGAGGTGCTCTATCTAGAAATCCTCTTCCATCGCCTCTGGGCGAAAACCTTCTTTGGGCCCCATGCTTTATCGGTATAAAGCATTCCATCCGGACTGATAACCCATGTCTGCTGTCCGCTTTGAGAGGTCATTTCGATACTGTCGCCCTTCCATTTGACGGCAAATGAGCGCATACCCTCCCACGGGCTCTCGAGCCCTATGGAGGGGCGCTGAGTGCTCCCTTCAATTGTGATACGCTCCGGGTATCGGTATAAAAAGCGACTTTCTTTGACAGTTCCTTCCCCCCACCCGATCGCAGCCTCGTGCGCCTGCGGATCAGTCCTGTTGTGAATAATACTCATGACCTTTCCGTCCAGAAAAGCCCAGCGACCACTGACAGCCGGGGGCCGATGAGTCTTGCTGCCGTCATTCCAGGAAACCACCTCATACATTCCGTTAATGAGGGCTAAAATCTTCTGGTCATCTTTATGGGATCTCTCTCCGCCTCCAACAAGGTCTCGGTGAGTTAGGGTGTTGTGCGCACAGCCACTTATTTGGAGCACCGCAGCTACAAGCAGGAACATGCCTATTCCGGTTCGGAACAATTTTTCTTTCGTAAACATAGCAACTTAAAAATGAACTGTGCTGCAGTTCATTAGCAAGTTTACAAATTCATGTTCCCCACCAGAAAACTTAAAATCTACCGCAGTCTCACTCTCCCGCTTCCGACGACCGCTCCTCGTGGACCCGGAGGGCCCGTTGTGCGTCTCCTTCCGGGACCAGGAGGCGGTCATGATATGCTCCTGTTAGCAGGTTTGTGCTGATGCCGTGGCGAGCGAGCCGGGTCGAGACGGTCGCTGTCAACCCGACGGCCTGAAGACTCGAGTGCACACTGAGTCGAATGCAGCGAAACGCGGCAGACCGTTCGAGTCCGAGGCCTTCTGACTCCGCAGCCGGCGCGATCACTGGGATCGCCTCCGGCTCCTAGATTGTGGCGAGCAGGCCCTCTGGAAGAGGATCGGGCTATGAATCTACCGACCCGATCACATATCGTTCGGGACGGAGCACAGGCGCCAGATTCCGCAGCAACGTCTCGAGGTCGCATTCGCCATTCATCGTAAATCACACCTATCACGCCGCCCTTGATAGCCACAAGCCTCTCATCCTTGCTAAGAGATCGGTTTTGTATACTTGGGGAATAATGAAATTAGGTCTATTGACTCTACTTTTCCTCACTCCACATGGAGCCGCCAAGGGCCTCGTGATCCCAAATTTCTCACAAGGCCTACAGGGCGCTAAGCTGGAGAAAAAAGATGAAAGCGGCGATCAACTCATCTTCCACTTCAAGACAAAGCTAAGCTCAAAAAAGTTTTCCGTCATCTTGAAGAAGAAGCTGGGACCCGCTTGGAGGACTCAAAAGCTGAGACAAAAAGACATGATGCTTGCAGCCCGCAGGGGAAGAAGCTCAGGGGCCGAGGTTAATCTCACTGTGTATCATCATACAGCAGACAACGACGTCCGTATTCGCGTCATTCATCTAAAACCGAAAAATGGCGTAAGTCGCCTTGTTGAAATCGCAGTAATTCAGAAAGCGGGCAACGCAAAAGACCCCGAAAGGAGGGAAGGTGGTTAGCAGCACCTCCNCAGCCCGAGGAAAAGGACTATCCTNCCCCGCCGCCCCGATCCTTTCGCTCGNCGCTGGTTAGTATNCCACAGATTTCTTCTTGCCGGGAAGAGGGGTATCTTTGAAACTTTCCTCAACACCAACGACCATGCTCTCCAAGCTCTCTTTCTCAATGTCCAGGCTTGCTCTTCTGCTCCTCGCCACTACGGGCCCAGCCACAGCCGAGGATCTCCTCAGCTCATCGGATACCCTCTTTGGCGGACAGGTCTCCGGAGACATCTTCCAAGTGGGATTGAGCGGGGGTGCAGCCGGCGCAAACAACTGGCCCGGTGCGGAGGCGCCTCTTCAGGCGCTGGACGGATTAGGCCAAAAATATCTCAATTTCGCGAAGTTCAACACCGGGATCGTAGTCACCCCGGCCATCGGGCCCTCCTTGGCCACCTCCCTGAAGCTCTGGACTGCCAACGATTCCGAGGTGCGTGATCCGGCCAGCTACGAGGTTTACGGAACGAACACTGAGCCCGGCAACGGACCCTTCCCGGTCTCCAGCTTCACCCTGATTGCTTCCGGCGATCTCACTCTCCCATCCAGTCGTAATACGGGCGGCGCCAATGCACTGAATGACGCGAATTTACAAACTGTCGACTTCAATGGAAACACAACGGTTTACACCTCTTACATGATCATCTTTCCCACTGTGAAGAATGCCGGTAGCGCAAACAGTATGCAGATCGCCGAGATCCAGCTCGACGGGCTTGTCGGTCTTCAAGATGATGCAGACGGTGACGGCCTTTCTGATGACTACGAGAATGCCAATGGACTCGATGCGAACGATGACGGCACCGCTGGAGAATCCTCTCCCGGCGCCAAGGACGGACCCAACGGCGCCCTCGGCGACCCGGATGAAGACGGCCTTAGCAATACCGAGGAGCGCGACCTCGGAACAGATCCCCAGGACAGCGACTCAGATCAGGATGGTCTGATCGATGGAGTAGAGACCCGAACCGGCGTCTGGGTGAGCGAATCTGACACCGGCACCAATCCTCGCGATCCCGACTCGGACAACGACACCCTGCTCGACGGCACGGAGAATCCTACCCTGCCTTATGATTCCAACAATCCTGCTTCTCAGCCTGGAACCGACCCCAACCTCGACGACACCGATGGCGATACTGTCTCCGATGGCGAGGAGGTTATCGCCGGAAGGGATCCCACCTTCTCCGAACCACTGCCTCCTGCCATCTTCAGGCCCGGTGATCTCATTCAAGGGGGAGCACTCACCAACAACAGTTTCGAGGTTGGGACGCCGGGAGGAGTGGTTGGCGTGAACAACTGGCCCGCCAATGAAGGACCGGAGTTCGCCATCGACGGCGTGGGGCAGAAGTATCTCAATTTCGCTGCACTCAATAGCGGCGTTCTGGTCACGCCTTCGGGTGGACTTTCCGTTGCAGATTCGATAACTCTCTGGACCGCCAACGACGCCATCGAACGTGACCCAGCAAGTTACGAACTCTATGGCACAACGACCGAAGTGACCGGAGCAGGCCCCTTTGCCCTCGATCAATTCACTCTCATCTCGTCTGGAGATCTGGCGCTCCCTGACTCCCGCAACGAAAGGGGAAATACCGATCTCGATGATGCGAACTCCCAAGCCATTTTCTTCGGCAATTCTAACGCCTACACCTCTTATCTCGTAGTCTTCCCTGCCGTTAAGGAGTCGGCCTCCGCCAACAGCATGCAAATTGCGGAGATTCAGCTTGGTGGACAGTTCGGTGCAGGGATCCCCCTACGGCTTGACGTCGATGGCCTCGCCAGTGATCTCGTCTTCACCTTCGACAGCCAGCCGGGCAAGGCCTACGACATCCTGACTTCAACCGACCCACAAAGCGAACCCGAACCTTCTTCTTGGTCTATCTGGCGGGAGAACATCACCGCTACTCCCCCGGAAAACATCGAGACTTTCGCACGTCCTCCTGACTCCAAGCGCTTTTTCGCCCTGGTGGAAAAACCTGCTCCAGCATTCTTTGCAGAAGACTTCGAGAATGGCGCTGCAGGATGGACCTCGCTCGTCAGTGACGCTGTGGGCGCCACAAGCTGGGAACTGGGAAGCCCTGTTGGGAGCACTGGACCACTCACCGGCGCCGGTGGCTCTCCTAACGCTTTTACCACCAATCTCGGTGATTATGGATCCAATTCAGATATCGCACTGCGCTCACCAGTCATCAATCTCACTGCCGCGGGACCCACCGAGGCTAGCCTCAGCTTCCAGCAGTTTCGTGATGCCGATGGCTTCGGCGATACCGGCAGCGTCAGAATTCTAAGGGCCTCTGACCTGAGTGAGTTGGGCACGATCGAACCCGATCTTACCCAGCTTGATATTGGATGGAACGAGTTAAGCGCTTCCCTGCCCGGCACCGCGATCGGGGAAAGCATCATCATCGAATTCAAATTCACCAGCGACAACACGGCCGACAACTTCAGTGGCTGGTCAATCGATAACCTGGAAATCAACCTGCAATAGCAACCTCCTGCTCGGAAGTTTCTGATAGCCAGCCAGAGCCTTCCTCTCCATTTCCTTCGGGCCGTGAACGGGAAGTTTGGCTGAAGAGTTGCATCCGGGAGGGCTTTTCTCGGTTTGCGCCTTTTTGGGGGAGTTTGCTTCGCTAAGAATCGGACACCATGAAAAAGATCGACCTTAAGTCAGCCCTTATTGGCGTTTTCGCCACCACTACTGTGATGTTGTCGCTTGGAGCAACCGGATCGCAAGACGAACGCGCAATATCTCCCTCTTGGGATGATTCTCAAAAATGGGAATGGACTATTCTTCCTTTCGTAGACGCGAGCGGCAATCTAAAGAAAATCGGGGATCCCGGGTATGAGTTTGTTGGCTGTAATCAAGATTTACGGACCTCTATCTGGCGCAAGCGAATTAAGTAACATTTCCGCCTATTCCCCGCACGGCCGACGGGTTCCCGTCTCAAGGTAGAGAAGTGCCTTCTGGTAACTAGCCCCGGTTAAAAAGTGGTCCAGATTACCATCAATCACACTCCGGTGCGCCTCATGCCACGCAACAATTGCTCCACTCACTCTTTTCAGGGCTTCAAGATGAGCCTCAGGATCCCGGTCACGGAATTCGTGATCAGTAATTACTGCAATCCGCCCTTCGAGGAGCTTCGCTAAATCAGGGAAGTTCATTAGAACGAGGTAAAGTGACTTAAAGGGACCAGATACCCACGGCCAAGAGGGTCATGCCTCTATGGGTATAAAATCCATAGCATGCCCACCCACAATCTTAGGCCCAATCTTACGCACCAACTTTGTGTGCTCAGGATGTTTATCATAGGTCATGAGATCCTCTTTTTTCTCAAAGACGGAGATCTGGCCGTATTGAAATCCTCTGTGCCAATGCGCCTCGTTTTTTCCAACAACCAATTCCTTGAGAACTGGAATCCTGGCCTTGAGGCCGGCGAGCTCATTCATCAAGCCGGCAATTTCCTGCTCCGAGACCCCATCCTTAAATTTAAAATTGAAGGCATGAACGAAATGCCCCTTGTAGCTCGCTACCCCAAGCTTTGTCTTTGCCTCACCGATCGGGAAAAAATCCATTCCATTCCCAATCTCTAGTCGTGGAAGAATTTTTTTGACCAGTTTCTGATGCTCAGGATGCTTCTCATAGAGCACCAGGTCCTCTTTCTTATCAAAGACGGCAATCTCACCATACTGAAACCCGTGGGTTCTCTTGGCGATATTTTTGCCAACAAAGAACTCCTTGAGAACAGGTATTTTCTCTTTCAGAGCCGCCAATTCCTTCATCAAAGAAGCGACTTCTTCATCAGGAACACCTCTTTTGAATTTAAAGTTGAATCCATGAATAAACGGGTTCGTGGCAGCTTCGGAAGCATGGGATTTTCCCGTGAGGCCCAGAGCAGACAAACCACTTAGTTTGATAAAGTGTCTTCTAGATTTCATCACNAGTNAGTCTTCATTCAATTAGCTCATCTATCGCGTATATTCCAAAGAAAAAATNCTGGGATCTCACCAATACNNGCAACAGTCGAAAAGACGAGCTGACTCAAGCGGAGCGTGTCTCCGTTTAGCTGAAACTCGTGGTTATTTTNCCTGCGTTGGCAAAGCTACAAGTGACCTCCTCTCCCGCACCTATAGAAATNAGTTCTGTTGCNGACCCGGGTATGACCATCTCGCCGGCTTGCAGCACTTTCCCGCTTTCGCGGAGATGTCTGATAAGAAATCGGACGGAATTAAGGGGGGTGCCCATAATGTCGGCCGCTACTCCTGTCGCCACCTCGTTCCCGTTTACGGTGACGGTAACCGCCTCACACATCCAGTCTATTTCCCGCGCCCTTACCCTTGGCTGGCCCACGATCAATCCGGCAAAAATCCCATTTGAACAAATCAATTCCTGCCTGGTGGGTCGTGGGTAGTGGTAGACGTAATTGTGCAGCTCCATCCCCGGTTGTATGCACTCAATCGCATCCAGCAACTCGTCGTCGGTAGCGTTGCCATCCGAAAGGTCCCGCTTAAGGGTAATAACGAATTCAGGTTCGATCGCTAAGGAATGATACGCGCTTGCCTTGAGGGGCACTCCCTCCTGGATAAGTCCAGGAGTCATTAAACAACCGTAAATAGGATCATTAAATCCAAATTGTTTACGAATAGCATTACTCGTACATCCAACCTTATAGCCAAAGGATTCGTCCCCATCTGTGATTCTGAGCGCCTGATAAATCCTCTGGCATTCATAGGCTTCTTCCATCGTCAATTCAGAGATGTCATCGACAGCCGNAGCAAACACCCCTTCTTTGAAGAACCGATAAAAGGACTCAGCTACCTTGTTTAAAGATTTCATATGCGGTGAAGTATACTTCTCCCTTATAACAGCCCGGGAGCCAAAAACACCTGNACACCTGGAGCAATGAGCAAACTGTCCAACTCTGTGCTTAATCCAGAGCCCGGCAGTGACGNCCCGTTGACTGTTGNTGGTGCTAACTGTCGCAGCAAAAAAACCAATCTAAAATTCGAAGCCTTTNCCTCACGGAGGCGCAAGAATAGCACGCGTCTACTTCGATTGCTGCAGCAGCGCTCGAGCTTTGGCCAGATTCTCCTTCGCGAGTGGAAAGTCCGGCTTCAGGCGAAGAGCCTCCNTAAAGTGGTCGACCCCCTCTTCCAGTAATCCACGGCGAGCAAGCGATGATCCAAAGTCATTATGAACAAAGGGGTTGTTGGGCGCAACCTCGAGAGAACTGGAAAAGTGAAATGCCGACTTCTTACTGATTTTCCGCCGGTCGAATTCCATCGCGAGAAGATAGTGTTTCCTTCCCACCTCAGCCATGAGGGCGCGCCTTTTGTCACCCATGGAATTCTCGGCGGCCTCCCGCAGGTAACCGATTGAGAATTCCGGATAACGTTCCTGGGTACGCCGGGAGACCAGGTTGGGGACATAGTCGGCAGCNGCCGGCTCGGTGAACCAGCGTCCCGGAAAGGGTGGCGCCAAATTACGCAGCTGCCTTCGGGTGGCGGGCAGCATCACCTTGCGATCGTGCTCCAACACTTCCCTGCGGAGAGGACCGCGGTATAAAGCAACCGCCTTGGTCTGTGCATTCAGGAGNAGAGAAAACGGAACCNCGACCTGGGGCGCTGAGTCAAAGAGGGCCTCCTGTAAAAGATATAACCTCTCCACCTCCTCTGGGCTAACCGTCCCCCAGGCGCCAGNGAAGCCCGTATCCTGAACCATCGCCGCGGCTGCCCTGCGAGATTGCACNGAGTGCCCATCAACACACAGCGCAAGAACTGGAAGCTNCTCCAATCCGCCTGCGAGCTNCNCGAGCTCCCCNCGACAATGAGGGCAACTGGCGGACCACAGCATAAGGAGACGGCCGGAGACCCCGCCAGAAAGCTCAGCGCTGTTCCCCTGCTCGTCGCGGTAGAGGGTGAGTGGGAGCCCGACCGGGGCCGGCAAAACGACCGACGCCCTTCCGTCGGAGCCTGCAACGGCGGCCAAAGACTCCGGCTTGAGACTTACAGCACGATCGACGGCGAAGAGACTTGCAGACCCTTCGCCCTCCTTAAGGTGGTATCGTTTNCCAGCTTCTACCTTGTCGAATACACTTCGCGCGCCTCCGGGCCAGAGAACCTTGACTCTTTGCACGGACGCATTTTCCGGCAATCCAAAGTGTATCCACTTGCTTGACTGTGACAGAAACATGTCTCCGGCCCGAACCGAGCGCACAAGGCGCTCATCGTAACCAGAGACTTCCAACTCGACGACTGCGCCAATCGCATCGCGATTAGCCTTTGTCCCCTCCAGTCTAAAGGCAACGAAACGACCGGGACGCCTGGAGGAAGAACCATTCAACATGAGACGGACACGCGGCGCGGTGCGATTTCGAAACCAGAGATCGAGGTCCCCATCCTGGTCCCAGTCAGTCACCGCCAGCCCCCTGCCATCATCCACAAAATCGAGGCCGCTCACATAAGACGAACTGAAAAACTTACCACCAGCGTTAAGAAAGCTGCAGTTCCGCTCATACCCACTCCAAGACGATCCCCTGCGCACCAATTGCATGATTGCCTGCCACGCGGCGCCATATTGCCTGACGCCTTCCTTGTCCTGCTCATTGAGCGGTGAAGGCGACACGACCTGCCGCCAGAAGAAACTTCACAAATCATCCGCCCTCGCACTCGAGAGGTAGCCATTAGTTACCAACAGGTCCTCCCTTCCATCATTATTCATATCGATGAACCCGGAACTCCAGGCCCAACGCCCCATCGCTACTCCGGCTCCCACGCTGTCGTCACGGAAGCCCCCCTTGACTCCCTGAACAAAAAGACTGTTACCCCGTGCCATGCGCTGCATGGCTGCTGTATCTCCCCCTGCCCGCGAGTCCTCGAACTTCCGCTGATAGGTCACCCGGCTCCCCGCCGCCGAAAACATATTCCCGACGTAAAGATCCATCCTGCCATCACCGTTGGCATCACCCCAGGAGGCAGACATCCCTCCGGCCATATCCTCCACTCCGACCTCTCTGGCGACATCCTTGAATTTTCCCTCATCGTTCCGGTAAAGAGAGTTCCTTCCGAAATCATTCACTACGTAAAGATCGGCATCCCCATCTTGATCGTAGTCTTCCCAGGCAGCTGCGAAGGTCCAACGCGTGTTGTTCTGGTCCAGACCTGCCGACTTGGTCACATCCGAAAACCGGAAGCTCCCGTGATTAGCGAGGAGAATATTGCGCCCACCGTTCTCGGCATCGTTGTAGGGAACTGGAGATTGCGCCTCGAACCCCTGAGCCCCGGAGCTACTACGGCCCGCTCCGTAGTCCGCCACGTAGAGATCAAGATCTCCATCGTTATCATAATCGGCGGCCGCCATCGAGTAGGGCCCAGGCGAACCGGGATGACCACCTCGCAGCTTGAAGACTCCGGCCCCTTCATTCTCGAGAAAAAGAACCAAGGCCACCGTGGCAACGATCAAATCCTGGTCACCATCATTATCGAGATCCACGATCAGAGCACTACGTGATGACTCCAGGAAATCCACTCGTGCTCCCGCTGAGCGATCCTCGACTGTTCCATCCGCATTTTGCACGTAGAGCCGGTTAGGAAGACCTCCACCATCACAGATATAGACATCATCCAGTCCGTCGCCATTGACATCACCAACCGCAATCCCCTGATGACCAGTGATGTGCATGTCGTCTACCCGAGTCAACCGCTCGGACCAGTAACCTACGCCATACATCATTTGCCGCGTGAACGAGGGCACCTTGATAAACGCGCTCCTCGTCGCGTCTTCAAAAAGCACCTCNGGGGCATGGGTTTCCCGGAAGCTCACCACCTTAATGCCCGCGAGCTTTAGAGGGCCCCTTCCAATCCATTCGCACCGCCAGACGGAATCGATCTGGGCGGGCCGGCCGTCGACGCCCGATGCTGCCACCTCGACCAAAACATCCGTAGTGAACCTCTCCTCCTCTCCAATCTCGATTCCAACCAGCTTGAAACGCATTGTGGCAGGCCTGCCAGCTTCAACTCGTTTGCGCAGCCTCACCAAATCTCGGATTAAATTTCCCTCCGAGAGTCCGAATGCGGAACCGGTGAGCAGTTTTATCCCACCGGGCAGGATACGTTCCTCGACCTCAGAAGGCACCAGCGCAGCCGACTGAAAACCATCNAGCAACATTTCATCGAGATCGCTCTCCGCGCCCGCCTCCCCCAGCTGGGAGAGCATTCCGGATACCAGGACCGCCAAGCGCTCAGAATCCCATCCGGATTGATCCGGCATCAAGGCTGCTATTTCACGGTCGGCCGCAGTCTCTCGACCCGTAGAGGCAACCGTCACTGTAGAAACTTCGGCGCCCGCCCCATTTGTAGATTCCGGGATTGGCCGCTCCATCCGCTGAATCGCACCTGCTGTGACCGACAACAGTTGGTCAAGACCTGCATTCTGACTTTCACCAGAACCAGACTCCCCTCCTTTTTTGCCGCCACAGCCAGCTACTACCCACGGCACGAGGACCAAGGCAAAAGCTGACATGGAAGGACGAAAGAAGCTCAGACCCGGCACAATATAGCCTTATATCACGTCTCGGCCCGCTTTACAGGCTTCGTTCTTGCTATGGGCCGCCNGCTGCTAATTCCATCCCAGATCGCGATAAATTTTCTTGGTTTACCAAAAGATCAAGGCGCGCAGCCCAAAAACTCATCCTCACCACTGTGATTTTCCTTGCTGGCCCATAGCGAGCAGCGCAAACTCTACAAAACTTACACATTCAGCTTCCATGTCACCAAAGTCATTAGTCTCCAGTCTTTTAGCTCTAACTTTAATTGGCAGCGCCAACGCCGTCACCATTGGCTTCGGNCCCAATCTCATCGGTGTTCAGGACACGCCATCGANCGGAACCTCCAATGAAATGCGGCAGAATATCAATGTCACAGACACGGTGTTTCTGGCGGAGGGAGTCTATCAGGCCACCACTTGGGACTACCAGGCTGCCGCAGACGCGACCAATGGTGCCACTCAGCCGGTCTTCCCGTTTCTCACCATCGTAAACGGGCCGGGTAATCATACCGTGCTGACCTTTGGAGACACCATCGACACCTTACCTGGCGTTCAGAACCTGGTTGTCTTTGGCGGCCCCAATGCCACCTTCACCATTCCGGCAGGAGGAGCTACCGTCGCGGCAGGGGTCCAGAACACGAATTCAGGATCGGTGCAGAACAGCATTCTCACCGATACGAGCTTCGGCACGACTGACCACGCCAATTCAGCAAACTTTGATGAGGCCGGAAGCGTTGGGGCCACCCTAGACAACTTTGGCTTTGCCAATCTCACCCGGACTTACGCCTTCTCCGTCGAGGTGGAGCAGATTCCGGAACCCTCCGGCCTCGCCCTCATTCTTCTTAGCGGAGCCGCCCTGATGCTCCGAAGAAGGCGCTAAGCGATTGCCGTCCCCTCACAACAACTCATTTTTATCTGGGGCGGTCAGGCCATCTGACTGCCCCATTCTTTTATCAGACCGATTAGCGATCCAGCATGACCCCTACGGACAACGCCAACCACTCGATTAATCATGTTTAAACCCCCTTTCCTCACCACCTGCTTCAGCTTCATCCTGCTAGCTCGTGCCAGCGCCATCACAATCGGATTTGGAACCGGCCTCGTCGGAGTTCAGGACACGCCATCCGATGGCAATTCAAATCAAATGCGTCAGAACATCAACATTACCGATACGGTATTTCTGGACGCTGGGACCTACCACGCCACGACCTGGGATTACAATGCCGCTCCNGACGCTACCAATGGTGCTGCGCAACCTGTCTTTCCCTTCCTTGTCATCGTAAACGGCCCCGCCAACCACACGGTGGTCGCCTTTGGCGAAACAATCGACACTGACCCCGGATTGCAGACCCTCGTCCCTTTCGGAGGCCCAAACGACACGTTCACCATCCCTGCAGGAGGTGCCACCGTTGCGGCCGGCGTGCAGAACACCAATGGCGCCTCGGTGCAGAACAGCATTCTCACCGACACTTCCTTCGGGAGCACTGATCACGCGAATAGCGGTAACTTTGACGAAGCCGGCGGGGTGGGAAATACCCTCGATAACTTTGGCCACGGCAACCTGACCCGCACCTACGCGTTCTCCATCGAGGTCGAGGCGGGCGAGGNGACCGATGCCGATGGAGATGGACTACCCGCCTTATGGGAGAACGCCAACAACCTCGACGATAATGACGACGGCACTACTGGCGAAAGCGCCGACGGCGCGCAGGATGGACCTAATGGAGCCCTGGGAGATCCCGATGGCGACAGCCTGAGCAATGAAGAGGAGCTCGCCAATAATACTGATCCACAGGAAGCCGATAGCGATGGCGACTCCATCAATGATGGAACCGAGATCGCGAATGGCACCAACCCAAGGAACGCCGACAGTGATGACGACGGGCTTACGGACGCCGAAGAAGTGACCGCTGGCACAGACCCCAATGACCCCGATACCGATGGTGACGGACGCACCGACGAACAGGAAATCGCACTGGGGAGCGACCCGAATGATCCCAACAGTCCCAACACAATCAAGATCGGCTTCGGAGCCAATCTTGCCGGCGTCACCGACACCCAATCCNACGGGTCCTCCAATGAGATGCGCCAGAACATCAACATTACCNACACGGTCTTCCTGGATGCCGGAACCTATACCGCACTCAGTTGGGAGTACAATGCCGGCGCTGANCTTACCAATGGAGGCACCCAGCCGACTTTTCCCTTCCTNACCATCGTGAACGGCCCAGCAAATCACACTGTGATCGCCTTCGGAGACACCATTGACACCGAACCTGGAATGCAGTTCGCAGTTCCCTTTGGCGGCGAGAATAACGTTTTCACTGTTCCGGAGGGAGGCGCCACTATTGCAGCTGGAATTCAGAACCCGAGCGCCAATGGAGTGACCAATAGCATCTTAACCGACACCTCCTTTGGGAGTACCGATCACGCAAACAGCACCAACTTCAGCGAAGCTGGAAGTCTTGGCGCCACCCTCGACAGCTTTGGCTTTGCCAATCTCNCCCGGACTTACGCTTTCGCTATCGACGTCAAACCGGGAGCCAGCTCGAACAAGATGCAGCTGGACGTCGACCAGGTTGGCGGCGATCTCGTCATCTCATGGCCAAGCGTCCTGGGTAAGCTTTATAATCTTCGTAGCGAGACCGACCTTTCGAACGGTGAACCGGTAACCTGGCCCATCTACGACGGCAATCAGGATATTGTCGCAACCCCGACCACCAACACCCTCACTTTCCCGCTGCCCGCGGACTCCGAGCGCTACTTCGTCATCGAAGAGTTCGACGCACCGCCCGTTCCGGTCTTTGAAGACAACTTCGAGAATGGGCAGGGAGGCTGGGCCACCGGGGTAGACGACACGAATCCTGGCGACACAAACTGGGAGTTAGGATCACCCGACGCTCCGGGGCCTCTCACTGCTCCCAGCGGATCAAACTGCTTCGGCACGAATCTCACCGCAAATTACCAACCCGATGCCGACATCTGGCTGCGTTCGCCGGCCATTGATCTCTCGCTTGCGGGTGAGGCCACCCTGAACTACTCTGAATTCCGGGACATTGAGGAAACCTTTGATTCGGGTGAGATTCGCATTCTCAATGCGGCCGATAATTCGGTTCTCGCGGTCGTCAATTCCGGCATTGAGGGAACCACGNNGGGCCTCTGGGAAAACNTCAGCACAAAGCTCCCGGCCTCCGCCATGGGCAATCTGATCAAAATCGAATTCCGTCTCATGACCGACAACATTGGCGATTTCCCCGGGTGGTACCTGGATGATGTCAGCGTCACTATTCCATGAAGATCCTCCTAGTCTTCCAGGGGGCACACAATCAACATGAGGCGCGGTCGCAAGACCGGGACTTTCCGGGGCGATGGTTGAGGGGTTGGATCGCGCTCCTCTATGTAATCACCCTGGTATGCCTGACCCCAATCCTGCGGGCTGCCGACAGCGTAGTGGTCTTTAACGAGATCAACTATCACCCGCTGGATGAAAACAACGACACCGAGTGGGTCGAGTTGCGGAGCCTGATGGGCGTGAACGTCGATATGTCGGGATGGGAGCTCAAAGGAGGCATAAATTATACCTTTGCCGAGGGTACTGTCATTCCCGGCCACGGCTATCTCCTGATCGCCGCCGACCCCAATCACAGCACCCTCACTGGAACAAATTCCTTGGGACCCTTCACCGGTCGGCTGGCAAACAACGGGGAAACCATCCGGCTGGTCAACAATAGCGACCGGACCATGGACTCCGTAAGCTACGGCGACGAGGGCGACTGGCCGGTCGGCCCTGATGGCCTGGGCGCAACCCTCTCCAAACGTAGCCAGAATACCGCCGAGTCCCGTCCCTTTAACTGGATCGCAAGCTCGGAGTCCGGAGGTACACCAGGCGAGCCCAATTTCCCCCTCGTTGATCAACCGCCTACGATCAGCCCCATTCTGACTCTGTCCTCAGCGTGGAAATACCGGGAAACCGACTCCGCACCAGCCGCTGACTGGAATAGCCCTTCTTTCGATGACGAGGCCTGGGCCAGCGCCGACAGCATCTTCTTCGCTGGCACCACCGAATCGACAGGGGCAGGCGAGGGACTCCTGGGATACTGGCCTCTCGACGAAGGCAAAGGAAACAGCGCGGGCGATTCCTCTCCCAGTGGCAACGACGCCTCTCTCAATGGCGCCAGTTGGGAAAGCGATGGCATCCGGAGCTCCTTCCTTACCTTCAGCGGCAACTCGGGCAGCTTCGGCGATGCGGGAGCAACCACCATTCCAGTCATGACCCAGACCAAGGACTTTACNTGGTCCTTCTGGGCTCGGCGCGCTCCGGGGGACACGGATCAAAACTCCGTCATTATGGGCAATCGCTTCGCTCCCAATGGAGCCGATTTTTCTCCTCGCCAGTTCATCAAGTTTACCCCCACCAAGCTCGAGTGGCACATGAATGGCCAAGGAAACAACAATCTGGAGTATCCCGACCTGCCCGCCGGACAGTGGCAACACCATGCCGTCGTTAAGGACGGCAGCACCCTGACCTATTTTCTCAACGGAACACAAGCTTCCACCGGCTCCATAAGTGACGGCCTCAGTCAGCCGCAGCCGCTCTACTTTGGCGGCGACACATCCGGCGGCAGCGGCGAGTTTTTTAACGGCTCACTCGACGACCCAGCTATCTGGGAAAAGGCCCTTCCTTCCAGCTCCATTACAGGCCTGGCAGGTGGCACCCTGACCCCCCTCACCGCACCCACGGTCGATGGAGGTGGCGGGGGCAACCTCGCCAGTGAGCTGACCCTCGGATCAACCACATATTACTTCCGCCATGATTTCACCTTCAGTGGCAACCCGGCCCGCACCACCCTGAGCCTGCAACTCCAACTCGACGATGGAGCTGTAATCTACCTCAATGGAAACGAGATCCACCGCGAGAACATGCCCGCCGGCCTGGTGAACCATGACACCCTCGCCCAGAGCCCCGCTCAAAACGGCTCTCTCTCCCCCGCTATTTCGATCTCCGGAAGCAGCCTGCTCCCCGGCGCCAATACCATCGCAGTGGAAGTTCACCAGGATGCCATTGCGAGCCCCGACATGGCCTTCGGTGCGGTTCTGACCGCCACCGAGGAGGCGCCCACTACGGGCGAACGGGATCGCAGTATTGTCTTCAGTGAAATATCGGCAGGAGACGATCCAAATTTCCGGGTTGAGATCACTAACTTAAGCTCCAGCGCCGTGGAACTGACCGGCTATCAATTGCGTTCCTCGTCCGGCAGCACTCAGCCTCTGCCCGCCGACTTCCTTGCAGCGGGAGCTGAACTCATCATTAAACCTGCCTTCCCGGTCTCCGGTGGCCATCGCCTTGCACTCTACCGTCCCGGCGGCATTGAACTCTCAGACGCCCGTGAGGTTACAAACCGCCTGCGTGGACTTTCTGGAGATCAATGGCTCTACCCCAGCGATCCCTCCTTCGGAGCTCCTAACCCCTTCAGCTTTGAGAGCGACATCGTGATTAATGAAATCATGTATAACCCCCGCCCACTCCCCGCCACTCCACCGCCAGATCCGACCATCATTCTGGACTGGGATGAGACCTGGCGATTCAATGAGAGTGGCTCCAACCTGGGCAATACCTGGGAGGCAGTAGCCCACCCCTCTGACAACGTGAACTGGTTCTCTGGACCTGGCCCACTGGGAGTCGAGAACCCCGGATTACTGGCGAACGAGATCAATACTCCGCTGGCCCCCCTCGCCTCGCGCGACCCGCGGGTAGTCACCTTCTACTTCGAGACCGACTTCATCCTGAGCCAGGAGGAACGTAATGACATCACCTCCCTCCAATTGAATTATCAGATCGACGACGGCGCAATTTTCTACCTCAACGGAGTCGAGNTCGAACGCTACCAGATGGACGACGAACCCGTCAGTTTCGACTCCACCGCGAGCGACACCGTGGGCAATGCCGGGGTTACCAGCATAACTCTTCCTGCATCTGCCCTGGCCTCCCTNACCACCGGACTCAACCGACTTTCAGTCGAAGTCCACCAAGCCAGCTCCGGGAGCAGCGACGTGGTGATGGGCGCACAGTTACTCTCCATTCANGAGGGCAGTCCTTTTCGAAAATCCAACGAACAGTGGATTGAGCTCTACAATAAGGGCTCCTCCGCGGTTGATCTGAGCGGATGGAGTTTCAGCGACGGTATCGACTTCGGGTTTCCCCCGGGGACCATACTGGAAAACGGCCAGTTTCTGGTGGTGGCCCGGGACGCTGTCTCCTTGGCAGCCAAGTTTCCTGACATCGACATCGCCGGACCGTGGAGCGGAAGCCTCTCGCGTAAGGGGGAACGTTTGCGCCTGATCGACGCCGAAAAAAACCCAGTCGATGAGGTGCGCTTTTACGACGGCGGGCGTTGGCCGGGATTGCCCGACGGCGGCGGGGCTAGCCTCGAACTGCGCGATCCAGACGCTGATAACAGCGCCCCGGAAGCCTGGTCCGCCAGCCTCGAAAGCGGCACGTGGCAAACCATCACCTACGCCGGACGCGGCAGCAGAATCCCCAGCAATGACCCTGACCGCTATAACGAGTTCCTTTTTGGACTTCTTGATGCCGGCGAGTTCCTCATCGACGACATCAGTGTGATAGAGAACCCCACCAACTCCCCCCGTCAGTTGATCCAGAATGGTGACTTCAGCCGAGGCGATTTTGATCGCTGGCGCATGCGCGGCAATCACCGGCACGCTGAGGTGATCGACGACCCGGAAAACCCGGGTAACAAGGTTCTCCATGTGCGTGCCACCGGCGCCATGGAGCACATGCACAACCATGCNGAAACCACACTCAAAGATGGTAACGCCTTTGTGAGCATCACCTCGTCCTCACCCTACGAGATTAGCTTCCGAGCAAAGTGGCTCGGTGGATCCAATCAGCTCAATACGCGCCTCTACTTCAATCGCCTGCCCCGCACAACTATCTTGGACGCCCCCCTGGACGGGGGAACACCGGGCACGCCAAACTCTCGACAGGACACAAATAGCGGGCCCACGTTCGGGAGACTTAGCCACGCTCCTGCGGTCCCTGCTGCAAATCGTGGTGCCACCGTGACAGTAGATGCAGCTGACCCGGACGGCGTGGCGTCCATGGCCCTCCGCTATTCCGTGGACGGGGGCAGCTTTAACAGCATCTCGATGACTGATCGAGGAGAGGGTCGCTACACCGCGACAATTCCCGGACAGTCCGGCGGACGAAAAGTGCAGTTTTATGTGGCCGCTCGCGACGGCATCGGCGCCACCTCTTTCCTGCCCAGGTCGGGCCCCGATTCCCACGCTATCATCCCGTGGGACGACGGACAGGCCAACCTCGATTACGGAGACTGCCAACCCAACAACTTCCGTATCGTTATGACCAATGCCGATCGAGACTTTCTTCATCGGGAGACCGAAGTCATGAGCAACGACCGTATCGGGTGCACCATCATCTACAACGAGAGCGAGATCTACTACAACTGCGGAGTCCGCCTGAAGGGCAGTCAGCGCGGCCGAAACAAAGCTGTCCGAGTCGGCTTCAATATTGGCTTTCCGGACGACCAACCATTCCTTGGCGCTCACGAAGTCGTGGCAGTCGACCGCAGCGGTGCCGGCGATCAGTTCAGCCAGAAGGAAATGCTGGTCAAACACATCGTGAGTCGCGCCGGTGATATTCCCGGCATGAACGATGATCTGATTCGGGTTATCGCGCCCCGCTCTGCTCAGACCGGGTCCGCTATGCTGCTGAAATCAAAGTTCGACGATGAGTGGCTGGAGAACCAGTTCCCCGATGGTGACGACGGGACCATGTTCGAATACGAACTAATCTACTATCCCACCAGCACAGCTGGCGGGGGACCAGAAGACCCCAAACGTCCGAATCCCGATAGCGTGGCTGGAGTTTCCATGCGCAGTATTAGTGGCCGCCGAGACAAGGAGCTCTACCGCTACCACTGGCAGATCGACAATAACAAGGCCGCTGATGACTACGCCCCCCTGATAGAGATGCTTATCGCCATGGGCTTAAGTGGCACTGCCTACCGCGACGCCACCACCGAACTTCTGGACGTGGATCAGTGGCTACGTTCCTTTGCGGTTCAAGTGCTCTGTGGAATCGGCGATAACTACAGCGGCGGATCCCAGCACAACGCAATTTTCTATTTCCGGCCCAGTGACGGGAAGGCTCTCTATTTCCCCTGGGACATGGACTTCTCGTTCAATCGGGGTGCCACTTCAGACCTCACCCCAAACGGAGATCTCGACAAGCTCCTGGCCGCCAGCCCGGCCAACGAACGGGCCTACTACGGACACATCCTCGACATCGTCAATACCAGCTTCAACTCTGCCTACATCGGCGAATGGATCGATCACTATCAGTGCTTCCTTACCGGCAATCAACCCAACCTCTCTTCGTTCAGATCCTACATCAACACTCGAAGTCGGCATGCCGCCAACCTCGTCAACAACGCAGTGGCCAATATCCCTTATCGCATCAATACCCCTGACGGCACGGCTACCGGCCAGTCCTCCGTGACGATTTCAGGAGACGGCTGGGTCGATGTCCGCGAGATTCGCCTCTCGGGTGGGGCCCTGCTCCCGGTCACCTGGACCGATGATAACAGCTGGGAAGTCACTGTCCCAGTAGCGCCCGGGACCAACACCATCACTCTCGAGGCGATCGGTTTCAATGGGACCTTGATTGCGCAGGATAGCGTAACCATCACAGGCACCAGTAGCCTCACCCCTGCCAGCTCTGCCAATTTCGCTATCACTGAGTTCAATTATCACCCTGGCCCTCCGACCGCAGAGGAACAGAATGCCGGATTTCTTGATTCCGACGCATTCGAGTTCATCGAGATGCAGAATCTAAGCGATACCGTGGCAGTCGACCTTGCCAACCTGTCCTTTACCAACGGGATCACTTTCGATTTTCCCTCCATGACCCTCAACCCGGGTGCACGAGTGATCGTCGTGGGCAATGAAGCAGCCTTCCTTCGACGTTATGGCGAAGGGCTCCCCGTCATTGGGCAATATCAGATCGGCGACTCCAACAAGCTCTCCAATAACGGAGAACGACTTCGGCTGGCAGACGCCTCCGGAACTGCCATCGCCGATTTCACCTACAAGGAGGGAGCACCCTGGCCATCCAGTGCCGATGGTCACGGCTATTCGCTTATCCTTATGTGTCCGGGAAGCAACGATTCCTCCCTCCCCCAGAGCTGGCGGACCAGCGCAACCCTCAACGGCAATGCCAACGGAAGCGATGCCATCGACCTCGCTACCTGGATGGCTGCCAACGAAGTGGTCGATCTATCCCTTGACGACGACGGCGACGGCCATGCAGCCCTCCTCGAGTTCGCTTCGGGCTACGATCCCAACATCCCTGACTCCGCCGACCACGTCAAATCGGCTACCATCGAAATCGATGGGCAGCTCTTTTCGGCAATCATCTTCCAGCAAGAGATTGGCGCAGATGAGGTCGTATTCCGGGCTGAGAGCTCTGATGACCTTGTCGATTGGACAGACGGAGCTCTCTACTTCGGCCGTACAAACAATGGCAACGGCACGAGTTCGGTCTGGTTTGTAAGTAACGCCCCCATATCGACAACCGTCCGCGAATTTCTGCGGGTGGAAATTACCAGCACCCCGTAATTGGGATATGAGGACCCGCCTGCTGAGCGGGGGACGAATTCTGACTCCCGTGGGGCTCCGTGGAAGCAGCCTCGAAGCTGGGATTTCCTTGCCTCAAACCTAATTCCTCTTTGGGCTCGCTATCTGCTGACGTGCAACCTCGTCACCGAAAACCGACCGGGCCGCGTGGTCGAGAACTACGGCCTGAACACCCGCCTACAAAAGCGGACATTTCATCGACAAATTCAAACCCATCTTTCCACAATACATGGGAAGTTTCCTCCCTCTTCCGTGAACCCTCGTTAGAAATTGATCTCACCGGGATATTCGCCCAAGGTCGGCAACCAGTTAAAGACAATATGTTTCCAGCCCCGCCTTTCTCTCTTCCAAGGTCTCTTCACTCATTCATTTTCAGCGTTACCACCCTAGCCCTGAGTGCGAGCCTCACCTCTGCCCAGATCGCGGACCTCATCCGGAACGATATCTCTCTGCCTGAGGGCGTCGATGCCGGGAATGCCAAGCCCGCTGATATTGATGGGGACGGGGATATAGATTTCGTCATTCAGGACTTCGCCATCGTCCCGTGGGGGCCATTCGGCCACAGAATCGTGTGGGCTCGAAATGATGGGGGTGGCGACTGGACGGTGCTTCCGATATCAAATATTGAAGAGACATATTCAGATTTTCCCTTTGATGTAGCAGACATGGACAATGATGGAGATCTGGATGTCGTTACCGGGTCTTTTGGTCAAAGCTTCACAACCACTGGATGGGACCTNGGACAGGGGGCTGCGCTGCGGGTGCACACCAACAATGGCCAGGGCTCCTTCACACAGACGACGATTCTCCAGACGAACTTTTTCAATCAGTCTTTCACTGGGGCAAAGTTTATCGTTGGCGTTGCTACGGCAGACCTCGATCGTGACCGCGACCTTGATATCATCGTTCTTCAAGGGAGCTCAGTAAGCCGCGTTGCGTGGATCCCCAACAACGGGGACGGGACTTACGGGGGGGTCCAAGTCATCTGGCAGGAGGACGGCCTGGGTCTTACAGGAGTCGACACCGGAGATGTGGACGGAGACGGTGATATTGATGTTGTCGTCAGTACTTTCCCTCGGAGGATCGACCGCTTAGGCGAAATAATCTGCATGAAGAATCCGAGCGGGGGGGGNGGTCAATGGCAGAGAACAGTGGTCCCGGAAACCAGCTGGCTTGGGGCGGGAAAGGAGATATTTCTAGCGGACATTGATAATGACTCGAACCTTGATATAGCGGGGCTATCGGCCACATCCAACCCACGCTATGGTTATCATCGAGGTGATGGTGCGGGGAATTTCACTGGCGCGTTCGGATTGGACCCTAACACTTTGTGGAGCCTCCCCGGCGCCGGCCGTCTGGAAGGATTCCATGTCGTGGACTTCGATGGGGACGGCGATCTGGACTGGTTCTTGGGGATGCCTTCGAGCAACAATGTTCTCTACCAGGAGATGGAAGGNGGACAGCGCTCCTCGACGCTTTCCCTGACGCTGTCTCGAATGGACGAACCGTTCAGTTGCGGAGTCGAGACTCGATGCAGTGGCACAGGATTGTTTACTGCGGACGTCAATGGAGATGGCAGGCTGGACTTGGTTACTCATGGAGCGGTAATGACCTGGTGGGACTTGATCCCGTCCGGGCTGCCTCCAGAACTACCGGTAAGCCTCGGATCCCTCGATGGGGGGGTGCCAATGCAGTTCAACACTCTCGGTTCCACGATTGACACTGAAATGGCGCTTTACGGTCCGGAGGGTGAGCTTCTCACTGAAAATGATAATTTCAGTGGAACAAGACAAAGTGCCATCCTCGCAGCAAATCTTGAGGAGGGAACCTACTACATCGCGGTTGGGCAACATGACACAATCTTCGGGGAAGGGTTTTACACTCGGGCGCCCTCAGCAGCAGCAGCCAATTTCCTTTTGAATTGGGCGGAGAACCGGGCAGAAGCTCCTCTTGCCGCAGAGCCGATTCAAGGCGCGCTTCCGGCAGATGGCGTGCAGTGGTTNAGCTTTGAGATCGCCTCCTTGGATACGGTGGACACCGATTCAGATGGAATCACCGATTCCGTAGAGTTGGAGCTTGGAACCGATCCCAACAATGCGGGTGANCGNCCCNTCGAGACTGGNGGAAGCATCGGAATTAATTTTGTCAGCAANCGTGATCCTGCTGCTACCATTCTNCCGGCGGAGNNGGCGGGATTTCCGGAAGTCGCTCAAACGAACTGGAACAACACCAGGGGAGCCCCTGGCGGGAATAATATTAACCTCCTCGGAGATGAAATCACACTGGTTGACAGCGAAGGGCAGGACAGTCGTATCATCGCAATCTGGGATGCAAACAGCACCTACAACACGAATAACGGGAGCGAACCCGCTGATAACAAGCTGATGAACGGCTACTTGAATAATATGGGACCTGATGGCTTTGCGACGGTAGATATCCTGAACATCACTTATGCGAATTACGACGTCTACGTGTATTTTGGAGCCGATCAGAATGCACGGTCAGGGGCGATTGAGAGCGCAACCGCCGGACAGACGTTCTCCTATGCAACATTCTCCCAGTTCCCTGACTCTGACGTAGGAGGATTATTCCCTGTTGCTTATACCAGGACCACGGATGAAGGGTCAGGAAACCCCCTAGCGAACTACTGCGTCTTCCGTAACCAGTCCTCGGGTTCCTTTTCAGTGCAGCTTAACCGGGGCATCAACAATTCGGGAATCTACGGTATGCAGATCGTTCCAACGGATCCTACAAATCAGGATCTGATAGAGAATGCCGGTGCTACAGTGGAAGACGCGATTCCGCTTGGAGTTCTTGGCGACCGCGATACGACGCTGACTTTTGACACCTTGGAATCAGTCATCGACACAGAAATNGCCTTATTTTGTCCCTCNGGGAACCTCATTGTAGAAAATGACGATAGCCTCGAGACCGCTCAAAGCTCGATTGGGTTTAGTGGCCTGCTACCGGGAACGTGGTATATTGCGGTTGGTCAATATGACACAAGCTTTGCAGATGGTTTTCAAGTGGTCGGAGGGCCTTTTGGGAGTGTCTTTACCCTCAGTGTGGCGCCCTCGGATGAGAATCTACGGGTCCGTATTCCGATTACGGGCGTGACTTGGTTCTCATTCGAAATGCGTCCGAACCCGCTCGGGCTGCCTCCTGAACTTCCGGTNAGCCTCGGATCTCTCGGAGATGGGAGTGTGCCTCTCCAGTTCAGCACCCTTGGNTCCACGATTGATACTGAAATGGCGCTTTACGGTCCGGAGGGTGAGCTTCTCACTGAAAATGATGATATCAATGGAACGGCACAAAGTGGCATCACCGCAGCAAATCTCGAGGGGGGAATGTATTACATCGCGGTTAGTCAATATAGCACAACCTTCAGGGAAGGGTTTTCCGTTGAGTCCCCCCCAGCAGCAGCCAACTTCCTTTTGAATTATGGAGAGAACCAGTCGATCCAAGGCGCGCTCCCAGCAGATGGGGTAGAGTGGTTCAGCTTCGAAGTCGCTCCGAGACTCGAGCCCGAGGTTGCTTTCTCCGAAGTCCGGCTCAGCGAGGGCACGTTAAACATGAGCTGGCAGACGGATCCTGGCATGACCTACCGCGTTCAACGTTCTCCGGACCTCCAAACCTGGCAGAATGTGGGCAGGGTGAGAGCAGGGACTGGAAATCTCATGCAACACTCTCAGTCTACCAGCAATGGAAGAGAGTTTTTCAGGGTAGTGATTCCCTGATNTTTCTTCTCCCCCATTCTCTCTCATCCCCACACCAATAAAATGCAATGCGTGTTCGCTAAGCTTGGGTTTGTTGTTCTGATTGTCCTAGCTCCGGTCCTGACCGGGGCACAAACCACTACCTTTCGGGTGGATATGTCGGTTCAAATCGCGATTGGCCGTTACGACCCGAACAACGATCTCCTCCTGGTGCGAGGNCCCTTCAACGGTTGGGGCGGCACCGACTTAACCGTCGTTGCTGGCAGCGACTCGGTATATGAAGCTGAGATCGATATTTTTGCTGCAGATGGATCTCAGTTTGACTTCAAATTCTTTATCGGAAGCGCTACCTCGGGTGACATCTGGGAGGGTGACGTCGGCCCAGGTGAAAACGGTAATCGCAGATTTATCTACCAGACGGGAGGACAGGNTCTGGATACCATCTTTTTCGATGATCTCGACACGGATCCTGCCGGAGGAATCGAAGTTACTTTTCAGGTCAACATGGCCTTGCTTCTTCAGGACGGCCTCTTCCTCCCCGAATTCGATTGGTTGGAGGTCCGAGGTGCGTTCAATAGCTGGGCGCCCGGATTCGAACTTGAGCCTATCTCGGAAGGATCTCCGATCTACGTCGGGACAACCACCATCAACTCGATCGCTTCCGGTGACACCATCGAATACAAGTATATCTACAACGGCGGGCAGTGGGAGGGCGGCAGCAACCGAACATTCATCCTGCCCCAGGAGAGCCCCCAAGTGCTTCCCNTCCGCTACTTCAACGATGCTGGCCCTGATTCTAGTCTCACCGAGAATACCGAGATCGTCATCACCGTCGATATGAACAATGCCCTGACTCTGAATGGGACCCCCTTCAATTTGGAAACGGATAGGGTTTACATCAATGGTGAGTTTGCCGGGCTGACTTGGTGGGAATGGCCGTTTCCATCGAATGATTTCGAACTCCTCGACGATGGCGCGGTAGAATCGGGAGATGCCGTGGTGGATGATGGAATCTACAGCATCAGATTCCAAGCCTTCACCGGCCAATCAAGGAAGGTCGAATACAAGTTCGCCATCAACGGCGAGGACAATGAAGCCGGTTTTCGGGACAATCACATCCGCTATATCCGAGAGACCGGCAGCTATTCCCTGCCCCTCGATCAGTTTGGCAATATGGTGCGCGAGCCCGAGATTCTTCCCTCTGACCTGGGATCAATAACCATTAACGCGTCAGTCAATNGCATGATCACGGTAAGNTGGACGAACACAGATGCGGTCCTGCAACAATCGACCAGCCTGACCCCCTACTCATGGCAAGATGTTCCAAGCTCCCAAGGAAGTCGCGAAATGATGTTCTCNGCGACCGATATTACGGCGAACTACTTTAGATTAGCCACACCNTGATCTCCNAACCTTGATCNGGTAGGGCGAATTCAGCGAGGCTGGGACAACNTGNCTAGCCCNAACTTTCACTGATGAGATTGCGAAGATCTTCCCGGTGACAAATACGCCGGATTAGACTAGAACTCTGAAGTGAACGAACGCCGTCTAATCCGCTTCCTCACTGTCCTCTCTCTTGTTACCTGTACAGTTTTCATGAGCAGGACTCCTCTCGAGGCNGCGGAACCTGCCACCCTGCGACTNGTTGCTTACAACATAAAGCATGGTCGCGGCATGGATAGCAGGGTAGACCTGAAGCGAATCGCATCCGTCCTGCGCAAGCTCAAGCCAGACCTCGTGGCCCTTCAGGAGATTGACCACACTTGCACTCGCTCTGGAAAAGTTGACCAAGCTGCAGCCCTTGGAGCCCTGCTGGGAATGCATCACCGCTTCGGCAAGTTCATGGACTTTCAGGGAGGGCAGTATGGGCTGGCCATCCTCTCCCGCTTTCCTGTTCAGAAATCNATCCGCCACCAACTCGCTCCCGGGGCGGAGCCCCGCTGCGCCCTCGAGGTGACAGTCCAGCCCTCTGCTGACGCCCCCCCTCTTTCCTTCGTCAGCATCCATAACGACTGGACGAGGGAGGCTTTCCGGATGGCGCAGGTTGCAGACCTCCTTGCGGGGCTCAAGCAACGCACGCATCCCGTCATTCTGGCAGGTGATTTCAACGCCGAGCCTGAAGCAGAATCACTGGCCAGGCTCAGGACCGCAGGCTTCCTNATTCTTCCAAAGAAAAAAGANGCCAAGACCTTCCCCTCTCCCTCTCCCAAAGTCGAAATCGATTACTTCATGACACGGGGATTTCCCTTCGTTAATCCCCCACTCACCATAGTGCACGATGAACGCCTTGCCTCGGATCATCGCCCAATCGTCATGGAACTTCCCTTCCTCAAATAAATCCCTGTTAGCCTTCAAACGTACTCAGCGACAATCCCCGGGCACTCATTAACGGAAAACAGGATGCGATTGAGAAATTATGAATGCGCTTNNCTGCGNGCCGAAGCGGAGNCTGACTCGATATGATCGTCACTCCNTCGCGGTCTGAGCTCTGGTCTACCGGAGAGCAGNTTTGCCAACAGTTCGAGCTTGGGAAGATCCGGCAGCTCGAGGCTCTCTCCCATCAAGGCTATTCGAACTTCAATGCCCGACTCGAGACCGGACTGGGAACCTATGTCCTGCGGCGCTACACCGAACAACCGGAGGAAAGGATTACCCACGAACTGCGCCTGATCGACTGGCTGTATACGCAGGGCCTTCCGGTGGTTCCTCCCCTCCGCGATTCCAAGGGAAGAGCAAGATCCACACCGAATCGGGACTATCCTTCCCCATGGGTCGTNTTTCCCTTCGTGGATGGTGAGCAACCGGTGCCACTNCCCGCGATCGCACACACAATGGGAGGGCTAGCAGCTCGGGTCCACCAACTCCCTGAACGCCCTAGGGGAATTCAGGATTGCGAGAATCTGCTTTCGGTGCGCAGCACTCTCACTATTGCGCAATCCCTGCGCGAGACAGGGACGAGCTCGGCTCGGCGCTTCCTGCACCTCATCGAGCTGCTGACCCCAGAGGTAGAGAATTCGAGTCTTCCCACCGGCCTGATACACGGCGACCTCTTTCCNGATAACACCATTTTNCGGGAGGACAACTTAATCGCAGTTCTTGACTGGGAGGAAGCCTGTATTGACCACTACCTCTTTGATCTTGCGATGGCCATGCACGGATTCTGTTACATTGACGAAGAATGGTGCCCAGACCTCGCCCGCAACTTTCTGGCGGGCTACGAAACAGGGCGATCCCTCGAGCCGGATGAACGCGAGAGCCTGCCACTTTTCCTCCGCTGGACTCCNCTTGCGATGGCGGGCTGGCACCTCCGTCGCCACTCGATTACGCCTGATCGGCGACAAGCTGGCCGTATTCACCAATTGCTACAACGGGCCGAGACTATCTTCGACTGCGAATACTAGAGAATCTCTGGTCTGAACCAACGGTACTTCCACATATCCATGTGTCAGCCTTACCGGGGCAAAGAGGCTCGTGGGCTCATTGCCAATGCGGGGTGCAGGGTGCAGGAAACCTGACCGAAACCCATAGTAGCAGGCTGGATTCTCTCAGATCGNCCTGATCGCCTCCCCCACTCCGGGAAAATCCCATACTTCGTGGTTTGGTGAGAGGGATTCATTCTGGTAATTACTTAATTCTCCAATGCTTTATCGATCCACTCTGGCAGCCGCTTTCCTGGCCTTATTATCGGCAAGCGTCGCCNAGGCCGCCTCTCTTGAACTCAAAAAGGGTGATCACCTCGTCTGGATTGGCAATACCTTCGCCGAGCGAATGCAATACTTTGGTGAGATCGAAAGCCAACTACACGCGCGCTACCCGGAGCACAATCTTGTCGTTCGCAANCTCGCATGGTCAGCTGACACTATTAGTTTGCGCCCGCGGCCCAAAGATTTCGGCGACCTCCATCATTATCTTTCTGAATTAAAAGTCGACGTCATCCTGGCCTGCTATGGCTTCAACGAAACCTGGGATTACGGAGGACAGGAAGGAGTTGCCCGATTCGGAACCGACCTCGCAAGCTTCCTCAAGGAGCTCAGGAGTAACAATTACAATGGGGATTCGCCCCCCAAAATCATCCTCTACTCACCCCTCGCCTGCGAGGGTTCTATCGTCCCTGATACCCCTGCACGAAACCGCCTGCTTTCCCTCTACACGGATACGATGCATCGCGTGGCAGGCTCACTTGGAGTTCCCTGCGTAGATCTCTACTCCGCCTCTCAAAGCTTGTACCAACAGGAGAAAGAAGCAGCCTGCACGATTAATGGCGTGCATCTCACTGCAGGGGGCTACCTGAAATTGGCTCCTGCAATTCTCCCTCAAAAGCTCTTCGCAGCTCTACCTGATGACGCTTCTCTGGAGGCCATCCGGACCGAGGTCCTAGAAAAGAATGACACCTTCTTTGACTGGTACCGCACCGTCAATAGCTTCTATATTCACGGCGATCGNAAAAACCC
The DNA here is from genome assembly GCA_002729275.1 of Roseibacillus sp. GTDB lineage: Bacteria > Verrucomicrobiota > Verrucomicrobiia > Verrucomicrobiales > Akkermansiaceae > Roseibacillus_B. The sequence goes on along the minus strand of PBTP01000006.1, from coordinate 26,252 downwards.
TTACGGCACGGTCAACTTTCCTCTGGAGCGCAAAAAGCTTCTTCAGATGTCCAGCCTTCGGGATCAACGGATCTGGAGTGCCGCCCGCGGCGAAAACCTTTCACCCAAGATCGATGATTCCTCCACCGTCGAGATCCCTCTTACTCTCCCCGGAAAAAGAGGAGGCACCTCCCCTGCGCTCACTCCCATGGAGGAACAGGCCCAGTTCGAAATCGCGGAGGGATTTGAGGTTGAACTCTTCGCCTCAGAGCAGGAATTTCCCGAGCTCCGTAACCCGGTCGCTCTCAACTTTGATGCCGCAGGACGTCTCTGGGTCGCCACCATGCCCTCCTATCCNCACGCTCTTCCCGGCGTCAAGACCAACGATCAGATCCTGATCCTCGAAGATACAGATCAGGATGGNAAAGCCGACAAACGCACCGTCTTTGCCGAGAACCTCTACCTTCCACTTGGCTTCGAGTTCGGCAGGGACGGAATCTACCTCTCTCAGGAGCCCAATCTTGTCTTTCTTGCAGACACTGATGGTGACAGCAAGGCCGATCAGGAGACCATCCTCCTGCACGGCTTTGGGAGCGAAGATTGCCACCNCGCCATCCACAACTTCGTCTGGGGCCCCGGCGGAGGGCTCTACATGCAGGAGAGCGTGTTTCATCACACCCAGGTAGAAACGATCTACGGGCCACGCCGCAGTAAGGACAATGCCATCTACCGCTTCGACCCGCGAACCCATCGCTTGGAGATCGTTTCCCGGCTCCCACCCGGAGGAAATCCCTGGGGCTACGCCATCAACCGCTGGGGAGAACATCTCTATGTCGCTCGTCACAACAACGCCTCTCTAATTAATCAACCCGAGTCGGGCAACGTCGCCAATGCCAGTTACGGCAACCGGGACACCCGCAACTGTGGTCAGGAGTTCATCTCAAGCAGGCACTGGCCCGATAGGTTTCAAGGCAAAGTCTTCTCGAACCAGTATAAGAACTTTCAGGGTGTTCTTCTTCATGATTGGGAAGAGAACGGAACAACCTACAACCACAAACGCCTCGGCCAGGTCTTCGAAGCGCGCAACAAAGCGTGTATCCCAGTGGACCTTGAACTCGGCCCCGATGGTGCGCTCTACGTCGCCGACTGGTATAACCCCGTGCTCGGCCACATGCAGTATTCCCTCCGCGACGAACGGAGGGACTCAAGCAAAGGACGTATCTGGCGGATTACCTGGAAAGNTCGTCCGCTGGACACCCCTGCCAAGATCGTGGACGCCTCTGNAGAAGAGCTTCTCGACCTGCTCAAAGCCTATGAAGATCGCAACCGTTACCGCGCTCGCCGCGCGCTTTGGAATCTACCCGACGAAACCCTCCGGCCCGCTCTTAAAAAATGGCTAACCTCGCTCGATCCGTCCGAGGACAACCATGCTCACCACCTCGCTGAAGCACTTTGGCTCCATCAGCAGAGAGGTTGGATCAATGCGGAGCTCTTCCAGAAAGTCTCCACTCACCGTGACTATNACAGCCGCGCGGCCGCCGCACATCTTCTGCGGCATTGGTCTGAAGATCTTCCCGGNGCCGATAGCCACTTCCTGCGTCTCGCGAACGACNCGCATGCCAAGGTTCGTCTCGAAACCGTCGTCTCTTCCACCTGGGCGGATCCCGCCATCGCAGTCAGGGTCATCGAACAGGCAAGCGATTACCCTCAGGATAACTACCTCAAATTCGCCATCGCCAATGCTCGCAAGGCCCTCGGACCAGCACTGGAAAATCACCCTATGGCCATCCCCCCATCAAAACTCGCCACCCTTCCACTCAGCGAACGTGTCCTGAAGACTCTTATCCGCCGCCCCAACCTGGGTTCCGAGCTTCGGCTCAAGGCCCTTCATCACCTCGCCAGGGAGCGCTCCAGAACGAAGGAGAAGGTGTTGGTTGAGATCATCGAACAGCTTGAACGAGAAGAGCGCCCCTCTCTTCAGGATTGGCTTNCGATTCTCGACTCCACGAAAGTCTCCTCCCCGGTCGTTNTCAATTCCTTGTTGAAATCAAGCAACTCTACCCTCCGCCAAGCTGCTTTCGCAGCGCAGCTTCGATCCGGTCATTTTCCTTCTTTCCCTCTCGATCCCGACGCCCTCCGATCCATCTCCCGGATCNATTCCATCGAGCTCAAAAAATCCTATCTCGACCCAGCCCNAAAAGCCCTCTCCTCCTCTCGGANCATGCAGGAAGCCGCCCTCTTCTGCCTCGGCCACATTCCTGAACACGACGTTAAGATCTTCACCATCCTCGCCAAACACCTCCAGAATCCGAATCTTGCCGCGGCCGCAGCCGAAGCCGCCCTGGCACGACCCAAGGAGGGCTGGCCTCCCCAAGAGAGCGCGGCCCTGCTTCACACTCATCTTTCTACCCTAGAGGCAACCCCCGTGGAGAAACGTGGATCTCTTTCCTTCAAGCTCGCCTCCAAGCTCCTTACCGCCATCGCCACCCTTCGTGAGGCTTCTGATGCTCTCGACAAGATTCGCTCCCTGCAATTACTACCAGTGGAGATATCCACTGTCCCCGATCAGCTCCGNTTTAATAAAACCTCCATCCGACTCCCGGCGAATACCCCGGTTGAGCTCCGCTTGGATAATCCCGATGTCATCCAGCACAACCTCGTCCTATGCGCTCCTGGATCGCTGGAAAAGGTCGGAAGTGCAGTGGACAAGATCCTCGCAGATCCCGAATCCATCGACCGTGATTGGATTCCCGATCTTCCTGAAGTTCTCCATGCCACTCCGATGGCAAATCCCTATCAGGAGGTGGCCCTCCGTTTCCTCACTCCCAGCAAACCCGGCTCTTATCCTTTTCTCTGCACTGTGCCCGGCCACTGGCGCATTATGCGCGGAACCATTATTGTCGATGANGCCAGGACCTCGTTGTCTTCCAACAAGGCTAACACCCAAGTACTCATCCTCACCGGCGAGCCCGAATACGGGACGCGCACGTCCCTGAGCGAGCTCGGAAAGAAGCTGGAACAAGAGCACCAACTCAAGGTCACTCATCTCCAACTAAACCGCGGCGTAAATCCACACCAATTCCCGGATCTCTCCAAGCACCTTCCCGGGGCTGACCTTTTGATTCTCTCCCTTCGTTTTGTGAACCTCCAAGAGTCCCAATACAAATTGCTCGATCAATATCTCAGCCAGAAACCCTTCATCGCGGTCCGAACTACTACGCACCTCTTCGATTTCCCCAAGGGGTCCGATCTCGTGAACGAGAACCGGGCGTTCCCGGCCCGTCATTTTGGAACCCCCTATCGCGGCCACCACGGCCACGATTCCAGTCAGGTCAATTACGTTATGGCCTCGAAGCATCCCGTCATGACAGGCCTTGAGCCTCGATTCTGGACCCCAGACTTTCACTACGCAGTCAACCCACTTGGGATCCAGTGCACTCCTCTCATGGTCGGGCAGGGTCTCAGAGGTCGCCAACGCGCTACCTTCACAAAAGTGGGCGGGCACAACCACGTCATGGTCCTCTCTGCTCAAGACCAGGGACGCCTCAGCGGCAGTCCCCACCCCCTGGTCTGGACAATCGACAGCATACCAAACCGCCGCGCCCTCGTGACCACCATAGGTGCCCGGAAGAGTTTTGAGAATCCCAACGTCCAACGGCTCTTCCGCAACGCCGTGTTGTGGTGCCTTGGCCGCACGGTTCCAAAGTCTGATTGATGCCGGTCTTGCAGTCGTAAGGCTCTTCCGANAAATCGACGGCGAGCAAATCCNCAATATTTCTTTCTACCACCCCGGTGACTTGGTGATTATCGGCAGGATCTGACCCGCCAGGCAAGGGCCCTCAATATCGGCTCATCAGGATAAAGCTTCACTGACTCCATCAAGTCTCTACAAAAACAGCCTCCCTTCCAATGGCACCGTCCTGCCACTGTGACGCGAGTGGGAGAAGAATTTCGGAGGGGTTCCTTTGGGGGATTTACACCCTGACGTAGACTAGGGTAGAAAAACACCATGTCCCAGACAGATCGCCGTCACTTCCTTACTGCCACCGCCGCCCTCGGGGCTGGATACTGGGCCGGAACGTCTCCCCGGGTTCGTGCCGCCTCCCCGAACGACAAGCTCAACATTGCATGCATCGGGATCGGAGGGCAGGGAGGAGGAAACCTTGGGAAGGTTGCGGGAGAGAATATTGTGGCGGTGTGTGATGTGGATGAGAAGCGGGCAGGCAAGAATTGGACCCGCTTTGCGAAGGCGAGACAGTATCGTGATTTCCGCAAAATGCTCGATGAGATGGACAAGTCCATCGATGCGGTGGTAGTCAGCACTCCGGATCACACGCACTTTCANCCTGCACGACAAGCCATGCTGATGGGTAAGCATGTCTACTGCGANAAGCCCCTCGCACACTCTGCCTGGGAGTGCCGGGAACTCACCCGGATCGCCAAGGAGATGAAGGTAGCCACCCAACTCGGAAACCAGCGGCACGCCAACGGTGGAATGCGTCGGACAGTGGAAGCTGTACGAAGCGGCATGATTGGAACGATTAAAGAAGTCTATGCCTTCCAAGGCGGGAGCCGGGGGATGCCTGCGCTACCGGGGGACTTTCCTCCCGCGCCCAAGCATTTGGACTGGGATCTCTGGCTGGGGCCGGCCAAAGACAGGCCCTACAGCCCNGCCTACTGCCCCTACAACTGGAGATTCTGGTGGGACTTCGGAACGGGTGANACAGGCAACTGGGGGTGCCACACCCTCGANATTCCCTACTGGGCACTNGGCCTGAGCCATGCGAAACGAGTGGACTTGGATCTTGCTCCAAAAGCTTCAGAAATTGATTCCCAACGGACGCCCAAGAGAATGCAGACTCGGCTTGATTTTGCAGCTTCCGGCGATGGCAAGCGACCTGCGCTTTCCGTCCACTGGTGGCATGGCGGACCCCGNAAGGAGGTATTCAACAAATATNGAGCTGAACANAAGATGGTCCTTTTCGTTGGNGAAAAAGGAACGATTTCAGCCGATTTCGGGGGATACACCGCNAAAATGTTTGACGGATCGGATCCGGTTGNGCCGGCCGAGTCGATCGCACCCTCCCCGGGCTTCCATCAGGAGTGGATCAGGGCCGCCAAGGGTGGCCGGCGCGCGACATGCGATTTTGTTGACTACAGCGGTCCACTGGCTGAGGGAGTCCTGCTGGCCAACGCGGCCTGGCGCTCCGGAGGTGGATTCGACTGGGACTCCAAGGCCTTCAAGCCAGGGGGCAACGGGAAAGCCGAGGAGTTCATTCACTCCGAATTCCGCGAGGGCTGGAAAGTCTAGGGCCCCGTAGATCAGTCCCCCCGCAAACGCGCGAAATAAGGTTCTCCACTGAGGCCGACAGGAGCGGCAAGGCGCAGAGCCACGGTAGCGGTGCCATCGCCATTATCGACTTGGCTAATCAGTTCAGTGAGATCCGGGTCGGAGGACCAGGTTACGAGGTCACTGGATATTTCNACAGTGAGACCACCCAAGGCGTTGAGGTTCCGTTGGTAGGTTAGAACGAGATAGTTATTAATCACACCATCAACTTCCAAGTTCTCGATACCNACCCGGGGNCCTGGAGAGTCCGAAGCAAGATCCGGTCGAGACCCGTAGAGAAACTCGAGGAAGTTACTTATNCCGTCNCGGTCATCGTCACCGCCCGGNCCACCCGNCAGATCGTAGNCAGCNGNCCAGGTCGCGTAGTCGGCCCCGGCGGCCTCTAATGTTCCGGGTGAGCCACCTGGATTGCGGCTGGCAGCCCAGCTGGAGGGAAGTCCGGGTTCAGGATTGCCGATGGGGTTGACGAGTACAAGGCTAGGACCATTACCATCAGCTAAAGTCGCCCAAGGTATCTGGTCGTTATAACTAAATCTNCGGATAGAATCAGAATCTGCNCCCAGAAGGATGAGNAATTCCCCATCGTTGCTGAGGCGCCCGGTATATTCAAACCACTGGGCAGAGGGAAGCGCACCGTAGCGCGCCTCGTATGCAACCTTATCCCGCAAAAGAACCACGCGCTCCCCAGGGGACAGAACCGTGTTGTCAGGAAAAGAGAAGTTGATNCCTGCGCTAAAGCGCACGCCGGTGAGATCGATTGCTCGTGGCCCGATATTGAGCAGTTCAAGAAACTCATAATCGTCCCGGTCGTTACTTACCACCNATTCTGCCGGCGTGGCAGGATCCGCAGGATGATAATGAATTTCTGTAATAACGAGATTTCCAGACCCTGCAGGTTCAGTATCCAGAGTGAAAAGTGCCTCGTTCAGTGCACTCCATTCTCCCGTGTTATTATCGTAGGCGCGCGCTCGAAGCCTCGCTGGCTCACTCAAGAAGAGAGGGTCTGAAATGTTATCTCCTCCTCCCCCACCCCCGACCGTAGTCTCACCCCGCAGAACGAGATCCATGCGCATGTCNGAGCTGGTCCCGCTTCCCTGATGGACCTCAACCGCAAGCTGGTTGACCCCCGCCCGGAAGGCAGATGTTGGAATAGTATAATCGGACCAGGCGTCCTCGCTGCTGGTAGTGCTACCGGCATACTGGTCGTNGGATGCGCCAGCGGGAAGATTTGGAGTACGGATAATNTCAGAACCGTTCAGGTAGACCGCCGCGGCATCGTCATATTTCAAACGAAGTGTAAACCGGAGAAACCGGGACGGTTCAGGGACATCGACCGCAGTTCGGAAGTAGGTGGTAGCATACTTGCTGCTACTGTCGGGACCAAACGAGAGCGTCGTTCCAGCTCCCTCACCATCTGATCCATACCCAAGTTCGGACGGCCCTTCTTCCCAAGACGAATCCTCGAATGCGCGCACTCTCCAGCTGGCACCCTGATCGCTTCCGTCATCGAGGTATTTCCAAAGATGCCCAGTAGTAATGAAAGTTTGTGGAGGATCAGCTTGGTTCCCACCACCGAAGGTAGCAAGCGTCGCAGTAGGATTTGGAACACCCCCGGGCAAACGGGGGTCACTTCCATCAAGGGTGTAGTAGATGGTATCAACATCGGTTGAAATCGTCAGAGGGGTGGTCGCCAGAACTGAGCCTCCATGCTGACTGAAGACGGGTGCAATGGTGTCCGGATACATGCCACTGGCCCTGAATCGCCCTATCATCGTACTGGTGAGCCCCCTGAAGTGATTGTTGACNAGGTTCTCCTGATAGTTGAGCCAGTCCTGATATTCCCGAAATTGATCTCCCCACCGTGCGGACTCCGCGATGAATCCCGGCCGGGCTTCATCGACACGCTTTTGCAGGCGCTCGATGTTTTGGGACGGCGTCAGCGCCCCTTCGTTGAAGAAATGCATATGAATGCGGTCAGCGACCAGCATGGCAAAGTCCGTGTTGCCGTTGCGTAGCCGGGACATCAAATCAAGAGGCCCAGAACTCGTCACTGAGCGATTTGTACTGCGCAGGTAGCCATCGGCGTCCTTCATCTGGAACCGGAAGGGCTGCCCCTGCGTCTTGGAACCGAGAAGCCTCACTTCGCTCTCTGAGTCTCCGCTTACCCACAGCAGCATGAAGTCGATGAGATTCGCGACATCAATATTGCTATCGTTACTAGCCCATGGGTTGGATCCTGATGCCAGGACCTTGGCCTCATTCCAGAAGACGCCGTCACCATCGTAGACTTTTTCATCATTGCGGAATCCGTCATTAAGATTGACCGCGTCATAGTCCGCCTTAGGCCCTCCGAGATAGCTTGAAGCCATGTCGGCATTCCAGCGCTCACGCAGGTGGTATTGCCCCCAGTAACTACCATTGAGGTAGACGTGCACAAAGCGCCCGTGGGGAGCCAGGTTACCCATATCCAACATGGAGTCGTCAGTGAACCGGTTAGACATGTAGGCCCCGCGAGAGCGCATATCATGAGAGCCGCTTCGAAGGTCCATAATATCAAATCGGTCTGTCGGCGGGTAGTGCCTGTACTCGAAGCCGTCGAAAATGGGATATCTGACCTTAGTCGCACCATATTGTGAGCGAAACCCGATACGGAAACTCTTCTTCCGNAAATTGGTATAATAACCTCCAAAATGCTTTAACCCGGCATTTTCCTGAAACCCGGCTCTGCCGTCGGGGAAAATCATCTCCACTGACGTCGGTGATTCACTGCGGATATTACTGCCTCCCTCATTCTGGAACGGACCGGGATTGTCCGTGACGATTGAGACCGTCGGCACCGCCTTGAGGGAGTCGACCATCTGAGGGCCCAGAGTCGCTGACCGGGTCACGGAGCTACGCATACGAGACTGATTAACCACGTCCTCNGGAAAGAGGTAGGTCTGGGTGTCGACATTAGTAGGCCTCAATCCGGCAAGGTGNGCCATGGCGCGCACCACCGTTGTTCCAGTTATCGGAATGGGCCCGGTATATACCATTCCCCTTGTGGGGCTTGGAGGACTCCCNTCCAGTGTATAGCGAATCTCCGCACCCTCCGTGGAGGATGTGACCTCAAGATCAAAGGGCTCCTCAAAAAAGCCACGGTCGATATTAAAGGAAGTATCCCCAACAAATCCTTCAAAGGTATCGCCGTTGAAGGTGCGAGGCGAGGGCGTNGCAAGGTAACCAGGCCCTCCGAGCGAGGGGTCANTAATTCTNGTGCCGCGAAGCTCCGCGGTNATCAGCATGTCCGAACTGGTGATCCCATCATTCAGCCCATGAATGGCGAGCACGTTCATGCCGGCAGNTAATTGGTTCGCAAACGAAGTGATGTCCCAGTCCAGGAAAGTGACTGCTTCGCCATCTGAGTGATTACCAGTTGCCTCAGAGTTCCAGGTTAATCCACCGGGTGCGTTCGCATCCGCAACCAGGGTGTCGTTGAGATAGGCAACAAACCCATCATCGTATTTCATCCTCAGAGTGAGGCTGGTGATTGTTGACGGATCGCTAATCTCAAAGGGAATACGAATAAAGACCGAGGTGTTCACCCCGTTAAAATCATTGCCGAGATCACCGGTTGCTCCAAACTCCTGAGAGTAGGTGTCGTTCTCGTCGTAGCCGATTCCCATTTGGGCCGATTGCCATCCAGAATCATCGAATTCCTGCACGGTCCAACCTCCACCGAGGGAGTCATCGGAGGGAATAAGAACTCTGGCCTGTTGCGTCGGGCTGATGAACATGGTGGGCGTCAGGCCTCCTCCCTGCATGAGTCCGTAGGAAGAATCCTCAAACTGCTCGGGAATAGGATTGTCCTNCGNNCCGAATTCCGCGACGACCGAATTCCCATCCGGNTTGATCAGGGCCAGATATTCTCCATCGCTGGAAATCCTGAAGCTNGTATGGAGTTCTGAGCTCGGGTTCCGCCGATCCTTTCCCGAGGCGAANACGAGGAGGAAGCTGTTCTCGGCAATCTCGACTGCAGGAAAACTCCACNTCGTGAGGACATCTGCCGCATCAGTGAGGAAGTAACCCTCAAGATTCACAGGGTCATCACCAGAATTGAAGATTTCTATCCAGTCAGAGGCATCGCCATCCTCATCCTCAATAGTCGCCCTGTTATCTGCCATGAACTCCGTGATGTAGAGCCGAGCAGAGGCTGGCGAAGCCATCAGGAGTGCAACGACGAGCAGGGNCTTGAGTAANTTGGAAATCACGGTTTTTCATACATACCTCCTCAAGGATCGGGGGACAAGCATGAGGTCCCTGCGGACCGAAAAACCACGCCATTCTCCAAAACAAAAGCGGCCCCGGGGACTAACCGGGGCCTTGTCACCGAAACGGCGAGGTAACGGCAACGTGGAGACAATAGCAGAATACGGCCCCATGCAAATAGACAAATAGACCAAATCGCCTCGTGGAAGGAGACCAGGGCACGGGAGGCAACAAGGAATTAAATCTGAAAAACGGCAAAGCTCCTATGCTCTATCGTCGACTCTNTCGGCTTAGCTCCTGGCCGGCAATTTGATGACCGAAGCAAAGATGAGGAACTCGGCATTATTGTCAGGAAAATAGACGTGGCAATGGAATTGAACTTCCATAGTGTGCCCCCCTAGCGCTCACGTGGCTCAGAAGAGGAAAGCGCTGTGATCAGATCAACGGCTCAAGGAGATCGAACATGACACTGCAAAGAATTCTATTTCGCTACATGGACGTATTCAGGAGCTGGCTTATGGCCTTAACATAACCCTCACCTGAGAAAAATGTCTACTCCTGCTCTCGCTGTTGTCTATGAGCATCCCACTTGGCAGCAACCACTTTTCGACGCTCTNGATAAACGCGGCATCGATTACCTTGCCTATGANGTTAAGTCGGCCGCCTTCGACCTCACAGAGGAGATTCAGGCCCCAACGATTTTCAACCAGGTGAGTCCAAGCGCCTATGTTCGCGGCAACGNGCATGCANTACCTTTCACGATCTCTCTGCTCGANCACCTCGAATCCGCCGGCGCAAGAGTCCTCAATGGAGCTNCTNCCTTTCGCCTCGAACTTGACAAAATAGCCCAGATTCGCCTGATTCGCNNGCTANGCNTGGANTATCCCTGGACGGTAGCCTTCAACAACGTGGAAGCGTTGCGAGATNATGAAACGACCCTCCAATTTCCTGCGATTCTTAAGCCCAATCAGGGAGGTAGTGGGGCCAGAATGGCCGAGGTAAGCAGTCTGAATGAACTATCAAACCTTCTGGAGGCAGACCCTTCATTGTGGCAGCCAGATCCGGTTTTGCTGCTTCAGGAGAAGCTCGATCACGACCCCAGTAAACAAGGCATCGTTCGCTTGGAATTCCTGGGTGGAGAGCTCCTCTACGCCATGCGAGTAGTCGGCGTGTCTGGATTTAACCTCTGCCCTTCCGTAGACTGTAACCCGGAAGGTGAGGAAGGAGGGACTTGTGCTCTTCCCAGCTCCACCCCGGCAGGCGAGCNTCAATTTTTACCTTATCCCGAGGTCCCNGCTGAAGTAGTTGAAGAGGCNCATCGCCTCTTCAATGCAACAGGCTTTGATATTGGTGCCCTGGANTATTTAACCACAAGCGACGGNCGNAGAGTTTTTTACGATATCAATGCGAACTCCAACTTACGCCGTTCCGTCGGATTAGCCATGGGCTTCGACCCTTTTGATCGGGTCGCTGAATATCTCGAACGGCAAATAGCCTCATAAAACGGACCTCAGCCTCCACAGCTTCACCATTCCCGATATGAAATCTTGGCCTGCCTCATTAGTTATAGCCCTTTTTACCCTGCTAANCGGTTTACTCAGTCAGGCCCAGATGCTTCCGGGTCTCGCTGGCGGCCGAATAGCGAAGGGNGCAGAGCGCGAAGCCGACCTTNAGCCCTCGTTNACTCTCGGCAGCCCCGAGAAAAAAACCAAAGGCTCATTCATCCCTGGAACGTGGNAGGGCTTCGAAANCNCCCGATCAATTGGCATACCAGGCAACGCAACCTTCATCGCCGACAGTCCTCATGACTGGTCTCAGCTATACGGCCTTCGCCTCGAGNTTAACGTAACTGAAGACCGTATCTTCCATGGAGAAATCGTCCTGCACACACCGCGTCGCGAAGCGAAATCCAGCTATCGCACCACCGCACCCGTCTCCAGCACAGCCAAGTTCAGCCTCGTTGGATCAGGNAGGACGGAAATCATTGATTTACCATTCTCCGCCTTTGACAAATTCTACCCCTTCGGCGAGACCTTCCACCAGATCGAGAAGGTCGAAATCGGCGGCNCCTTTGCCAGCGGTAAGACCGGCCACCTGACGGTGCCAAGAGTGCACATCATCGCTGCTCCGGTATTAAAACTCTTCTCCGAGATCAGGTCCCGCGCCGGAAAGGAAAATGCCGACCTCACCTACGAGCTTAAGGTCATGAACTGCTCCAACCGCTCGCANTCGGTGACTCTTGCACATCATCCCTACAGCAAACATGTGATGATTGCCTCGATCACACCAGAGCACCTCACCCTCAAGCCGGGTGAAACCAAAAGCGCTGCAATTACCGTTAATGTCACTGACCGTGTTCCCCCCGGTGGGCGCGAGCGTCAGAAAATCGTGGCACTTGCCAACGGGCAGCTTGGCGGCGAGATCGAGTTCATTACCGCCTGCAAACTTCCTCATCCCTACCTTGTTCATACGCCCGAACGCTGGCAAGAGGTACGNGATAAGATCAACAACTACAAATGGGCAAAGAGGGCCGCTCAGCGCTACCTCGACCATGAAACCACGGACAACCGCCCGGGAGCTCGCTGGCCCTTTGCAGTCGCATGGCAAATTTCCCGCGATAGGAAATACGCCGAACAGGCCAAGCAGGGCGTGCGCTTTGATGTGGGCGGGAAGGACCTTATTCAGGCCTGTGAGATTTATGATATGATCGCGGACTCAGGGGTATTCTCCGAGGGAGACCATGTCCGGATTGACCGTGAGATCCGCGAGCGCATGCATCGTATCGGCCTGTCCGGGGTGGCCAACCTAGAACTCCAGGAGGCGCGCTGCGGCTTTACCCTTGCNCTTGCCGCTCAGGACTTCGCGTGGTTCGAGCACTTTCTCTACGCTACCGATGGAGTCTACGACAACATCGCCAACGGAATCATGCCTGATGGATGGTGGTACGAGGGTTCCGTGAACTATAACGTCTGGGTTTCGCGTTACATCTGCAAGATGGCCCTCGCTGCTGAACCTTTCGGAGTTAACATGATCGACCAATACTTCACCCCTGGGTACTCAAAGGAATTCCGGCGGCTCACCGATGACGTCGAGACCCGAAAGCGCGAATTTGGTGGCAAACCATTCCAGAAGTTTGGCAAGCACCCCGTACCACGACTCACTCTCGATCAACTCTGGGACTCTTTCATCGACCATCTTTCTCACGACGGGCAGATCTATGCCGCCAATGATGGCGGGGAGTGGAGCCTTACTTCCGACGAGGGTTTTGAGATTGCTTACATGATGTGGCGTAAACCGGCCTTCGCGGCCTTGGTCAAACGCCGTGGAGAAGACGGGCGCAGTCTTCTCTACGGCGTGCCAGAATTACCGGAACATACTCCTAAAATCGGAACCCGGTCCGCCTGGTCCGATGGCATCGGGTTTATCACCCTGCGTTCGCAAACCCCCGATCGCCGCCCCAGCGAACAGATCGAGATAAGCCTGAAATATGGCACTCACGGGGCATACCATGGCCACTTCGACCGAACCAACTTCAACTCCATGCGCCGCTACGATCGCAGCTTTTACTCCAGCGGCCACGGCCTCTGGTATTCCTATGCCAGCTTCATGTACGGCATGTTCGTGCAATCGTCCGTTAACCACAACATGGTGGTCGTGGATGGCAGGAATCAGGAGGCGGTTGAGTCTCGGCGGTTGATGTTTCATTCCGGCCCCCGGATGCAGGCTGCGGCAGTCGAAACTGATGCTCGTTGGTCATACCCACCCTACCTCGGATTACAGATGAAACGGCCGAACCGCAAGGAAGGTGAGAGCGCCATTCTTCCCGGCCGCGAACGCCTCGCCGCCGAGGACGTCTTCATGCCCACGGCGCGCGGCCAGAACGGCAGGGAACCCGAAGTCGCTGATATCGGAGATTGGACTGAAAAAATTCTCCAACGCCGAATCGCAGTCGTAACTGACCACTATATTGTGCTAGCGGACTGCCTTCAAGGAGAGAAGGAACATACATTCGACAACTTTCTGCAAATCCGAGGCTTTCAGGGAATCGAGGGTGATGGAGTGGAGAGGCTCCGTCATACCGAACAGATGGACACCAATCCACGGCTCGCCACTCAACTCGTCACAAACTGCCAATGGTGGAGTAAGAACGGCACGTCCCGAACCCGTTTCCGTACAATCTACGACGAAAAGTCCCACCTCAACTGGCGAACGCTCAAAGGCAAAAAAGGAGATCTCTATGCAGATGTCTACGCTGCCTGGCCCAAGCAGGCAGAAATCATGATAGGAGCGGCCCCCGAGGTTCGCCATCGGGCAGGATGGACGAAATTCACCATCGAAATTGATGGCGCCATTGTCGCCGAGGACGAGTTTTCCCCTTGGATCCTCGGCCGTAAGGATATCGACCTCCAGATTCCAGAAAATGCCCGGACTCTCATCCTGAAAACGCGGAACGAGGATCGGCGCAAAGGTGGTGGCTTCATTCTCAGCAAAGGAGACTGCCTCTTCTGGGGAGGCGGCAAGTTACAACTCGCCAACGGTCAAAATGTGCCGTTTTCCGAACTTCAAAAACAGGGTAAGCTCATGCTCAATGGCATCCGCACCGAGCTTGATGGCCGCCCCGAAAACTTACCCATCAAATCTGGTGAGGATTACCGCGGAGGTCCGGTTGTGATTGCTGGAAAACCCTTTCAGGAAACCCTGCCGGCCCAACCCCGTGGAGATGGCGAGGTCAGCATCGACCTGACAAACATCAGCGCGAAGCGCCTCACCGTTGCCCTCGGCGCAGATTATCCGCAGGGTCAGGTCACCCAGTATCAGCGCCACGCCTATAGCACCCGCACGACCGGGAGATCAGCTCACTTTCTGACCGTCATCGAGCCCTTTGAGAAAAAAGAAACCTCCATGATACGAACTGTCGAAGCTCATTCGGAAAGCGAACTCAAAGTCATGCTGAAAGACGGAACAGAGCATGCAATTTCGATCAGGGGGCTCGCACACGAGACGAACCCGGCGGTTACCTTCAGAGAGTCGAGGGCAGGAAAGGTCCTCGCAGAAGAAAGCAGCTCAGATTCTAGCAGAGCGGGCCTCTCACGGTGATTGCAGGGTGATCCTGGTGGCGCCCGCTCTCCGTTCAAATCGCAAAAGGTGTGAACTCTCGCCAAAGGCCACTCTCAACAAGCTACCGTCGCGATTCCACGCTGTAACAGGAATCAGCTTCTCTCCCTCCCGAAAGGGCACAAGTAGAACTCGAAACGCCGGTTCGATAGCTTCACAGGAAGCGACCAGCCGTTGTCCTTCGGTCACCTTTCCACTGCGCCTGTCCTCGTGGACCTGATAGCTCTCGACTCGAATGTCACAGGCCTTGGCCTGCAGGAAGCGTACGAGAAGGCACCGATCCCCCCTGCTCTCCCTGAGAATAATTTGATCCCTGCTTCTGCCTACCTCGGTGAGATCACCGGGCAGTTGCATGATCCACTCAAAATGATGCTCTTCATCATCTTTTCTGATGTCATCACATATCATCGCATAGGGATGCGAACCACGCACCAGAAACGCAGAACGACATGCCTTCTCCACTCTGTTGTAGGGACGCCGATGGAGATTGTTTCGCCCAGCGTAACCCGTTGCACTGCCGTGAATCTCTCCGTCCACCTCTGGAATCAGGTGATCCCGAGGCCAGCCCAGGTCGCTAGCACTGCTCTTCTCCGGCTCCCACGGAGCCGGGTAAGACTTTCCCCACTTGGGCCACGGAGGAGTCCACTCCCAATCGTAGGCATACTTCAGGTCTGCTGCAGCCCCGGCCACGTTTTTACCGTGCCTGTTCCAGAGCATTCTTGCACTAGGCGCCTTCCAAGCCTGAGCCTTTCCGTCAATATGGACCAGTGAGTTCTCCCTGCTTGTGTTCCATTGATGGAAATCTCCGCTAAAGGCCCAGACACGACCGAGGGCCGACATTGAAAAGTTCCCCCGGTCTACTTTGTCATGTCCGATCAGGTGAGCATCGGGACGAGCATCGAATGTAAGGTAGATTGCGTCACTGGACCAATCCGAGCGGGCAATAAATTTGCCGCGTACTGGGTAAGATACGGACAGGGGAAGGCCGGCTCCCTTCAGCATGGACTCCCGATTATCAGGTCCTTTCCAGTCACTACCGTAGAGCAGATAGTCCAGCCAACCCTGCCAGCGAATCCTGCGCTCGTAATTCTCTCCCACCAATTGACGATAATTAAAATTGGCCGCCGTGTTTTCCGGATACATGTAGCGCGCCACGATAGTGCTCGTGGGATAGAGCTCAGGGTAGGGCCCTCCAGAGGCTCCCCCGTTCAAATGGCCTCCCGGGTAAGGGTCGTAGTCCTGAGTCACATAATTGATGAACTTACGGTACTTCTCGGTTTCAAAAATGTTGTAGCCCCGGCGAGCCATCACCAGAAATCCCCGACTGCCCGCGCGCATTCCAAGATTCGGCCCATATCCATCCTCTCGACTAACCCCGAGAGGCGTATAGCCGACCTCCCAGTAGTCTGTCATGACCTGCACGATACCGTCCCAGGTCTTCTGGTCGAAGCCAGGCCTGCCTTCGATCGCAGATAACATCACAGCGAGATCACCGTGGTAGCCATAGTGGTTGCTGCTTGCAAACCCTCGATCCATCCCGTTCCCGTAGCTCTTGCGCCCCTTCGTCGCCGCGGCAATCGCACGACTCACAGTAGTCCGCTGATTTTCAGCCATTTCGTTATAGAGCACATCGTAGGCAAGCGGAAGACCGGCCCCGCCGAAGGTCCAGCTTACTCCAACGTCAAATCGATCATGGGTCCATACCGTCAATGCTTTCTGAAGTTTGGGAGACGCCGCAAGATCGCTATCCTCAGACCGCTCCCGCGAGGCAAGGATAATATGGGCATAATTCACCACCACCCGTTTCATCAGATCCTTCAACGGCCCATTGTCATCGAGCACTGCCGTCACGCTGGCCACGCCCCAGTTAATATTGCGACCCTCCCCTGCGACGAGGTAATCAACGATCTCATCGTCACTAACTCCGTCCCGAGCGAAGTCCGCATCCGCCAGGGCCCGGTATTGACTGAAGGCCTGAGAAACAACCTGCCTCCGGATCTTACCGAAAACCGCCTTGAACCGCGGAGTACTCAAACGCTTCCGCATAGCCGGATATTCATCCGCAGTAAAAAAGATGCGGGGGTGGATACCCGGTTCCGGCAGAGAGCTTAGTACCCGGCAACCATTAGCGTCCCGGGCCACCTCTCCAAAGGTAAGGGGTGCCAAAGCGCAAACGACCAAAATAACTTTATCGATCATCGTTAATTGGAGTTGGTTCTACCCGCGTCAGAATTTTTCTTTCGCCCTATGATCTTCCTTCTCAGGAAATCAAGTTCATCGTAGCCTACGAAGTCAACAAGCACTTCCCCGGATGACCTGCCTGCTTCGTCGGTAATCCGAAAAGTGATTTCCGCGCCCGACGGAGGCGATGAGTCTATCGTGATGATGGACCTTTCCTCCCATTTTGGGCCGTATTGCAGTGGATCCTCCAGGGGGAAACTAGCCATCTGTTGTTTGCCCTGGGATTTCGTCCCAGCCTCTCCCGTAACCTCTTCTCCCTCTTCCTGGTCTACCCGGGGAACGTCCAGAAGGAATTTTACACCTACCAGAACCAAGCCAAATCCCACCAAGAGGAGCGCGAGTTTTCTGGTAAGAACCATATCCACGGTTGTGCCACATGTATCCCATTATCAAGGACTAACAAAACCTTTAGCGTATCGGGCTGTCTTTGGCCACCCACCTGAACACTTTTACCCGGTCTGTAGCCTCGGCCTCTTCTTGGTCAGGACAACTCACCACGAATTATAACAGGGGCACGGCACAGCCCGCACTTTCACTCGAGATCGAACCGTGATAATGCCCTGCGGCCCTCCACCGAGAACTCGGTAAACACCACCAGACACGACCGAAAAAGCTCCATGACAAATAACGCACCGCCCCGGATCTGCTCAATCCTCCTTTTGGCAACTATCGCCGCCCTACCCCCCTTGTCAGGCCAAGGGGTCATCAGCATCAACCTCAAGGCAGGGAACACGATCAACAACCAGAACGCCTTCGCGGGCTTTACTGCCTGGGAGACAGGAGCCTGGATCAATAGTTCCGCCACGAACATAAGCGATCTTACTGATGCCTCCGGGGTTGCCACTACCGCTGATATCTCGGCACCGGGAAACCGCGCGGGCTCCTTCTCCGGAGCGCCGCTCAACTTCAGCCCCATGAANTCCGGCATTCAATTCTTCGCAGAAAACCCAGCTCCNACCGTAATCAGTGAGATTCCNTATTCNANNTACAAGGTNGNCGTCTACCTGACNGGNTTCGATNGNAANAATGCTTCCTACATTACCGATGGANCCAGCACCTACTACTGGGACCCCAAGGCCTTCAGNAAGGACCTGACCCTGACCACCCAGGCTACCTACGAGACCGGAACNACTGCGNCTAAGGCGAATATCGCANTTTTTGGNTCAGATGAAGCNCCCCTGACNTCCTCNTCAATCACCNTCAATTTCGGNCTCGCNCCAGGNGCAAGCGGGGGAGGTGGNATTGGCGGGTTCCAGATTATTGAANTTCCAACATCTGATGAGCCGCTCGAACTCACCCTCGTTCGTAACGGNGACAACTACGATCTNAGNTGGAATAGCANAACNGGCATGGTGTATGACCTCCTCAGNAGCGCNGANNTATCGAANTTGCCCACCAGCAANCTGGAATCNCCACCTCGANCCCCTCACTGTCTACCGCGGNATCCCGGCCTCCGNNACGGGAACAAATGNCCTNACNAACGTCCCNTCNGATGGACCGAGGCGCTTCTTCGTNGTTCGNGAGTCNGAGGCCCCTCAGCCTCTTCCGCTCGAGGACTTCGACGGGATGCCCCCTTCNCTTCCTGCCGGTTGGACTGTCCGTGATTCCGGCAACGGAACCGCGTGGCAGGTNGGAACGCCCACCGGAGACAACAGTCCGCCCACCGCTGCCAGTGGCCAGAACAGCGCGGGCACCAACATTACCGGAAACTACCTTGACGGCACTGATGCAGCTCTCACTTCACCGGAGATTCTCATTCCACCGGGGAGAGATGCCCTTCTCGCCTTCAGACAATTCATCGACACCGACCTCGCCTTGACGAATCCTGATCTCGGATTCGTCCGCATCCTCGATGCCGAAAACGACACCCCCATCGCTGGCTTGGAGATTTCTTCTATTGAGGGCAGTGCTGCCGGGTGGAGCGACCAATCCTTCCTGCTACCCGCCGAGGACGTTGTTGGAAAAACTATCAAGGTCGAATTTCGTTTCCTCAGCAACGATGATGGTAGTGTCTGGGGCGGATTTTATATCGATGACGTGAGTGTTACCCTGCCCTAGCCGCTCTCCGGGACTNCACCGGACACCAGCAAACCAACGCAGACNCCGGCCTCTTCTGAAGGCGAGAATCCGTGACCTCTCTTACCTCAGGGATTCTCTATCACCATAAAGAAGCGGCGGGGATCAGTCACCTCGCAGGGCACACCACAAATCACCTCTCCTCCCGTTCCTGTGAAGGTTCCATCTGGATTGATGACCCCATCAAGAATGCTGCAGGTAGCATCGTCCCATTTGATAAGATCGATCGACTCCCGGACGCGATAGGTCCGACCAAGCCGGGTTTCGATCGTGAGCTCCAAGAGAGGTTCTGGCTGGGTAAGCAGCGCGATCCGTCGAATCCCAAAGGGCACTTCTCCTCCGCGACTGAGACGAACCGAGACACTGAACAAACGCTCTGAGCTGATCACTCGGTCATCCCCGTAGAGACGATGGATCTGTAGAGAGGTGAAGTCGGGAGAGTTAGTCCCGTCATCGAAGCGCGTGAGCAACAGATTGACCGGGTAGACCTCGCCGGGATCAAGGGAGACCGAGATGCGGTAGGCATTACCAGAGAGGGAATCCGTAAGACCCTCTCTGACCCCAAGGATTCCCGCTGTATCCGAGATCACGAAGTCGGCAGTGACCAGGTCGTTACTGGTGTTCTCCAAAAGCAGCTCAGTAGTTGCGNTGCCACCCACGGGAACTGCCACGGGCTCACTCGGGTCTGCGCCAATAACAACCGCNCCCTCTTCCGGGGCAAAAACCTTGGCCATGCAGCAAATGGGCTCGAGGTCGGGGGCAATTACTGCACAGACCTGGTAGGCGGCACAGAAGCCCGGCTCAAGCCCTTCACAGNNNATCTGGATGGGTATGGTCACGCAACCACCGGGAGGAACCGGACCGATCGTCCCGCTCGCAGGACTGAAGGCAGAGGGAGGCAAAGTTACCGGGCAAGCGGGGTCAGGAATGGAGGTAGCAGACCATGTATAGGTGCGAGGAACACTGGAGTTGTTGCAGATCGTGTAACTGGTCGTTGCTACCAGCCCTCCTCCATCTGCCTTGGGGCGGCAGGGTATTAGATCGTCGAGCTTGCAAGCATCAGGAAGCTCAGGCTCCCCTCCACATTCTGGCAGCTCGATACAGATCTCCTGTGAGCAGCACTCGACGAGGTCAGAGTCATGAACGGCGAAACTGACACAGAGTGAACCTGGCAACCCGATGTAGCAGGCTTCCACGGTGCCGATGCCACCCGGTGGGATGGGATTCGGAGAGGGCTCGACCGAAGCATCGACGAATCCGGAGGGAGGCAGGAAGGTCGCGTGCGCGAAGTCGAATCCGGCACTGCCATTGAAATTGGTCAGGTTGAGGACGGCGAGCTCAATGGTGTATTTGATCAGACCATTGGGCTGAGGCTCGCAAGTGACAGACTGATCGATTACCTCAAGACATTCACAATTGGGGAGGTCGAAGCAGAATTTCTCCGTACAACACTCCTCCCCAGTAGAATCAAGCATGGTCAGACGCAGACAGAACTTCTCCCCACTGGTAGAAGTCGGCAGGGTAATATTCTGGGTGTAGGTGCCTCCGTCTGGGATCCCAGCCCCAGGAATCTCGATGATATCATCCGGGTTTGGTGTGCCGGTGATAGCGCCCCCTGGAAGTTCATCAGCAGGGCAAGGGGTGAACCACAGATATTTGACTGCCTGTCCCGACAGATTAGTCAAGGTCACGTCAATACTGAAGGGCGCACCCTCCTCCTCAGGGCACTCGATATCTCTGACTTCAATTTCGACACAACGGACATCCTGGGGATCCTGCATGATGTCGATGTCGCCGCCGACGCCCTTGTAGTCCGGACCNCNCGTCGTGTANTCAGGATCGTAGGGAACTCGATAGCTATAGTCGACNATCGCGGAAACTAACGGAAAGTCNGTNACTCTTACGCCCTGAAGTCCNTGTGGACCTTGGTCGGTTGCGGTGTCAGCACTGGAGCACCAGATNAGCTCCTCCTGAACNCCTCCCTCCATCCCGAAGTCCGCGCCNCCATAGGTCTCACCCTGGCCCCAGCTGTTGCCAGACTGGAGAGTATTNGTGACGCCCCAGCTACTANCGGCAGNNTCCCATTGCGCGAGAAACACCTTTCCAGCNTGGTTAGCACTGGCAATNAANCCTGAAGGAGGCTGCCAGTCCCTCTGACCTCGNTGAGCGAGGATCATGCTCTGNCCGTCAGCTGAGATTTCAATATCCGCCACCGGNATGTGGATTGCNGACCAATTAGNAGCCCCGGGGGTTTCTCCGGGAACTTCGAGGATCTCGGNGTCGGTGCCTGGGATAATNGCACCCGTNGCNTCGAGGTCGACGCGGCGGATCNTCCCCTCGNCACCNGNNTATCCGGNATTCCAAACGGCGTAATAGACCTGCTTNTTNTGGACCGAGATNCCCCAGAGGCGGTCATTCACGGGAGGCATGCCNGGGTCNCCCGAATCAGGCGTGAGGGGATCGAAGGGCGTGCCANACGGCGGGCCACCNCCAGCAGGAATACGNTAGATCATACCGTCCTCCATATTAGTNGCAAAGAACTGATCAAAATCAGAGTCGTAGGCGATATTGCCAACGCCAGGGCCTGAGATGAATCCATCACCCAGATCCACGGCCTGCTGAGGAAGCACCGAAAACACGGTGGGCACTCCGGTGATACGATCAACCTTGTAAATAGTACCAGCTGCCGAGAGATCGGTGGCACCGCCACCGAGAACGCCGTATTGGCGATGGAATTCGTAACTCGGGGCCTGATTAGGGTACAACCCCCCCGCAGCCACATACATGTCGCCGTCAGAATCAATCTCAGTCCCAAAGAGCATTCCCAGATTTTCGGCTGTCCATGATGGCTCATGATGACACTCGAGGTTCGGTGTTCCGTTACTGGTCACCGCTGTCCACAGAGGTGCAGAGGAGCCACGCATTCCGTAGTTGAGCGGGTCGGGATTGCGGACGTCCATCAAGCCTAAGGAGTAGGCCACGTTCGCAGGGAGCGGATTGCCGAAAGCATCTTTCTTAGGGCCAATACAGGTAACGATCGCAATACCGGGTTGCATCTGGGGAGTCCCCCAGGGTGGAGCGCCGGGAGCCGCGGTGACCAGAAAGAGTAATGCTGTGGCCACGGTCACGATTATTTTCGGACAGATCGACGCTGCAGATTGTGAGGCGTTCTTCATGAATTGATTGGGTTTGTGGAAAGGACGCATGGGAGCTCCACATAGAGCAGGGTTACCGACTCCTTGTCCTATGAAAAGCCGATTCTTGATACTGGAGAACCCTGCATGGCGCTGATTTCCAGCCCCTTCCATAAATATAGAGGAATTGCCTATTCCCGGCGCCTAGTGAAAAAATGAAACCTGCTCCCGTCAGGGTGCCATGGAAGACACCTCTCGCCCCGCCAGCCTCTCAAGAGATAAAAATCGGGCGCCCGCGTCCCAGCAATCTGATCGTCAACTATCCGGGACGGCTCGCTTCTTTTTAATGAGGCGGCGAACGACAAATGTCATGATAACCAGCACGAGAACTACAGCTACGACGGGCACAATCACTGCCAGAACCGAACATGCCACTGCACCTCCAGCCTCCGCAGTACTTACCACCGGGTTCGCCACTCCTCCAGTGGTAGTGGTNGAAGCAGCCCGGGTCAGTGCGGAGCCGATCTGAATTGTTCCCGCCATTCCNCCGCCACCGATTACCGCGAGCATCCACTGNAGAGCAGGNTTGACGTCTTCGATCTGGCCGAGACTGGCCGCNGACACNATCACACCCGCAACAACTGCTGCAGGAGTCGTCACACTGTCGAGCAGGTTGTCAACCCAGGGGATGTAGTAAGCGCCGATCTCGAGNAGCGTNGCCGCNGCAAANGCGATCAGGACCCATGTTTCGGATATCCAGACCCACGACTCTCCCAATTCCATCAGCCCTNCCCGGGACGCAACACTCATCGCAAGGAGGGGCACAAACACCCTAAACCCACAGGCCGCGGACAATGCCAAGCCGAGACTCAAAGCTGTGATGAGATGCCAAAAATCCATAGTGAAGTAGTTTATTTAATTAAGATGCCCGTTCCGGATGGAAGCGTCTGATTACTTTCCCTTGGAAGGAGAGCAACCCGGGCTTTTTCGCCCAGAGACGGATCCTGTAAGATGACATTGCTGCCATCTTAGCACATCAAATCCCCTATCTCAAAGTTTCTACCGTTACAAAACCCGCTCTTTTTTGGAATCGCCTTGCGAGCCCGCCACACAATGGATTCCTCGCTNGCAGCATTGCCACGAAATCATCCGTTGGCCTGACCGGGCTTGCTATTGCCGAAGAGAGAGCTCACCCCAGTTACCTTCGTGATCACGAGTTGCCCATTTTTCTCTCCACTATTCCCAGTCAGCTGGATCGGGGTCCCTACGTGATAGGCCAAATTGAAGCGATGGAAATCGCCGAAGCCAACCTCGATTCGAACCGGGGCCTTCCCCTCTATATCAATGTAGAAGACCTTGGCCTCATCTAGATTATCCGACATGCGAAAACGCCCCTGTGCTGTAATCGTTCCCTGACCCCGCTTCACCCAGCTCTCAAAGGGGCGCTCGCGAAATTCTTCGAAGGGGCTTCCATCAAGACCAGGCAACGGAGAAGAAGCCCGTGAGTAGGATTCTGCATCCACCCCAAACTTCTGCATCAGGGCCAGGTGAAGCCGCCCAAGCTCCTGGTTCTCGGAGTATCTCAGATAGCGCCCCGTCTTCAGCATGCCTCCCCCCTTCCCTGCCAGAACGATGGGGATACGCTGAGCGGTATGATTATCACTGTGCCCCATTCCAGATCCAAAAAGCACCACACACCGATCAAGCAAACTACCTTCGCCATCCCGGTAACTTTTCAATCGAGTGAGCAGGGAATCAAATTTTTCCATGTGCCAGAGACTGATCTTAAGAAGAGCATCGATATTTGACCGACTGAAGTTCCGGAAGAAATGGGACAGGTAGTGGTGTTGTCGATTGATCCCGAGGAAGTCAAAGATGAGACGACTATTACTGTTGCCCAGCATGTAGCTGATGCAGCGTGTGGAATCCGTCCACAAAGCCATCGCGATCACATCCAGCATCGACTCTACCTGGTCGTCGAGGGAGAAGGGAGTGTCCGGACGCTGAAGACTGGAAAAGTCCACAACTCCTTTCGAGGCAGAGGACATCTTCTGAAGGCGTTGCTCGGTCTCCCTGAGGACCGTGAAATACTCCTCGAGGGTTTCGCTATCCTCTTTACCTGCCTTCCGCTCCAGAGACTTTGCGTCATCCCGGACCCGGTCGAGGAGACTCCCCATCTCCTCACGACGGTTGGGATCCAGAGAGGGGTTGCGAAAGAGGCGATCAAAGACAAGTTGCGGATCACTCTCCCGGGGCAGCGGATTTCCTTTCTGGTCGTAGGATATATAGCTGCAGCCCACTTGGTTTACAAAGATTCCCTCGGTGGTGAGCTCCAGCGAGCGATGCGTCGTTTCATTTCCGATCTTGTCCGCAATCATCTGGTCCACGGAAGCAGACTTNCGGTTGTTGTGATGCCCGGAAAGGAANCGACGAGTCGAGTTACTGTGAGAGGAGAACCCGAAGTCCCCCATATTGTCCAAAATCAGGAGNTCATCCCGATGCCGGGANAACGGCTTCATTAAAGGAGACATCCGGAAATCATTTTCCGTNCCTCCATTGATATTCCAGGAGGGCGGATGCACCCCGTTGGGCTTGAAGAGGGTGACGAAGCGGACAGGGGAAGCACTTCCTTCCTCTCCACGAATTCCCGGCGCCCCATGAGCCTTCATGATGTTCAGAAAGGGCAAGGGAACTAAAGCACCTGCCGCCCCCCTCAGGAACGTTCGCCTCCCAATCTTCCAACTGTTACTCATTCCTTTTCTTGCTTCTCGATGATTGTCTCCCGGAAGGAGGAGCTTATTACAATTTCAGTAAAAAGATCTTTCCATGTTCCGTTGCCCTCAACAATCTTTTCTGTGATCTGATCGATGATGGGGCGGTCACTCCATGTCATTTTTCTGCAGAGCGCGTAGGAAAGCGTGCGCTCCACCGCGTTACGAACGATTCGGCCACGCTGGGAGTTCATGAAGATCGATTTCAGGCCGGCATAATCCTCGAAGGTCTCTCCGCTGGGTAATTTTCCGGAGGTGTCGATCGGGCTACCCGANGAGCCCCCCTTCNTACCATCCCGCTTGATGAAACGCCCATTGGTATCGTAGCCATCAAGGGAAAANCCGATAGGATCAATTTTTTCATGACAACGAGCGCAACTCACATCACTACGATGCCGCTCAAATCGCTCGCGGAAGGTGAGCTTTTCGCCACGTGGGGCGGNTTTGACCGGAGGGATGTCTGCGGGAGGCTCTCCCAGCCGTTCCCCAAGGACCCTGCGAAGAAGCCATGTCCCACGCTGGATCGGGCCCCGGTTCATCGTAAGAATTCCGGGCATGGTAAGAATACCACCTCTCCAGCTGGCCTTTTCCAGAGTGAACCGCTCAAAGGGCGTCGTCTGCCGCTCGATACCCTTGGGAGTCGGATGAAGCTTCATCCGACTACGATCGTCTCCGTAAAAGCCTGAAACCCCGGTGTTAATGAAGGTGGTTTTTGAATCAATGAGCTCCATTACTGGACGATTCTCGGTGAAGAGATAATTGAGAAACAGAACGGGCTGCGTCCGGAGAGAATGGTGCGCAATGGGATTGGTGATCAGGGCATCGAGATTCGCAATTCCCAGCCATTGCACCCCAAAACTTTCTGAAAGACTACGCGCCGAAGGAGACTCCAGCATCCTCTCGACCTGTGCCCGGAGAACCTCTGGGCTCAAAAGCGAGCCCTTCTTCGCCAGCGTCATGAGCTCGTCGTCCGGACGGTCTTCCCAGAGGAAGTAGGAGAGCCGCTCCGCCAGCTCGTAGCTATCGACGGCTTGCCGGCTGCCACTTTTTACCGGCATCAGCAGCCCTCGGTAGAGAAAATCAGGAGATAGCAGGACCGCTTTAAGCTCAAACTTAAGGATCGCCACGAGGTCCCGTCCAGAATGTCCCCTGATAGCTTCGAGCGCTTCCTGAAGACGCGAATCGGGCACATGGCGGCGAAAAGCACGGGGAAGGAAATAGCGCACCAGAGCTTCTGCCTGTTTTTCGGAAAAGTCCTCCAGATTCCATTCATCCGGAAGTTCTCCTCCAATCAAATCCTTGAGCCCTGTGCGCTGTTTGGGCGCAAATAGCTTCTCG
>PBTP01000051.1 GCA_002729275.1 Roseibacillus sp. | reverse complement strand
CGGCGGGAGCTATTTCAAACGCTCTTTCGATTAATGGCGACGACGCTATTGAACTCTTCTCTGCCTCCGCTGGAGAAACCGTGATTGATGTGTTCGGGGATATTGGCACTGACGGATCGGGTGAGCCCTGGGAGTATACGGACGGCTGGGCCTATCGGGCTAACGGACTGCCTGCCAATGGCGGAACCTTCGACGCTGCTAACTGGACCTTCTCCGGACGCGATGCGTTGGACGGCGAATCATCTAACGCGGATGCCGCATTCCCAATACCGGTTGGCACATGGCAGATCCCGGAGCCGACCTCAACCCTGCTCGGAGCCATTGGTCTCGGTCTTTTGTGTTTCCTCCGGAGGAGGCCCTGATCGGCCAGTTCACGGTGATTCCAACAAAGGGGCATCAGGCCCCGACTCCCGGTGTCTCCTGGCCGCTGTTTTCGCTCTGGCCTCACGGAAGAAGCGCTGAAGAAGCTCTACTCATTCATCTTCGAGCACCCCTCCGGTCGCTTCACAACGGTGATTCAGAGGAGGGTTGGACTCCAGAAGGTTGATCCAGCCCCCTGCAGCTCCCGCCTTCAGGTCAGGGCACCCGAACACCACCCGCTCCGGGCGACAGTGAACGATAGCTCCCGCACACATCGGACACGGCTCCTTGGTCACGTAGAGAATACACTTCTCCAAGCGCCAGTCTTCCAATCTGTTCTGAGCTGCNGTNANNGCCAGCATNTCCGCGTGAGCTGTNGCNTCACGNAGNGTNTCAACNTGNTTCCANCCCCGNGCGATNANNTNTCCCTCNCNCACCACCACGGCNCCNATNGGCACTTCCTCCGCNGCATAGGCCTTGCGGGCCTCTCGCAAGGCCTGGCCCATNAAATAAGCATCGCTGGCAAGATCGATGATCAGGTCTTCACTCACTTACAAGAAGCAAGCATAAGGACGGGAGGAGCCAAACTCCGAAATTATCCCCAGCGCAAATCTCAACTCCTTCCCCGCAGAAGACGAGGAAGCAAAACCGCTCTTGTCTGGGAAGTCTTGAAAAACTGTCCTAGCCAGTTAAACAAAGGCCGTGAAGAAATGGAGCAACGCCGACCGCATTGTCGCGCCCTCCGTNCTGGCTGCAGATTTTACCCGGATCGCGGAAGAATGTTCGAAGGCNATCACCGCTGGAGCCGACTGGCTGCACCTCGACGTCATGGACGGGCATTTTGTGGATAATATCTCCTTCGGNCCGGCCATGGTGGANGCCATTCACGCAACCAATGATATTTTNCTCGATGTGCACCTGATGATCGAGAACCCGGACCACTATATCCTCAGGTTTCTCGAAGCAGGCGCAGACCTGATCTCCGTCCACGCCGAACCAGAAGCCCATCACGATATCGCTCGCACCTTGGAGCAGATCCANGCGGGGGGCTGTAAGAGCGGTCTNGCTCTGAACCCGGCGACTCCTCTGGAAATGGTGGAGCCCTATCTGGACCAGATCGACCTGCTCCTGGTTATGACTGTTGTGCCCGGGTTCGGGGGACAGGCCTTCATGCCGGAAGTCCTCCCCAAGGTAGAAAAGGCCGCGCAGATCAGGGACAGCCGTGGCCTCTCTTTTCATATTGAAGTAGATGGCGGCGTCGACCCACAGACCGCTCCTGCCGCTACCGCGGCGGGCGCAAACGTGTTGGTGGCGGGCTCCTCAACATTCAAGGCCCCGGACATTAGCAACGCGATCCGAGCCATCCGGGAAGCCTGATCCCTCGTTACTTTTGGGGAAGATCGCCTCGATAAGGCCGTAAAGAAAGGGGGTTAGCCATGGATGACTTTTGCTGGTGAGACGCCTGTAAATCCCGCTAGATTGGCAGCCATGCTCTTCCGCCTCCAAATTTCTATTGCTCTCTCTTTTGCTCTTTTAGGGCTGACCTCGGAAAAGGTCTGGTCGGACAATGCCCANTCAGGCCACCCCAATGTCCTGCTTCTTCTCGTTGATGACCTTAAGCCCGCCATGGGNTGCTATGGCGACCCATACGCGAAGACGCCTCATCTCGATCAACTCGCATCTCGAGGCCTGAGGTTCGACCTCGCCTACTGCAACCAGGCGGTTTGCGCTCCATCTCGATTCACCTTGATGCTGGGAGCCCATTCCACCGCAACTGGGCTTTATGGACTCGGGCATAAGCTGCGACGTTCCATGCCGGAGGCCGTCACCATGCCCCAGTTCTTTGCCAAACATGGCTATCGCACGGAATCGATGGGTAAAATTTTTCATATCGGCCACGGAAATGAGGGAGACCCGGNATCCTTCAGTGTCCCGCATTTTCACGATAAGGTTATCGAGTACCTCGACCCTGCCAGCACCGAAGGAGGGAANCTCACTCGAGAAGAGGCCTACTTTACCAACCAGCAACTCGATCGGATTCGCTCTCTGCCCCGAGGTGCCGCGTTCGAGGCAACGAATTCACGCGATGAGGATTACGCAGATGGAAGGGTTGCTGCCGAAGCCATCAAGCGGCTGAGGGCGGCCAAGACCCGTAAGAGCCCATTTTTCATGGCCGTCGGTTTTGTCCGGCCACANCTCCCCTTCAGTGCTCCACAAAAATACTGGGATCTCCATGACCCCTCAAAATTGCCCCTCTCCCCCTTTCCAGACCACCCACAGGACTCCCCGGGAATAGCTCACAAGCGGGCCGGAGAAATTGCCATGTACTCTCCGGTTCCCCCCAAAAACGAGGACTACACAATGAAACTGAAGCGCCAACTTGTTCACGGCTATTACGCGAGTGTGAGCTACATGGACGCACAGGTAGGAAAAGTCATGAAGGAACTCGACCGCCTTCACCTTTCCAGCAATACCATCGTCGTCCTCTGGGGAGACCATGGCTTTCACCTTGGAGATCTTGGCATCTGGACCAAGCACACGAACTATGAGCAGGCGAATCGGATCCCCCTCGTGATTGTCGCGCCAGGGGTTACCTCGAAAGGGGNCTCAACCAGACAATTGGCAGAAAGCGTCGACCTCTTNCCAACCCTTNCAGAGCTTAGTGGCCTGCCCCAACCAGAAGGCCCGCAGCCGATAAGCGGAAAAAGCCTCGTCCCCGTTCTGAAAGACTCCGGTTTACGGGTTCGGGACCATGCGTTCCACTGCTATCCACGGAGGGGCGGGGTCATCGGCAGGGCCATCAGGACGGAACAATACCGGATGGTTGAGTGGAAAAAGCCAGGGGCACCGGTCAAGACGGCTCAATTTGAGCTCTACGATTATAGCGAAAGCTCGATCGAACAGAAAAACCTGGTGGAGAAAANGCCTGAGGTCCTCGCGAAGATGAAAGGAATCCTCGCCCGCTATCCTGAGGCAAAACGCAGGTAACTNCAGTCACTCAGGGCGGACCGTATTCTTGCCTCCAGCAGCCTCAAGAAGGCCCTCCTTGCGGAGGAACNCCTCTACTCTTTCCATTGTCATCCANTATTGGCTGTTGTCTCCCCGTGGATTGAAGAAGCCGTGTTTCTGGCCCTCGGATACAAAAAGGCTACAGGAGCGCCCTCTCTCTTCCATTCGAGCTTTGAAGAGCTTGTGCCCGGCAGGGGGTGTTGTGGTATCGGCGGAGCCCACAAGCACAAGGGTCGGGACCACCAAGGCATGCACGTGTTCGACCGGGGAAATTTCTCGATATCTCTGTTTCAACTTTCCGTAACCGTATCCTTTCCGCGAGGTATCAATGACGGGGTTAAACAAAGCCATTGCCGCCGGGATAAAGGCAGGCTCGCCTTCCCCAACCTCGTCATGGCCCGTGACCAAGCCACAGCACGCGGCGAGGTGCCCTCCAGCAGAGCCTCCAGCGGCAACAATCTGATCCCGATTCACGCCTTGGCTTTTCGCATTCCGCCAGATCCAGCGGATCGCAGCCTTGGCATCAGCCACGGCCTCGAAAGGAGATGTCTTGTGCCGACTCTGNACCCGGTAATCAGCACAATAGGCCACCATTCCAAGGGATGCCAACCTTGTGGCCTGNGGATAGAATTGAGCGGTAGAGCCCCCGACCCAGCCTCCTCCGAAAAAGAAAACCACTGCAGAGCGGGAATCTCCCTCTTTCCATCCCTTCGGCCGGAAGATCTCCATTCCCAGCTCGGCCTGCTCCGTCTTGCAGTAGACAACGACTTCGTCGGGCTTCCTCACTTCCGGCTTTGGAGCACTNAAGGCTACAGGACTACAGGCCAGAAGAGACATGGTCAGAATCGTGCGCATGTGACATTCTCTCCCCACCGCCGCCGGACGGCGAGGAAAAGATCCTCTCTGTTCCCCACTGGCTGACCTCATGGCCTCCTCCATTCTGATGCAAACTCCTCCTCATGCTCTCCTCTTCGACTTCGACGGGTTGATCGTCGATACCGAATGGCCGATCTACCAAGCCTGGCTCCAGACCTTTCAGNACTACAGTCATCCTCTACCTCTGGAGGTTTTCAACCAGTGCATCGGAACGGATTTTGAAACTTGGTCTCCAAAAACTCACCTTGAAAACCTGACTGGTGCTTCGATTGACTGGCCTTCTCTGGACGATATCCGCCAGGCTTCCATCGAGAAAAACCTGGAAGGGGCACAGGCCATGACAGGAATTCCTATGGCCGTGAAATGGGGCAAAGAGTCCGGATTTTCGATGGGGGTAGTTTCAAGCTCATCACATCGCTGGGTTGATGGGTGGCTGCGCAAAATCGGGCTCCTGGATTACTTCGATCTTACGGTCTGCAGGGATGATGCCCCTCGNATAAAGCCGGCCCCCGACCTTTATCTCGAAGCCGCTCAGCGCCTTGGAGTGGACCCCGCCTCCTGTCTCGTCATCGAGGATTCCGTCAATGGGATCAAGGCGGCCAAAGCCGCAGGGATGGCCAATGTGGCCATTCCCAACCGCGTGACCTCCTGTTGCGATTTTTCTCTAGCAGATCACGTGATTACCTCCGCCCAGGAGTTGCCAAGGGTCATCGGGAGTATTCTTACTACTGGCAGAGAATAAAACGAATCCCGGCACCCTTTTAGAGTCCCGGCGGATGCCGTAACACGTATCCTCTGGTCGACCGAGGATAAGCCCGCCAGCGGGGGCCGTCCTGACGGTATTTCCCCTGGGTGTCAAAACGCAACCCGGCAATAAGCAGGAACACATGCCCGTTTTGGGCACATACCGTGATCCAATCGCCATGGCCGCGACGCCCATACCTGAGAAAACCCCTGGACGGCATCTGACCCTGNATCAGTCCGGCGTTTCGAAGCACATAGGATGTCGCTCCCGAGCAATCATAGCCCCAGTCGTTAAGCCGCGCGTGGCCTCCCCCCCATTTGTATGGCTTCCCCTGAATGCGGTTCGCCGCTGAAATCGCCCGTCTCACCGCCGGCGGGGCATCCCATGGCGCGCTCGCCCTGCCATGAACAAGAGTAGCTCTGGATGAGGAAACCCGGGGGCTCACACCATGACGAGCACACGAGGAAGCTAAGGCCATGAAGGCGGCGGCCAGAACAATGGAGCTCCATCTCACTGATTATAAGTTTGTGATGAGAATAGCACCCGGAAACAAAAACGTCGACTTCCTTCGATTGTTTCAAGCCCTCCCTTAATCGCTGGCCGGGGGAGCACCGGTTGTCCCGTGGTGCGCGCCTAGCCAGGCCGATACTTCTTCCATGGCGCGGGCACGGTGGCTCAGTTCGTTCTTAATTTCCGGGCCCAGCTCCGCAAATGATTTGCCCTCGCCACCGGGAACAAAAAGCGGGTCATAGCCAAACCCGCCATCACCTTGCGGCTTTTCCAGAAGCCGGCCCTCCACGCTACCCGAGAAATCTTCAAGGATTTTCCCGTCCTCCGCCAGCACCATGACACAACAGAACCTTGCGCTCCTTCTGNTTTCAGACACGCCNTCTAGCTCCNAAAGTAGTTTCCTGTTATTAGCGGCATCATCNGNCTCAGGTCCGGCATAGCGGGCCGAGTAGACCCCCGGCCTTCCATCCAGAGCGTCTACCTCAAGCCCTGAGTCATCTGCCAGGACTAAGGACCCTGTCACTTCGCTGATGGCTACAGCCTTGAGCTCCGCATTCTCAAGAAAGGTGACTCCAGTCTCTTCGACGTCAGGAGCGCCCGCGAGCGTTGTAAGGTCAGACACTTGATAGGCATCCCCCAGCATAGATGCTATTTCTTCAGTTTTATGTATATTTCGTGTTGCGA
The DNA here is from genome assembly GCA_002729275.1 of Roseibacillus sp. Taxonomy (GTDB): domain Bacteria; phylum Verrucomicrobiota; class Verrucomicrobiia; order Verrucomicrobiales; family Akkermansiaceae; genus Roseibacillus_B. The sequence goes on along the minus strand of PBTP01000051.1, from coordinate 6,886 downwards.
TCAGCAGTGGGATCATTCCTGCATCCTCCTNGACACCTCCCCTCAATAAAGTTCGAAAATCAGCTAGATGATGTCCGCGCACTTGCCCGGAGGGATCCCCTGTTTCTGACCGACAGGTAATGAGTCGCTTATAAGGAAAAAAATCAGAAATTCTCTGGCGAGGGTCCCCTCTCCTTCCCAGTATCTTCTGCTACAGATTTCGCCAACCCATCACCGGCGGCTCAGTTGCGACCCTCCCGGGTCTTCCANTCANCGAGTAACATATTCTCCGCTCCCTCTCCTCGGAGAGGAGTGACAGAGGCCCCGCCGTGGTTTCGGTGCTACCGCGGCGGGGTTCTGTGTTTGCAGCCCTCGCGAACTCTCTCCCAGGAGGCCTCTTGTCTTCCCCGATAAGATCAGAGACAAACACTCACATGAAGCCATTCGCGGTCATCCTTTTCCTCCTTNTTATTCCTGCACTGTCCGTGGCAGGAGAACACGCTGCCCAAGAGCTTTCCGTAGTCGATCCCTCCTCTGTGGGAATGTCCCCGGAAAAGCTCCAGCTGGTTGGAGACAAGGTTCAGTCTCTCATTCGTGAGAAACAAATCGCCGGAGCCTCCGTGATGGTCACCCGCAAAGGCAAAATCGTCTATGCAGAGACTTTTGGTCTCCGCGACATCGAAAACAAAACGCCTATGGAGGANGACACCATCTTCCGGATCTATTCCATGACGAAGGCTGTCACTTCGGTCGCCGCCATGATGCTCATCGAGAGGGGGAAACTTAACCTTGGAGACGATATCTCCAAATACCTGCCTGAATTCAAGCGGGCCCAGGTATGGAAAGGCGAAGAGGGAATTGCCCCAGCACCACCTGTCACCGTCAAGGACCTCTTGTGTCATACCTCTGGATATTCCTACGGAAATATCGGAGTTCAGGCTATTGATCAGGCACACCTAAAGAACGGATCACTCATCGAGACAACGCCTCTTTCCAGGTTTTGCGCGCAGGCAGCACTCATCCCGATGGTCTTTGAGCCNGGGGAGGGATGGCTCTACGGGATTTCTACCGACCTCCTTGGAGGAGTAGTCGAGCGCGTTTCCGGTATNACCCTCGACCGATTCTTTCAGTCNCAGATTTTTGCCCCACTAGGAATGGTCGATACGGGATTCGTGATCCCAGAGAACAAAAGAACCCGGCTGGCAGTCGCTTATGACTCAGATAAAAAAGGNTCCTTGAGCAGAAGNACCTCGGACATTTTCACCTACAGTGCCAGGACCAAAATGTTGTCGGGGGGCGGGGGCCTCGCCTCCACGATCCGCGATTACACCCGATTCCTGCAAATGATTGCCAACGGTGGGGAGCTGCAGGGGCAAAGGCTCCTCCAAAAGAAAACCGTGGGCCAAATGACACGGAATCATCTTTCTGGCCTNGCAATGCCTATACGGTTCCCGGGAAACTTGAGGCACGGCACAGGATTCGGCCTCGGATTCTCGGTCAAGGTCAGACAGACCGATTGGAACAAGGCAGGNCGCTTGGGCGAATACGGCTGGGGAGGCATGTTGAGCACCCACTTCTGGATTTCTCCAGCGGATCAACTCGTCGTCGTTACCATGGAGCAAACNTTCCCCTTCGATTTTCTGCTCGAGGATGCTCTCAAGCCCCTGATTTACAATTCGATTGAATAGCAAGCGTTCCTTCATCTGCTCGTATAGGCAAGGCGCAGGGCGCTTGCTCTGACCCGTCTTATCTGCCACCGTCCCGCCCCCTTTCAGGACCAACATACCGAACATGAGCGACCGACGTAAACCCTACCCATTCGATACTTTCGAGGCAAAGTGGCAGACGCGGTGGGACGANAACAAGGCCTTCCGCATGCCCGGGCCCGGAGACCCTGACTTCGATGCTTCTGCACCCAAATTTTATGCCCTCGACATGTTCCCCTACCCGAGCGGAGCTGGCCTGCATGTGGGCCATCCCGAAGGCTACACCGCGACAGACATTATCACCCGCTATAAGCGCAAAAGTGGATTCAATGTTCTCCACCCAATGGGCTGGGATGCATTTGGGCTGCCCGCGGAGGAGCATGCCCGGAAGACCGGAGAACATCCAAGAATTAACACCGAAAACAACATCAATAACTTCCGGCGCCAGCTTAAGATGCTTGGCTTCTGTTACGACTGGGATCGCGAGGTAAATACCACTGATCCTGGATACGTCAGGTGGACTCAGTGGATCTTCCTGCAGATTTACAATAGCTACTTTGATGTATCTTCCCAACGAGCCCGACCCGTCGCTGAGCTGGAGGAGCAGGGCTGGACAAAGGAACAAATTGACAATGTCCGGCTCGCCTATGTCGCAGAAGCTCCAGTGAACTGGTGTGCCAGCCTGGGAACGGTCCTTGCNAATGAAGAGGTATCCGAGTGGGAGGAAAAGGGACATGAGGTAGAACGACGNCCTCTCCAGCAGTGGATGCTTCGTATTACCTCCTATGCTCAGCGACTCATTGATGAGCTGGAGGATCTCGACTGGCCCGAGGGGATCAAGATGCTACAGCGGAACTGGATTGGGAGGTCTGAGGGTGCGTGCGTGGTTTTCGCTCTCGCGCCCACTCACAACGAAGAGATTGAGGTCTTCACTACGCGGCCCGACACCCTTTTCGGCGCCACCTACATGGTCCTCGCCCCGGAGCACCCTCTCGTCGACCAGATTACCACTGAACCGCAGCGGGAAGCCGTCACCTCCTACCGAAAGCTCTGCGCTACCAAGTCCGAGATGGAGCGCGGCGAGCTTAACAAGGAGAAGACAGGGGTCGCCACGGGGGCTTTTGCTGTCAACCCAGTCAATAACGAGCGCATCCCGGTGTGGATCGCTGATTATGTAATGATGGGCTATGGAACCGGCGCTATCATGGCGGTGCCTGGCCACGATAGCCGCGATCTCGAGTTCGCAACCAAGTTTGACCTGCCCGTGGTTCAGGTGGTCGAGCCTCTCGACAACACTGCTTGGCAGGGATTCACAGGGGAAGGCAGCGCGGTGAACTCAGGCTTTCTCGATGGAATGGCAACACCTGAAGCCAAGAGAATAATCAAGGAATGGCTTGAGGAAAACAACCGAGGGGAGGGTCAGATTAACTACAAACTACGGGACTGGCTTTTCTCCCGTCAGCGCTATTGGGGTGAACCCTTTCCCATCCTGTGGAAGGACGGGCGCCACGAAGCTCTGGAAGAAAGCGCGTTGCCTTTACTTGCCCCGGAACTGGAGGACTACAACCCCTCTGGAGAGCCCGAACCTCTCCTCTCAAAGGCCACGAAATGGGTCCAAGCCCCCAACGGCAAGAGACGGGAAACAAACACCATGCCCCAGTGGGCAGGGTCTTGCTGGTATTACCTNCGCTACTGTGACCCGACAAACAGCGAGCAGTTTCTTTCTCCTGAGGCCAGGGACTACTGGCTTGGGGGGCCGGGCAACACGGGAGGAGTCGACCTTTACATCGGCGGAACTGAGCACGCAGTCCTTCACCTTCTTTACGCGCGCTTCTGGCATAAGATTCTTAATGACCTTGGGCATCTCAATACTCCCGAGCCGTTCCAGAGGCTTGTCAATCAAGGCCTCATCATGGGTGAAGACGGCCGGAAGATGTCCAAGTCTCTCGGCAATGTTATCAATCCTGATGACGTAGTAGCCGAGTATGGTGCCGACGCATTCCGCCTCTACGAAATGTTCATGGGCCCCCTCGAACAGGTAAAGCCTTGGAATACGCAGGGCGTCGAGGGCGTATCGCGATTTCTCGCCAAGGTCTGGCGGGTCGCAATGGTCATGAACCAGGAGGGTGAGTGGGCGCCCGGTGACAAGCTCGGGGACAATAGCGGTGACCCAGCCCTCCTGAAGATCATGCATGCCACGATCAAAAAAGTTGGGGAGGATATTGAAAAACTCCGATTCAATACTGCCATCTCCCAGATGATGGAATGTATCAACGCCTTCAAATCCGGAAATCAGGTTCCTCACGACCTTTTCCGCTCCTTTTTGATCCTGCTCAATCCTTTTGCCCCCCACCTCACTGAAGAACTTTGGGAGCAGCTGAAATATGAGGGCTCCTGTCTCGAGGCAGAATGGCCTGCCTACGACAAATCCCTGCTCGTGGAGGAAGAGATCGAAATGGTGGTCCAGGTCAACGGCAAAGTCCGGTCCCGGATCCAGGTAGCTGCCGCTGCCACGAAGGAGGAATTGGAATCGTCAGCCCTCACGGACTCCAAAATAGCGGATCTCATTGAAGCCCTGACCGTCCGAAAAGTTATCGTTGTTCCCGGTCGCCTGGTCAACATCGTGGCAAACTGAATTGTTCTTTCGGATTGGCGATCGGCTCCTCCACCGCTACCTCTCAGCCATGCTTCGCGTTAACGGAGAGCTTATTGACCCAAATCTTCTTGAAGACGCCTTTGCCCGGATCAAGTCCGAGGCCGAGGCCCGCCTTCAGGTCTCTTGTTGTGAGCGGGATCCCGAGTTCATGGAGCAAGCGGAGGAGGAGGTCATCGACTCGGTCTTAATCGCGCAGGAAGCGGAGGCCCAATTCCCTGACCTTCCTGATCAGGAGATCAAGGAGCGGCTGGAGAACACCCTGAAGGAATATCGGAAACATGGTGCGAGCTGGGACATGCTGGAAGCACAGCGGGACAGCCTGCAGGACGAGTGCGAGGCCAACTTGCGAATGGAGAAGTTTCTCGACGGAGTACTGGCCGGCAAAACCGACGTCTCTGAGCAGGACACCCGGAACTACTACAGGGACAATGAGAGAGAATTCCGAACCACTGCTGAGGTTCGGGTCCTTCATTTCATGAAGTCTCTCGAGAAGCATGAGGATCCGGTTCTCCTGCTGGAAGAGATGGGTGAGCTCCGCGAAGCCCTCGTAGATGGTGCCGACTTCGAAGAAATCGCTAAGACCGAGACCGAGAAGGAATCGGGAGAAATTGATCTGGGGTGGATCACCTTTGATCGGCCATCCAACCCGATTGAATCAATCATGTTCACCATGCGGCTCGAGGAGGTGAGCCCAGTCATCGCCTATGAGCATTCCTACCATATTCTCAAGATCGCTGAGATCAAAGCAGCTGTCGTCCGACCGTTTGAGGAGGTTCAGGAGGATATTACCCACAGGGTGGAATTTGAAAAACGCCGAAGAGCCCTTCGGGAATTTGCCGCCGAACTCAGGAAAGGTGCCGCGGTAGAGAAAGTTGATTTTAGCGGAGAGGACGGCGACAGTGAAGAGAGCTCGCCTGAAAACTGACTCGCCAGCCCAGAGGGTCCCGGCCAGATAGCAGCCCTTGGTCGCGGCTCAATCCATCCATTCATTACTTCGCATCCAGTCCGCGAGACGGGCGGGCCAGGTTTTTGATTCTCCGGACCGGCCCAGACCATAGCCATGGCCTCCCGTAGCATAAATATGAGCAGTCACCGAAACGCCCTTCTCAGCACATGCGGCTACAAATTCGGTGCCGTTTCGTAATGGCACTCCACGATCATCCGCCGAGTGGACAAGAAAAATTGGAGGCGTGCGACTGGTCACTCGTAATGCGGTGTTGTTCCGGTCGAGGAGCTCCTGAGAGGGCCTCTCTCCAAGCAGGTTTCTCACTGACCCCCTGTGACAATAGGGCTTGCCCATCGCGATCACGGGGTAACAGAGAATCCCAAAGTCTGGACGACAACTTACCATGTCGATGGCGTCCTTTGTTTCCTGCTTGAAGGTGTCATCAAACATGGTCACCGCAGTAGAGCAAAGGTGCCCTCCGGCCGAGAACCCGAGAACCCCGATCCGGCCGTTATCCAAGGACCATTTGGAGGACATGGCCCTCATGGTCCGAATCGCCCGCCGAACATCCATCTGAGGGACGGGGTAATGATACCCAAGAGCTGGGTTGGAGCTAACCCTGTACTTAACTACCATGGCCGTAACCCCCCGGGTGGCAAACCACTCTCCAACCTGTCTCCCTTCGTGATCTGCTGCGAGGTTGGCATAACCCCCTCCGGGCAGGATAACCACCCCCGTCCCATTCGGTTTTTTTGCTGGAAACAAACTGTACTGGGGAACTTCCGTNTGAGAAAATCTCCAGTTGCTTCCGCCAGTTTCGGTCCCGGCCGGNGGACGTTTGGCCCCNGGGGCCTTTCCCGGCCAGAGATCAACCCAGTCACCGCCGCGGGCCATGGGCGCTAACGTTAATAATACCAGNATNAGAGCTTTCACGGTGNAAGCCTAGGTAGCGNCCCNGGAAGCACAAGAAACAGAGTCGGCTTCAGATCCTGATTCCAGANCTTCTNCGATAGGCGGTAAGATAGCCAANAAAGGCCCAGAACAGACTATTTNCGGCNATAAGCACNACCATTANCCCTAGACCANNCAGCGTTTGTTCCGGCGGGGCTNCNGAGAACACAGGCAGGATTGCTACGCATGAGGCCCCGAGGCCNACCACAAGAGCCCAGCCNATAAAGGATCTCACCTCCTNNAAAATAATNCTTCGGATTTCTCGNTGGGCCACACCGATGACNTTGAGAACGGCAAATTCATTCCNCCTTTCGGCAAGATTACGAGCTGTCACAACTCCGAGTCCTGCACTCCCTAGAATNAGACCGAGACCTCCAAGGACGTGGAAAATTGAGATATAGGTATTCTGCACGCTATTGAANCTTTCGAGCCTTTCCTGNGTAAGAGNNACNGCGCCNCCACGATCTGCAGTNGCTTTCTGCAGCGCTTCCAGCGCCTGCTCGNTGTCNTCGGAAGCATCCGCCAGAAACAGGCGGTAGCCTTCCTGCGAGGGGAACAACCTAAGAAAGGCAGCCTCGTCAACGATCATGTTTCCTTGGAAAACGCTATCGGCTAACGCTCCTACAATTTCTACCTGAAAATCCTTCC
>PBTP01000050.1 GCA_002729275.1 Roseibacillus sp. | reverse complement strand
CCTGCGCCCGTGCCACCCCCTCCTGCGCCCGTGTCACCGCCTCCTGCGCCCGTGCCACCCCCTCCTGCGCCCGTGCCACCGCACCCTGCGCCCGTGCCCCAGCAGGATCATCCACCAGCCGCGATTCCCACCAGACCGCTACAGGCCAAAATTATACCCCCGGAGCCNGNTGATCCNGCCTATGAGTATTTTCAAAACGTNGTGGAGTCTTACGGGCAGCAATATGATCCCGGGGATCCCAATGTGGGAATCCTAAGGGGACAGAGTCCTCCACAGCGGCTGCGGTCTGCCAAGCAAAGTACTTCGAGGGTCTTTGTTGGTGTCGCGGTTCTTTTGTTNCTNGGTATTGGAGGAGCCCTCTTCTTTGGAATGACCCGTCGGGCGCCTGACCGAGCAGAGGGAGCTGGTGTGATTGCGAAGGTGGACTCTCTGCAGGGTGAGGCGGTCCTTCTGAGGAAGGTTGGGAGCCAGGACCGGCTTGAAGACGGCTATGATCTCAGAGAGGGGGATGTCATTACGGTCCGGGAGGGATTTCTACGAGTAGCCTATGTTGAAGAAAAAACGTATCTGCACATCTGGTCCGGAAGTGAGGTCACGTTGGGNAAGCACACCACAGGGAAGCAGCTCAGGGTCGGTCGGGGCGTAGTAACCTTGGACGTTGCGCCACAACCGGATGGGCAGCCGATGGTGGTCCGGTCCGGGAATGCTACTGCGACTCTGAAGAGTGCGAGGGCTACAGTGCACAGCCGCGGTCAGGAAACGAGGGTGGAAGTAGTGGAGGGATCTGCTCAGGTGGTTCGTCCGAGGGATGGNGCTAGGATACAGATCAGTGCGGGGGGGTGGACCGAAGTGAACGATNAGGCTCTGCCACGAGCATGGAATTTCCTGGCCGGGGTGAACCTGAACGGTGGCGAGGTGGCAGTGGATGGGGGAACGTGGGTTTCCTATACGAAGGCCCAGTCAGAGGGCTTCAAGGTCGGAGTCGAGGGCAAGGAGGGAAGTGTGCAACAAACGATTTCGACCCAGCAACCGAGTGGGCATGTTCCGGGTGCTGGGTTGCAGGGCATGCTGATGAGCAAGGTGTCCGTCAACAATGCAACGATGTCGCTCCGGTGGCCCAGAGAGAATGGTCTTTATCAGGTTTTTGTATGGATGATGGAGGATGAAGGAAATTCGGTGCGGTCCTTGCGCCTGAATGTAGAGAACAAGAAGATTCCGGAGGAACTGGGTAAGAAACAGACTCTGGGTGCGTGGAACCGCTTTGGGCCCTACCGCGCTGAGGTTAAGGACGGGAGCTTGGATCTTCTTCTCAGCGCGAACTCCAAATTCCAAAGCAAGANTCCCCATCTGTCTGGAATAGCGGTTTATGGCCTCGCAGCAACTGGAACCACCGCGGGGCCAGCGGAGGAGAAAGGGGTAGGCGTTCTGGACGTTGATTCCAGCTTCGAGGGAGAAAATCTGGCTACGGAACCAACCGTGCCGGACTGATTGGCCAGCTCATCAGCGTCGTCGTGGGATCAGTTTGGTAACGAAGGCAGTTCCGAGGAGTGCTACGGCCATTCCGAGGATCATGCGATTGGTGATTTCCTCCTGAAGGAAGAGCGAGCCCCAGAGAATCCCAAAGACTGGGATAATAAAAGTTACCGTGGTAGCCGCAGTCGCCCCGTTTCTTTTCAGTAGATCGAAGAAGAGGATGAAGGCAAAGGCTGTGCAGAGGAGCCCGAGGGCTAATACGCTGAAGATAGTGCCGGCTTCGGGTGCNTGTGNTGGAGTGAAGACGAAGACAAATGGAAGAAGAGCCAGCGTCGAAGCAAGAAGGCTTCCGGCCGAGACCGCGAGGGGGGAGACATCAGGGAGCTTCGATTTAGCGTAGTGTCCGGCGTAGGCATAGCAGCAGGTCGCACAGAGAACNGCAACAATTGGCCACCCTGCTCCGTCCCGGGTAAAGTCGAGTTGATTTCCGGTAAGAATTGCGATTCCAGAGAGACCTACCGCAAGGCCGCCTACCTGAAGGCGCGATAGAGGAATACGGAGCCACCAAAACCCGATGACAGCAGCGCAGATCGGAGTGGTAGCATTCAGAAGAGAGGTGAAGCCNGCCTCCAGCTGGAGCGAGGCCCAGCAGAGAAGGGAAAAGGGCACGGCGGAATTGAAAAGCCCTAGGGTGAGAAGAGAGAACTTANGGGAGCGTAGAGCCTTGCGATGNTCNGCTCGTAGCAGGAAAGGAGCCAGAGCCAGAGCTGCAATGGCAACGCGTGCGAACGTGGTAAGGAAGGGTCCAAGATCGGGAGCCGTGATCCGCATGAAGAGAAACGATGCTCCCCAGATTGCGGATAGGAGTATCAGCTTGATGGCATCGNTCGGGCTCACCTGTTCACCGTTGCAGATCCCAAGGGAGTGCTAGATTGAGTTAGAGGGAAGGAGGCGCTCATTGCGCCCTTTGGTTGAAAACGGAGGGNAGGATNGAGTTTTCGAGGAGTGGTTCGCCTGGAGAAATTCCCCCTGAAAGCGAGTGTTGCCGCGACTANTCCCTACGTGAGCTGNAGAGGGCCGTCCTTACTCTGAGTCTTNTTGCCGAAGTGCTGGATCTCATGGCCAAAGGAATGAGCCAGGGACAGGAGCAGGCGGTTGTGGGGCTGGCCGTCAAAATCGTGGGACTGCCCCATTTTNAAGTGAGATCCTCCGCCAAGGAGGAGGAAGGGAATGTCGTTCTGGCTATGGGAGTTGCCCTTGCCCAGCTCGTTGGTCCACATGATTGTGGTGTGGTCGAGCATGGATCCTTCAGCTCCAGGCTCTGGCAGGCTGTCCAGCTTCGAGGCGAGGTAGGCGATTTCTGCCGCGAACCACTGATTGATTCGTAGGAGCTTCTCCTGCGCGNTTTTGTTTTTGTCAGGCTCGTGGGAGAGGTGGTGGTGCCCTTCCTCAACATCAAGCCACCGCATCCGGGCTTGTCCGACCGACCGCATGTACTGGAGGCTTGCTACCCTGCACATGTCGTTCGCAAGCGAATTGACGAGAAGGTCAATTTGCATTCTGCTAATCTCCGGAGTGTTGTCGTTGACCAGTTCAATATTAGGGTCCAGCTCGGGCTCGGGGTGGACAAGAGCGCTCTCGTCCCCCGTCCTTTTGAGCTCACTTTCCATCGAACGGACCAGCTCGAGGTGCTCCTTGAGCCTCTTCTGGTCTTCATTGCTGATTCTCGAGGAGACTTTAGCCAGGTCTTCCCGGACGTCATCAAGAAGTCCAGCNAGGGTGGCCCGGTCCTTACTCTGTCCGTAGAGTCGGTTGAGCATCTGGTAGGGATCGTCGACGGGCGCAACGGGCTTGTTCGATCCGGCGTAGACCATCCGAGTCCAGTTGTCTGCGCGGGCAGGCACTGCAACTCCGAATTCGAGGGATCCAAANCGAGTACGAGTGGCGGGATTCTTCTGGAGAAAGTTCCTGATCTCCTGATCGATTGAGATGCCACTTGCCCATCCTGCCGGAGAGTCCGATCCGCCCTGAATATTTCCGGGCAGCAGCTCGATGCCGGTGAGCAGGCAGCTCATCCCNCGCTGGTGTCCGTCNCCGTCACCCCGGATTTTGTTNTTCAGCCCCTTGAGCATGAGCATGCGATCCTTGAAGGGAGCGAGCGGCTGGAGGATGGCCTTGAGTTCCTTTAACGGCCCCGGGGAATCCTGCCAGAATTGGGTCGGGAGAGTTCCGTTGGGTGAAAATACAACAATCAGGCGCTGTCGCGGGCTCTGGTTCTGGGCCGCCTGCAGACTGGGGAGCCCGGCAACAAAGGGCAGAGACGCACCCGACAGACCGAGGTCGCGGAGAAAGGTGCGGCGGCTGCGCGGTATTGTCATGGGTTCAGGATAGAGTCTTTTATTTGATGGCGAGGGGCTTGTCCTCAGTCTCGTGGCTTACTGCCAAGGTGGCTAATTCTACGAGCAAAGTCCGGATATTGTAACCAGATTTTATAAATTTTGCATGTAGCGATGCCTTTGTGTCCAACCCATAGGCGTTAATGGACTGCTTGGTAAAGTGATGNAANAGGGTGGTGATGAATTTCTCGTGGGCGAGTTTACTNCCGGCTGCGAGCTCTGCGAGCTCCCNGANATTTCCGATCTGNANTGCTGTTTCATCNTCGTCGATGTAGCGGCTCNTCGTGTTAACNGGCTTNTNGTTATCAGAGACACGATGGCGGCCAACGGCATCAAAGTTCTCGAGGCTGAATCCGACAGGATTGATGATCTTGTGGCATTCCATGCAGGAGGTGGCTTTGGTTAGCTTTGTCACTTTTTCGCGCATTGTGAGCGATGGATCGAATTCCTCATCCTTGAAGGTAACGGCCTCCACAGGAGGCTTGAGCAGGCGTCCGAGGACCTTTCTGCTGATAAACACCCCCCGGTGAATAGGTGAGGTGTTGTCGTGATAGGCGTGGGCTGCCAGCAGAAACGGATGGGTTAGAATTCCTGAGTTGGATCTGCCGGGGAGGGTCACTCTCTGCAGGGTGTCGCCTTGCAGGGGCTCAGCCTCGTAGAACCGCGCAAGGCGCTCATTCAGGTAGAGGTGTTGGTCGAGGAGGAGTTCACGGTAGTCAGAGCGGGGACTCCAGGNCACTTCGTCAACNAAGNGCTCNAGCGACCGGCGGAGGTCTGCCACAAGCCGCTCGTTGAAACCGGGGAAGAGAGAGGGATCCTTGCCTAGGTCGTGCTGCTCGTCGAGTGCCAGCCACCGGTTGAAGAAACCCTTCATCTTTCTCCTCGCCTTGCTGTTGTGCACCATTCGTTGGATCTGGGTGGAAATCTGCTCGGGCTGATTGAGCTTGCCCATTTCCGCTGCATGAAGGAGCTCCTTGTCTGGGAGGCCATCCCAGAGGATCAGCGCCAGTCGCGATGCCACTGTATAGTCATCCGGGGGGCCGTTATTTTCGGCGAGTTTCGGATAGAGGAAATGAGGAGAGGTCAGGACGAGAAGCATGGAGTGCCGGAGCGCCACCATGGGATCTGGCTGGTTGTTGAAGCGCCGGTCCACGAACGTCTCCTGCTGCTCCTCATTAAGAGGNCGCCTGAATGCCCGGGAAGCGAATTGGTGGGCATAGGAGCGAAGGGCTGCCGGGTTCTTGCGCTGTTCCTTACTCAGTCCCGACACTGTGCCGAGATAGGTGATTAGATGATTGACCAGTTCGACAGCAGCATAGGTCGTGGCCTGCTGCCATTCCTTCGAGACTCCGGAGCCACGTTCGTAACCAAGGCTGCGGTCGTCCGGGGGGAATTTAGTCCCGACGACAGTGACAGTGTCAAGGACCTCCGGCATGAGGTAGTCATTCGGGATTGCCTCCCAGATTCCACCGGGAGGTTTCCACTCAAGGTGTAGAGACGCCACCTTCTCCTTGTAGGTAAAGTAGCGGAGAAAGACCGGGTATCCCCGGCCGGCAAGTAGGAACTTACTCCCGGATTTCTCGTGGGACTCATTCCTCGTGCTCACGTAGGCATCGATGAAGGAGTTCTTGTCATCATCTCCCCGGAAAGAATTCAGCAGGAACAGGGCGCTGTTGTGGGTTCTCACCCGGAACTGATACAGGCCGGTTTCTGGAGCAAGAAGTGATCCCGACCACCGGACAGAAAATCCATTCTGGTTGATTTTCTCCGCAGGGACTCCGCTTCCCCAGTCGAAATTGATGACGGGATCGATCCGCTCAAGGACGTGCTCCTTTTCCTTGTTCATCTTCTCGACATTGAAGTATCGCCCCCGCAGGCCTCGTTCAGGAATAATGGTCTGGGGGCGTTTGAAGGATTCAATGAGGTCCGCTGCAGACTGCCTGTACTGCTCGTTAGTCAGCCGTAGAAGTTCGATACGGGGAGGCCTGTTGCGCAGCTGTGCTGCAGGGCTGTAGAATNCCTCATGAATATACCGGGCGACAGCATGGGCATCCTCATCGATGACCGTATCCTCTTTTTCCTCTGGCATCGACCGGTGGATATACCGGGTAAGGGATTCTACCGACTTCCGCCCCCACAGGGGCTCGTCGTATTCCTCTNCGTTTCCCTGCCCTTTGTCTCCGTGGCAGGAGGCGCAGTGGGTAACGTAGATTTTCCTGCCATCAGGCTGNCCGAGAGCGCTTCCTGCCATCAGGAGNGCAATCAGGACAAAACTGGAAAAGGGCAATCGCATGCGCGGTGTCTGAATACGGTGACGAAATGAGAATATTTCGNCTGCCGGCTAGATCATTATACCCCACAAGCGGNATGATTGAACCTCCTTCTGGGTAGAACTCCTTCCCGNGGACGGGAAGATGCCNCAAAATGGAGGNCAGAAGATTTTTTCAGGCCTATTTCGGCAGCGTTAGCGGGTAGCGTGCACTTTCAGTGCGATCGGCAAAGAAGGCCTTTTCAAGCCGTTTCAACACCTTCGGGTGTTCCGAGGCAAGATCTGTAGTCTCTGCGGGATCCTCATCCAGGTCGTAGAGCTCCCACGGGCCAGGCTTTTTGGTGCGAACCTTTTGTCGCACGGCCTTCCACTTGCCCTCCATGACTGCAAGCTGTCCCCGGTATCCATGAAATTCCCAGATCATCGGCTTGCGGCGCTGGAAGGTTGCGCCCTTGTTGCCGGTATTCAAGACCAGTGGAAGCAGGCTATCGCCATCCAGACCCTTGGGGTGAGGCGCACCCGCGACATCACAGAGGGAGGGAAACCAGTCGGGGAAGTAGGAAGGGGTATTGTCAATGGTTCCTGGCTTGGTCATTCCCGGCCANCGGACGATGCATGGTACNCGCATTCCTCCCTCATAGACGCTNCCCTTNAACCCACGTAGACCTGCGGTGGAATTGAAAAAGTCCGCGTCGACGCCACCCACGCCGAACTTTGGGTCCCGGGAGCGATGAGTGGTCCCATTGTCCGAGGTAAAGATGACAATGGTGTTCTCAACAAGCTGATGCTTTTCGAGTCGATTCAGGATTGCGCCGACGTGTTCATCGAGATCTGAGATCATCGCGGCATAGCCTGCTCGCGGGCGGGGATGTGGAAGGTATCCATTCTGTCCGCGGTAGGGGCCCTTTTCCTTGTCCCACTCCCTCGGATAGCGATCGACCCATTCTGCCGGGGGGTGCATGGCGACGTGGGGTTCGACGAACGGGCAATAGAGGAAGAACGGGCCAGCCCTGTTAGCGTCGATAAATTTTAGGGCCTCCTCGAGAATTCGGTCGGGGGCATAGGTCTTGGCCCGGAAATCGTCGGCAATTATGACACCTTCGGGTTTGCGTCGATGTCCAGCGATGGGATTGGGGTTGATGGGNTCAATTCCTTCGTCGTCGTCCAGGAAGGGGGGGAAGAAAGAGTGAGCGTTACGCTGACAGTTGTAGCCATAAAAGCGGTCAAACCCCTGTCGGATCGGAGAGCCGGAGGAATCCGTAGGTCCGAGTCCCCATTTCCCGAAGCCGCCCGTGGCATAGCCTTTCTTTTGAAGCGATTCTGCAATAGTGACAGCCTGAACGGTGATTGGCCACTGGCCCGGAAATGGTTTGCCGTTTCCTGAATCTCCGTTGTTGCGAATTTCCGCGTTACCCAGATGGCGTCCAGTCATCAGGACGCAGCGGGCCGGCGCACAAACTGGAGCTCCGGTATAATGTCGGAGGAACCGNACACCCTCGCTCGCCAGTCTATCGATATTCGGAGTTTTTATTTTCTTCTGGCCGTAGCAGCCGAGTTCGCCCCACCCGAGATCGTCTGCGAGGATAAAAACAATATTGGCTCCAGGGCTCTTGGCCTCGGAAGCGGAGACTGTTGTCTGCAAGAGGGCCAGAGAGCAGAGAGCAACAAGCTTTTGAAAAAGGGCATCCTTCATGAATCGTTACTGGTGGGCGGGATGAGGAGAGAGCGCAGGGATGAGCGGTCCTGAGGCTCTAGTTCTTCTTGCGCTTTTTGCTCCGGTTGAAGTTGGCTTTGCGGGTGTGGGCAATTTCCTCTGTAGCTGCACCCTTGTCGCCCTGAGACTTCATCCAGCCATCAAGCTGGGTGGAGAGCTCTTTTCGGACTGCTGCAAGGGGAGGCTNCTCAATGAGATTGACGAGACAATGAGGGTCTTTTTCGACATCATAGAGCTCCTCNGCAGGCCGCCGCTGGTATTTGGTGACCATGGCCTTGGCATGAGGATCTCCCTGCTGTGCTTTTTCCTGCCAGCTGACCCAGAAATTGGCTTTGCCGTCTCCTCCTTTGCGNGTGACAGCGTTTGTGAAGGTTGCCTCTGGGTGAAGGTTCCGGATGTAGCGGTAGCGGGCATTGCCACAACTTCGGATGCCATAGGCATCACTACCGTTGATAATACCCCGGGTGGTCTGCAATCCGTAGGTGTATTTCTTGTGCTCGTTGGCATCACCTAGGAGAACTGGAAGGAAGGATTTGCCGTCGAGATCTCTGGGGGTCGCGCCTGCCGCTTCGACGAAGGTCGGGACGAGGTCAACATACTCAACCAGAGCATCGGTGGAAGTCCCTGCCTTCACTTNCCCAGGCCAGCGGGCGATCATTCCAGAAGCCAGCCCCATTTCGAAGCAAGTCCATTTCGCGAAGGGAAAAGCCGATCCCTGTTCTGATACCACGATGACGAGGGTGTTATCCCGGAGTCCAAAATCATCGAGCAGGGAGAGCAGGGCTCCACATTGCCAGTCATAGTAGGTGATTTCGGCAAGATACTTCGAATAGGAAGCTCTGGTGGCGGGAGTATCCACCCATGAGGGAGGAAGTTTAAGAGATTTGGGGGGGTAGGCAGAGGAGTCCCCCATGGTGTAGGGAGAGTGGGGCTCGTTTGAGCATGCAACCAGACAGAACGGGGTCTCTGAGGACCGGCATTGGGCGATGAACTTCTTCAGGNTAGGAAAGAAGGGCCGGGTCTCAGGCTCGTTTTTGCTGAAGTCGTTGGAATACTCGAAGGGGAAGGACTCCCTCGGAGAAATATGACCTTTCCCGCTCAACGCGACCCGATAGCCGGAATCCCCCAGGTAGTGGACGATCGATTTGGTTCCCGGGTAGACCTCGGTGTGGTTTGGCCATGCACCAGACCGAACCGGGTAGAGGCCGGTATAAATATTGTGCCTGGTGGGCGAGCACATCGGAGCAGTTTGGAAGCAGCGGTTGAAGGTCAGTCCTTCTTTCGCAAGCTGATTCAAGTTTGGAGTTTTGGCCTGGCCGCCATACACCTCCATATCGAGGTAGGTGCAATCGTCCGCAATCATGAGAACGATATTCGGTCGGTCTGCTGCACTGGCCATGGGAGAAGCGGCAAAAATTGCGAGAACGCCAATAAGAGTCGATACGATGACAGGTGATGAGGGAAGGATGCAGAATGACAGAATCTTCACGCTGGGATGCTAGGGACGGGCAACTACTTGTCGATGGAGAACAGCAAGTGCGCCTGGCCTGGGCCGAATCCTGCCGGAAAAGAGTGCCTTCATCCTTTGCCATTATGANTTTTCTCTCCCGTGCATATCNCCCTTTTTNCTCCATCAGGGCC
The DNA here is from genome assembly GCA_002729275.1 of Roseibacillus sp. Taxonomy (GTDB): domain Bacteria; phylum Verrucomicrobiota; class Verrucomicrobiia; order Verrucomicrobiales; family Akkermansiaceae; genus Roseibacillus_B. The sequence continues at coordinate 53,790 of PBTP01000050.1, read as the reverse complement.
ATGGATGTGCTTACCTGGAGCGGGATTAGCATGCAGGCTATCCCAGGATATCTGAAGCGATCTCGCCGTAGACGTCCGTGAGGCGAAATTCCCTGCCGTTATGCCGGTAGGTCAGCCTTTTGTGGTCGATTCCGAGAAGATGGAGGATGGTTGCGTGCAGGTCATGGATCGTGCACCTGTTCTCGATGGCGTGGTAACCGAATTCATCTGTACGTCCGTAACGCAAGCCCCCTCTTACNCCCGCGCCCGCCATCCACATCGTAAATCCGTCCGGATGATGATCCCGGCCCACTGGGCCATTACCCTGCTGGGTTGTCGGGGTCCGACCAAATTCTCCTCCCCAAAGGACGAGAGTATCCTCAAGGAGTCCCCTGGCCTTGAGGTCGAGAATCAGGCCAGTGATGGGTTTGTCGATCTGGCCAACATTGAGAGAGTGTCCTCTTTCGAGGTGGGAGTGCTGGTCCCACTGCTCATTGTTGAATTTAAGTGAGTGAGCATGGCTGACTTGAATGAATCGAACTCCTCGTTCCGCCAATCGACGAGCCATGATGCATTCCCGCGCAAAGTTCTCCGTTCGGGGGTCGTCCATGCCATAGAGTTTACGTGTCGTCTCGCTCTCGCTGGAGAGGTCCGTAGCCTCGGGNGCAGCCATCTGCATCCGGAAGGCAAGCTCGAAGCTTTTCATCCGGTCCTCGAGTAGAGCGCCGGCTTGGCCTCCAGCGGACTGACGCTCATGAATACGCCGGAGAAGCCCAAGCTGGAGAGATTGCTTCTGGTGGCTGATACGCTCGTTGGTCATGTAATGAAAACGGGCGTCTTTTGCTGGAGTATTCGGATAACCGGGGGTCCCAAGAGGGACTCCGCCAAATTCGGCGGGCAGGAAGGCCGGGCCAAAGTTGTCGGATCCGCCGTGCAGGGAGGTTGGGCAGATTGTTACAAAGCCAGGGAGATTGTTATTTTCGCTGCCCAAGCCGTAGTTGACCCAGGCACCCATACTCGGCCGTAGAAGGGCCTCGTCTCCGGTATGCATTTTCATGCATGCACCTCCGTGGGAAACGTTGGTCTCGCAGAGTGAGTGAATCATGCAGAGTTCGTCGGCCACTTTAGGCAGGTGCTGCCAGAGCTCGGACATCCAGTGCCCACAGTTTCCCACCTGTCGCAGCGGCCAGGGGGGCTTTAGCAGGTTGCCNCGCTTTGCGAATTGGACCTTGCGTTCCGGGAAGGGAAGCGGTTTGCCGTTGAACTCATCGAGCTTGGGCTTGTGATCAAAAAGATCTACATGCGACGGACCGCCGTGCATGAAGAGGAAAATGACCCTGCGGGCCCTGGCAGGAAACAGCGCCTGGGGTCGGAGGTGATCTGCNCCCCGGGACTGTTCGGCTAGGAGGGTGCTNAGGGCCAGCCCGCCAAAGCCAANAGCCATCTGGCCGAGAGCATCCCGGCGCGGTAGCAGATCTGCAGGAGGGAGGGTCATACTCATCGCAGGTACAGAAAATCGTTGGAGATGAGAAGGGTGTGACAGAGCAGAGCCCAGGCGCGGGATTCATCTTTCCCTGCATCGTGGATGAAGGCTCTGGCCTCCGCACGTTCATCCTCGGTCACGGGCCGGGAGAAGAGTCGAAGATACAATTCCTGAAGAGGATCCTCATGAGATTGAATGTGCCGGGCGATAACTGCCGATTGATTGATCAGAAATGAGCTGTTGAGCATAAGCAGGGCCTGGGTCGCTACCGTGCTGCTACCGCGGCTGCCGGTGGGTGCCGTCGGATTGGGAAAATCGAGGAGGCTGAGAAAGTCGTAGACGTGACTGCGCACCACTGGGAGGTAGATGCTTCGGTGCGGATAGTCCTCATAGATCTCTCTGTTTTTAGCTATGTCGGCTGGTGAGGGGTCCTGTGCCTTGACCGTTGGTGGTGGTCCTTTGGGCGCCTCCCGGGCCATGGACCCTGAGACCGCCAATACGGCGTCGCGGAAGACTTCCGCTTCCATCCGTCGCAGTCTGCGGCCGCCTTCCGCAACGGAAATCTGGTAAGTGCTTGAAAGCATGATGTGCCGGTGGAGTTTCTTGACGGACCATCCGTTCTGAAGAAAAGAGTGGGTCAGATAGTCCAGAAGGGCCTGGTTTCTTGGGGTGTTTCCGGTGGTGCCAAAGTTGTCCGGTGTGGAGACAAGCCCCTCTCCAAAGAGCCAATGCCAGACCCGGTTGACCATTACTCTCGCGGTGAGCGGGTGCGCGGGTGAAGTCATCCATTGGGCAAGTTCAAGACGACCACTTTGTGCGGTGATTTCACCCGGGTGTGGGGGAGCGCCGACGGAGGTAAGGAAGCCACGCGGAACGGCCTCTCCAAGTTCATGTGGATTACCTCTTACGTTAATACGAGAGTCTGCGATGTCTCCATCCCGGACAGCCATGATCGTGGGAAGGTCTCCCTTTCCTCTCATTTGGAGAGTGGATGCCTCTGCACGAAGACTTTCGATTTTCCGGAGGTGAGCCGTCATCTGTTCCGGATTTCGCACCGGGATCAGCTTGAGCTTGTCGAGGTGCGACATCATGGGCTCCGACTCAAGGCGGAGGATTCTTGTGCCTTTCTCAAGGCGCAGCAATCCCTCGGCGTGCCAGCTCTGGTGGGAGGGCATCCAACCCCCGGTCACCNGGGANATNGCGTCTTTTAGCTCCACGGTGCCGTCAATTAATACGCGGCCGGGACGTGAGGAGGCAGCAGCATAGCGCAAGGAGAGCTGGTAGGTTCCCTGCCGGGTAATATCGATGTCGTATTCGACATAATTACGCTGCTCTCCCGGGTCCGAGATTATTCCGATTCCAACTCCATACTGTTTGCGGTCTACGACAATATTACCGCGAGCATGGTCTTCAGCTTCCCATTCGATTGCTCCCTGTGGATCTCTGAAGGCCTCCAAGGCCTGTTCTTGCAGCTCGATTTCCTTTTTCAGCTCTTCGGTCCGCGCGTGGCGCTTCTTACGGACCGCGGCAGATTCGGGGGAGACTAACTCNCGATTCTCAATCGTGGTGCTGTGGAAGATTCCCGCAAGAGCGTAGTAATCTCGTTCGGATACTGGATCAAACTTGTGATCATGGCACCGGGCACAGCCGAGGGAGAGCGCAAGGAAAACCCGGCCCATGGTATCGATCTGCTCATCGACGATGTCAGCGCGTTTTTTGATTGGGTCCTTCTCGGCGAGAATCTTGGTTCCAATTGCGAGGAACCCGGTAGCAGCAACACTTTCGGTCTGCGCGGAGTCAATGAGATCTCCTGATAGCTGCTCGCGGACGAACTGGTCGTAGGGCAGGTCACGGTTAAAGGCGTTGATGACCCAGTTGCGATAGCGCCAGGCGAATGGATAGGCGTGATTTTCGTCCCCACCGTTGGAGTCTCCGTAGCGCGCGAGGTCAAGCCAATGCCGCCCCCAGCGTTCTCCGTAGTGCGGAGAGGCCAGCAGGTGGTCGATCACCTTCGCCCAGGAATCAGAGCTCTGGTCATTCAGGAAGGCCTCAACCTCGGCTGGAGCGGGAGGAAGGCCAATCAGATCAAAGTAGGCACGGCGGATGAGCGTGCGCCGTTCTGCGCGAGGGATCGAGGCAATGGCTTCTCCTTCACTGTGAGCCAGAGAGAACCGATCAAGATCATTCTGAACCCATTCCTGATGACCTACCTCGGGGAGCGCGGCTGGAAGGAGTTGCTGGAATGCCCAATGGCGAACTTCTCCACCCGAGGCCGGGAGGGTGGCGAAGATGAGCGCTGGAAAGGCCAGCAGGCAGGCGATGTGAAAAGGGTTGATGGTGCTCTCCCTTACCACACATCCCTGAATCCGGAAAATCGTGATTGCAGATTTTTAGGACGGTTGGGGAAGAGTGTNCGAGNGGGGATTGGCGGGAAGGCCCAGCCGATAGNCCTATTCTCGCATTGGGCAGGGCNATTTTATTTAGCGAGCTCCCTGAGCTCTTTCCAGCGTTTCCGCATCTCCAGAAGCTTCTTCTGGTGAGAGGGGCTTCCCGCGAGGTTCGCGCGCTCCAAGGGGTCGGACTGAAGATCGTAGAGCTCTTCAATGCCGGGTTTTGGAGCTAGCCAATGAATATATTTCCAACGCTGCCCGCGGACGGCCTCTGATTCGGGAATCCGGTTCGGGATGAAATGGTGTTCGTAGAAAAAATCCTGGCGCCATCCTTCAGAGCGGCCAGCCAGGAGGGGTGAGAGAGTTCTTCCCTGCATGTCCTCCGGTGCCGGGATGCCAGCGTAGGAGAGGATAGTAGGAGCCATATCGATATTGAGCGCCAGTTCATCGCGGGACGGCTTGCTCTCTCCGTCATCACGGGGGTCGTGAATAACCAGCGGAATCCGGATCGATTCCTCGTGGGCAAACCATTTTCCGGCGAGGCCTCTTTCCCCGAGATAGAACCCATGATCCGAGGTAAAGATGATCACAGTATTTTTGGCCATTCCGTGTTTGTTGAGAGCCTCCCTCATGCGACCAATCTCCCGATCCACCCCGAAGAGGAGTCGGTAGTAGTCCTTGACCGTCTCCTGGAAGAGTTTGGGAGAAAAGCGGATTTCCCAGCGACGCCGGGATTCTGATGTTTTGAGGGGCTCGTGGAGGGACTGAAAGATTGCGGGTGCGGAAAGGGGAGCCGCCGGAATAGTGACTCCGGAGAACATATTCTCGTCGCGTGCATCCGGTGGGAACTGCCGTTTGGCCCCATCCTGGCAGTGAACGGCTTTGAAGCTGACAGAAAGGCACCAGGGTTTATCCTCCGGGACGGTTCGAAGAAATTCGAGAGATTGATCNCCTTGGAGGGCGGTGAGGTGCTGGTTGTTCGGGCGCTTCGGATCCAGAAAGCGTCCCTGGCCAGCAAAGCCGCGCCAGAAATCAAAGGTCTTACGGGCCTCGGTCATTTTGTTTCCGACCCCATATTTCCCGATGAAGCCGGTATGATACCCTGCCGTTTTAAGGAGTTGGGGGTAGGAATTGCTCCAGGCGGATTCTGTGAACTCGGTCCGGAAATCGTGAACCTTATGGCGGGCCTCATACTGGCCGGTGAAGATGCTTGCNCGGCTTACCATGCAGATCGCGGTGGTCACAAAGGCGTTCTTAAACACATGGCTTTCCGCCGCGAGACGGTCGAGGTGGGGCGTGCGGCAGATTTTGTGCCCTGCGAAACCAAAGGTGTCGTGACGAAGGTCATCGACGAGAAGAAAGAGAATGTTGGGCCTCGCTATGGCCGGGGGGAGGGAAGTGAGCAGGAGGAAAAACAGNAGGAAGACGGTCCGCATACCGCCTCNCTATCGCTNAGCGGATGGGGAAGCTATCAAAAACGCGCTCTGGGCCTNCCGAATCANCTTCTTCTAACCGCACTCATTTTCGTCAAGCCAGCTGTTCAGGATTTCCAGCGCGGCGANCTGGTCAATAATGTCGCGCTGGGCTCTGGTGTCTTTCCCGGCTTCCCGCAGTTTCTCGGAGGCACTGGTCGTGGTCAGTCGCTCGTCGCTGTATTCCAGCCGGATATTGGGGATTTTTTGAATGAGCAGATCCCCGAAGCCTCGGACGCGGTGGGCAGCCTCGCCTTCACTTCCGTCGAGACGCAGGGGAAGTCCGAGAACAATGAGCGACACTTTTCGCTGTGCCACGATCTCTGAAATTCTTTGGAAGGGGTCGGTCCTTTGGGTATGAATTGTCTCAACGGGGTGGGAAGCAATTCCAAGCTCATCGGTAGCGGCAATTCCGATGCGGGACTGACCATGATCGATAGCGAGAACCGGATGTGGAGTCATATGCAAACGACGATTCGAGGTTTTGCTTAGAGCAGATTTTCCGGGAGCTGTGCGACTATTTTTTTGATCTCGTCCGCGCGTTCTCGATCAGCAACCAGTATGGCATCGGCAGTTTGCACCACGATAAGATTGTCCACGCCGAGAAGGGCGATGTGTTTGTCTTGTGAGCTGAAGACGATGTTGTTAGCGCTGTCGATGGCTGTGATTTGGGTGTTGGTCTGGTTGCCATCACCCTCAGACTGGAGGTGTTTTGCCACCGAGATCCACGATCCCACGTCGTCCCAGTCAAAGGAGGCCTCGATATTAAGAACCCTTGAAGCCTTTTCCAGGAGGGCATAATCAATGGAAATTGGAGTGAGATGAGGGAACCGGGATGCGACCGTAGCCTTTAAGTCTGNACTCTCCTGAAGCTCTTTAGCAAACTCCCCAAGTTCAGGGGCGTGGCGTTGAAGTTCAGCCATCACCGTTGGAATTGACCAGATGAACATACCGGCGTTCCAGGCAAAATTGCCACTGGCGAGAAACTCCTCGGCTTGGGCAGGATCAGGCTTTTCGCGAAAGCGCCTGACCTCGTGGGGGTGATGAGCAAGCTCTGGTCCCTCCAGGACTGCAGGCTCTCCCCGTTCCACGTATCCATAGGATGAGCAGGCCCAGGTAGGTTTGATTCCAACCGTGACTAAGCCTCCATCCTGGGAGGCTGTCGCGAGAGCATCTCTCATGACCGATTGAAATGCGGCGGTGTCCAGGATCAGCTGATCGGAGGGCAGGATAATCATGGAGGCTTCCGGATCACGGGCCGCTACCATCCCAACGCCGAGAGCAACAGCAGGCGCGGTGTCACGCCGTGCAGGTTCCGCGAAGATATTTTCAGGAGGCAAGGAAGACGCCAGATGTCGCACNGCGTCCTCCTGAACGGCATTGGTCAGAATCAGGATGTTTTCCCGGGGAATTAGGCCCTCCAGCCGATTGATTGTCTGACTTAGCAGGGTGCCTGAGTCGAGCAGGTCGAGGAGCTGCTTCGGCCTTGAGTTGCGGCTGAGGGGCCAGAACCTTGTACCGCTCCCTCCGGCCAGGATCATTGCGTATGAATGGGACATCTGGGTTGATATTGAAGGAACATGGGCTCCTGTTAAAAGCAGCGATGTGAGGAAATTCTTGTTTTCCCTTTCTCAAGATCAGTTACGATCCAGAAGTGAATGAGAAACAGCAGGATCCTGCTAAAGCCCTGGTGGACGCCAGTATTGAGTGTGGCCCGATAGCTCTTGGGGTAGCCGCTGGAATTTTTCTTGGGGACATGATGCACCGGAGTGCACGCCGTCCGGTGGCCTTTGCCCTTGGAGTACTGGGAGTTGCCGCCATCGCTCCGGTGATTGTCGATACCGTTCGTGACAAGGTAGCAGGCCCGCAGACCCGTCGGGGAACGCAGCGCACCCTGCGCAGTATACGGGAAGGTGCTGGAGTTCCTGCCCGGGACATTGACTTCGTAGAAGAAGAGCTCGGCGAGGTCTACGCGGGCTGAGGGGCCATTGGGGCGATCTTAACTAGAGATCTCCCCCCGGAGATTGCCGGCGATTTCGCGGACTACCAGGGGGAAAATACTACGAAAGCGCTCCTGCGGTCGCCAGCTCAGCCCTGCGGTCGCCTTGCTGAAATCAACAGCGTAACGCTTTGTGGGTGCTGGGCTCCCTTCAATTCCGGGTTGAATTGAGAGCAACGAGGAAGGTTTTTCAAGAACCTCGAGGATACTTCGGGCGATACCAATATCTGTGCGCTCACACTGTCCTCCAAGGAGGTAGACCGATCCTGGGTGACCTTTGAGAAAAGCAGCAATCATCCCGCGGCAATGATCATCGACATGAATCCAGTCTCTGATTTGGGTTCCGTGGCCTTCGATTGCAAGCGGCTGATCTTGAAAGGCGGCCTGAATCCAGCCAGGGATCATTTGGCGGGCACTCTGACGGGGTCCGTAATTATCTGAACAACGGGTGATCACGACGTCTTGGTCCTGATGATGTGCTGCGGCGAGGCAAAGAAGGTCGGCAGAGGCCTTGGAAGCAATTGAGGGCTCCACGGGTTTGAGAGGATTGATTTCCACTGAACGCCCGGGGGGAGAGACAGGTCCATAGACCTTACTCGTAGAGCATTGGAGAAGGGGGACTCCGGCGGCGCCGCATTGATCAAGGATCCGTGCAGTCCCGAGAACATTAGCTGCNGTTAGGTCAACAGTGGAATGTTGTGAGNATCCGNAATCGGTATCAGCAGCGAGGTTGAATAGACCGGTCACCTTATGGTCCTGCAGAAGGCCNGGTATCAGGTCGGGGTCGTGGATATCTCCCTCAACGAAAACAAACCGGGAATCTTGATCAGGCCCGATGAGGTTGCCTCTCCGCCCCCGGGCCCCGAGCTTGTCGACAACGATGAGAGTTTCGAGTCCATCTGNTCGCAAAAGGTGACGCGCGAGAGCTGACCCGATGAACCCGGCTCCCCCGGTGAGTAGAATGGACCGAAGATCTCGCACGACGGAGGATAGGCATGATTAGAGGAAAGGGAACGGTCGTTTTTTGTTGGAGAAAAGGGAGATGAAAGGGCACCTGGGATCCTGAATTAGCGAGAACGATGAGGAGGCGGTGGATCTTCCTGCACCATTGGTAGCTTCGTCTGGATGGCAAATCCCATTGACCAGCATCGGGGGGCGGAGGCAGAATCTGGCCGTGAGCTTCATGATTCGACTCCCAATGGCCTTTGGCTTAATTTTGCTCCTCTCCTCCTGTGGGGGGCTACAGACCTCAGGTAGCTACGACGAGGTGAATAACCCGCTGGATTCCCCGGGGAGCCAGCGCAGGGGAGGAGAGCTTCTTGGTGAGCCGAAATATCCCCGAGGGAGCTACGTGGAGGTTATCGATGCTAATGCGGGTCTCTTTATCGGGTTTCCAGACGAGGATACTCAGGCGGCCCGGCAATTGGCCTTGGGGACCCCNNTGAAGGTGATTGGCGAACGGAGNTCTTATCTGAGAGTNGAAACAGCGGAGGGCGAGATTGGGTTTATTCCAACAATCATGATAAGCGATAGCTCAGCTTCCAGAGGCGTGATTGTGAATGAAAACCAGGCTCCTGCGGGTGGGGTGACAGAGGGTAAAGGGGAAGCCCCTGCAGCTTCATTTCCAGAGCCTGGTGCTGAGGGACCGTTCGTTGCACCCGAACCAGAGGTTCCTCCAATTTCGGTAGAGTAGCGCCGGTCAAGAGCCTCCCACATCCTGAAGGCCACCGGGGTAAGTGGCCCGAGGAGAAATCTCACCGCCTTTTCTCAGGGACAGCCGAGGATTGGATCGTATTAGCTAAGGTCCGCGAGGATCGATTGGATGGCCTCGAAGTCGGGGTTCTGCCCGGGGTTGTCATTGACTTCCGCGTAACGAATCACACCTTCTCCATCAATGATGAAAGCCGAGCGTTTCGTCACGCCTCCCATGGTCAGGTTCTTGTCTGGGAGGAAGCTGTCATATGCGACACCCCATTGTTCCGCGACCTGATGCTCATAGTCGCTCAGGAGCGGAACGGTGATACCCTCCTTCTCGGCCCATGCTGCTTGAGCGAATGGATTATCACCGCTGACAGCAAAGACCTGAGCGCCCAGCTCGGTGTAGCGGTCAAGGCTGGTGGAGACCTCGCACATCTCGGAAGTGCAGCCCCCAGTGAAGGCCATGGGGAAAAACAGTAAGAGGGTCTTCTTACCGGGGGTAATCTGGGAAAGGTTCACGAGTGCTGGTCCATCTGGGCCGAGGGTCGTGAGGGTAAAATCGGGAGCGGAATCGCCTGTCTGCAGTGTCATGGTTTACATTTTAGTGGAGAGGCGAGCAGGGTCAATGCTCTCAAATTTTGGGCTCTTGTGGGTCTGCAGGGGGAGATCACCNGCCGCCTTGTGGGAAAAGATTAAAAAATAAGGATATTTCACANATTACTTAAAATGCTGATAATAAACATATTATGCAAACAATGACCATTGCGTGTGTGAATTTTTATAAAAAAGAAGTAGTAAATTTACACAAAGGTTGATAATCCTTTTCCGTCAATGAGACGGGCTTCGTCAGCCTGTCGGCCGTCGAGGCCAACAGTTCACCCACCCTTACCTCCTCACCAATGAAAGGATTCATCATTACTGCCACCTTGGTGTTTTTTGTCAGTGCATCCCTTCCCGCGGCACTTCCGCGGGAGGGGGCTGCCGAAGCTTCTTCGGTATCTCCGCGTCCGATCAGGACTAAGGCGGTGATATCTGGCCTCGAGGATAAGTCTTTCCACTCCCTACCTCCAGTGTTGGTCGAATTGAGTGACCTGCCCGCAAGCGCCGCTGTTTGGGTCGAGGTTGTGAGAGGTCAGGTCGGAGACCGCCCAGTAGTTGGAAGAACGATAGAATCAAAATTTTACCTTCGCCGGAGAGGGATTGGAATTCTCAGTGTCCCCGGTATCCACAAGGCTTGTCGCACAGGCGGGGCATATACCTTGATGGTGAAGATGTCGGATAGGAGGGGGACGGTGGTGCTCAGTCGGACGAGCTTCGAGCTGTTTCCCCAGCAAGTTGTCCGACGTTAAATTCCCCTTGGCTAGAGGCCAACGGCCCCCGCCGCCCTGCCTTGCCGTTACTTTCAAATCCAGCGAAAACTGAATAACAGCCCAGCAGCACAGTTTTCGTAGCTTCAAAAAAGAGAGGCCCGGGTCTTACCCGGGCCTCTCTTTTTTTGTGACGCCGGGTATTGTTATGGTGATGCTCCTCGCGGTGGTCTAAGTCAGGGAAGATCTAACNAATATGTCGTGGGAATTGTCAGAGTTTGGCCANGGGTTGTGCACCGGTAGCGGCATCGGGGAATTGATGGAGGANCTGGGTCTCGCTTTGGCAGCGGGAGGGGAACGAATGTGCATGCTCGGTGGTGGACAGCCTGCCCACATCCCGGAAATTGACGCTGTGTGGCGCCGCCGTATGGAAGAGATCATGGCGGAGGATGGNGGNTTGGAGCGAATGCTTGGCGATTACGAGGGCCCTGCAGGGAATGAAAAATTCCGGAACGCGCTTGCCGGTCTCCTGCGCCGTAAATTTGGGTGGAGCCTTGGGCCGGAAAATGTCGCGATCACTGCNGGNGGNCAGACTGCCTTTTTCTTCCTNTTCAANTCATTGGCTGGGCGCTTTGAGGNTGGNCGACNCAAGAAAGTCCTTCTTCCTCTGGTTCCGGAATANATNGGTTACGCCAACCANTCGGCTGGGGGTGATCTTTTCCGGGGNGNGAAGCCGAGGATTGATTTGCTTGGGGAGCACGANTTCAAATACCGGGTNGATTTTGATTCTCTCGANATTGATGANGAGGTGGCNGCGATNTGTGTATCACGGCCAACAAACCCNACCGGAAATGTCCTGACCGATGATGAGATCCGGCAGCTTGCAGGGCTGGCTGCAGAGCATGANATCCCGCTCATCATCGACAATGCNTATGGAGCNCCCTTTCCNAATATCATNTTCAGNGNNGGNACNCCGGTNTGGAACGAGAATATCATTCTGACCCAGAGCCTCTCTAAAATCGGATTNCCGGGAACTCGTACGGGTATTGTGATCGCTCGGGAGNAGGTGATCCGNTGGGTGACTTCGATGACTTCGATTGTGGGACTTTCCAATACCAATGCGGGTCAGGCCATCATGCAGCCGCTGATGGAGAGTGGGGAGATTCTGCGATTGAGCGACGAGGTGGTGCAGCCATTTTACCGGGAGCGTTCGGATCAGGCTCGGGCCATGATCGAAAAGTATTTCGACCCCGCGCTCCCATGGCGGGTTCACAAGCGTGAGGGCGCGCTGTTTCTCTGGCTCTGGTTCGAAGGCTTGCCGATAAAGTCCTCTGAGCTTTACCAGCGGCTCAAGGCGAGGAATGTCCTGGTAGTTCCTGGAAACTATTTCTTCTACGGCCTGGAGGAAAGTAGCTGGGCCCATCGAGATGAGTGCCTGAGAATATCCTTCACGATGCCCGAAAAAGTCGTGGAAGAGGGATTCCGCGTTATCGGGGAAGAAGTCCAGCGGGCCTATTCCGAGGGGTAGCGCCCGATTGAGAGCGGTTCAATTTAGTGGGCGCGCTCTATTCCGGTCGAGCCGCCTGAGCAGGTCCCGGTGGAGTTTTCTGTCCCAGAGAAGAGAGGCGTGCACAGGAGACCAGAGGCGCACGTTGTCACTCCGGTGCCATATCGGGCTTTCCAAGGGTATCATAACTATGTCGACCGCGCTTCGGTAGGATGTGGTTGGTATCTGCAGAGTGTCATAGACGTGTTCACTTCTCTTAAGCTGGAAGAGAAATTCGCTCTCTGGCCGCATCTGGCTTGTTCCGCGCCCGGGATAAAGGTAGGCTACATAACTTCCATTATGCGGCGTGGCGATCGTGTAGAGCCCTTGGCAGCGTGAGGCCCCACCAAGCTCCTGAAGATAGTATCGCGAGATCAGCCCTCCCATGCTGAATGCCACCAGCGAGAACTCACAGGAGGCGCCCCACTTCCCATTAATCTCCTGCTGAAGTTGCCTGGCCATTGGCTCGAGCCCTTCCCGACCGTCCACCGGCGTGAGTGAGGGCATCAGGCATTCGTATCCATCATTAACGATGGCTTGATACAGGGACGGGAGACCGACTCGGGTGTCAAAGATCCCATGAACGAGGACAACCTTACCCTTTGGNACCATACTTGCCTTGGAGGCTACGCGGGGGCTGACCAAGGGCTGAGAATCGACTGAACGGCAGGACGATGTGGCGAGCAGTAAGGGNAGGAAGGCCGCTATAAAAANGCTTCGCATGAGGGAANAGTTGGTGTTGCAGTGGATTTTTGGGTGGNGGNACCCAGTCATGCCNGGGTCAGAACTACCATCGGCGANGACCATACTCTTGAGACCGCGAGGGAGGACATTGAAACTTCCAATCAGCCCATTGAATGANCCAATGGTTCTGACTCAGCTGGGCGGTGGATGCGCCGGCCGCGATGGCTGTGCCCTAGTGATGAAAAGGAAAAAGGGTATCGAAAGGGATTCGGTCAGGCAGAGAAAAATAGGGTTCCATCTGAACTTAGCTTTCGCTTCGACCTCANATATAGAGCTCTTTTGAACAAGTGTTCACTAGAACATATTTATTCTTGCCATCATGGAGTTGGGGCCCTAGGCTAACTGAAGAATAAATCAAAATTGTCATGAATACTCTTGCTGCTAAACCTAAGCCAATGGCCAACCAAAAAGCCTCCCCCTCCCCCTCCGCCTCTTCGCCTGAAGNAAAGACGNCCTCCACCAAATCTGCAGCCACGCCAGTGAAGGATAAAGCTGCCCAGAAGATGGCAGAAGCCCGAAAGAAGAATCTCGATCTAGCCATTTCGTCGATCCAGAAGGAATTCGGAGAAACCGCAATNATGCGGATGGGAGATGAGAATTGCGTNGACATTGATGTCATTCCCACCGGGAACCTGCTCATTGACCGGGCCCTTGGTGTCGGGGGCTTGCCTCGCGGGCGGATCGTCGAGGTGTATGGCCCGGAATCCTCCGGAAAAACAACTCTCACCCTGACTGCGATTGCGCAGGCTCAACAGAGGGGTGGCCTAGCCGCCTTTATTGATGTGGAGCACGCTTTAGACCCTCAATATGCAAGGAAACTCGGGGTCAACCTGGATGACCTCCTTGTATCGCAGCCATCTTCCGGGGAAGAAGCTTTGCAGATCTGCGAAGCACTTGTGCGTTCGAATGCCATCGATGTTGTAGTGCTGGATTCTGTTGCGGCGCTGGTGACTAGGCAGGAGCTCGAAGGCGAAATTGGTGATTCAACGGTGGGCACGCAGGCCCGTTTGATGAGTGCCGCGATGAGAAAACTAACGGCTCTCATCTCCAAGGCCCGCACCGTGTGCATCTTTACAAACCAGATCAGAGAGAAGATCGGAGTGATGTTCGGTAATCCCGAAACCACCCCGGGTGGAAGGGCCCTTAAATTCTTTTCCTCTGTGCGATTGGACATTCGCCGGATCGGTCAAATCAAAGCGACTGATGGATCGGTGCAAGGAAACCGAACTCGGATCAAAGTNGTCAAAAACAAGGTTGCGCCGCCATTCAGGGAGGCGGAGTTCGACATCATGTATAACGAGGGAATCTCGTCCGTTGGATCGCTTCTTGATTTGGCCTTGGAATATAATCTCGTCCAGAAGCGGGGAAGTTGGTTCAGCTACGATGGNGAACAACTGGCNCAGGGGCGAGATGGGGCCAAAGAAGCNCTTCGGGCAGACGAAAAGCTCTATGCGGAACTTGAGGAGAAGGTAAAGGAGCAGCTGAGAAATTCCAAAAAGTAAGCGGGCAGTAGGACCCGAGAGTCCNGGCGCCTANAAACCTTATTCGACAAAGATTCGACTGGCGCGCCTACAGCAATGGAGGCCCCCCGGCAGACTTACCCTCGCCGGTGAGTCTGGGGAAAGAAGTGGCAGGCAGCGATCCACCAAGTCCCTGGAAATGTTAGATACACCGGAATCCTTGAGGTAAAGGAACAGAGCACGTCGTTGCAANGGTTCCGCCAGTTTGCGGATCTTCGGTAAAAAAAGCCGGCCCTGTGGATCGATAAGACTAAGCGTATCAATGAGCTCGTCCAGAGCCTGCTCGCTTTCAAGGCTCGCTTCGGATGCACGGACAATTGCCGGGACAACATCACGCGTCATCAGTTCCTCAAGCAGTGGTAAGATTTCCGAGCGGAGTCTGTTCCGAGGAGTGAAGGGTTCGGTGTTACTAGCGTCATCCCTGTATGGTATGCCAGCGGCCTCAAGGAAACGGTCGATTTCGCTACGGCGGACCCCTAGAAGGGGACGAAGTAGAGTCAGTTTTTTGCGCCCGACCTCCACCTGTGATTCATACCTCATTCCTTTGAAGCCGGCGGAGCCCCTCAACAGATTCAGAAGAATGGTCTCGGCATTATCGTCTGCGTGATGAGCCAGCAGCACCGAATTGCATCGGTGCTTTCGAGCACAATCCGCGAAAAACTCATGNCGAGAGCGCCTCGAAGCGACNTCGATNGAAATCTTATCNTCCTCCNCGCGGCGTTGGACATTAGCCCGGGNAATCTCGAAAGGGAGGTTGCAGGCTTCCGCCAGATCTCGGACGAAGGCGGCATCATGGGCGGAAAAGAGACCCCGCAACTGATGGTTCAGGTGGCAAAGAACCACATTCTGGACCCTCGCCTCGAGCAGGGTGTGAAGAAGTGCCACCGAGTCACGGCCGCCAGAAATGCCAAGAAGATAGCGCCGGCGAGGAGAGAAGCGGGAATCGAGAGCTAAGGGCATCGTCTTCAGGGAAGAGCTTAGCGTGAATTGGGCGAGGGGATCAAGGCGCCTCCATGGTGGTTGTGATCTCTAAACCGAGATTGGGCTCAGCTGGGGATCCAAAGAGATCCGGCTTTAGCCGATCTGCTCCGCTCTGAAATAGGGAACGAGAGGCTCAGGAATCCTGATCGAGCCATCTTCCTGCTGGTTCTGCTCCAGGAGCGCGACATAGAGGCGAGGGAGGGCCGTCCCGGAACCGTTCAGGGTATGACAGAGCCGGTTTTTCCCCTCGGCGTCCTTGAACCGCAGCTTCATGCGGCGGGCTTGATAATCGGTGAAATTAGAGCAGCTAGAAACCTCGAGGTACTTACCGTGACCGGGAGCCCATACTTCAATGTCATAGGTCCGCGCCGCTCCAAATCCGATATCACCACCACAAAGCTCAATCACCCGGTAGTGAAGGTTCAGCGATTGCAGAACAGCTTCGGCATGACCGGTTAGCTTCTCAAGAGCGGTAAAGGATTCGTCTGGATGGACAATTTGAACAAGTTCAACCTTGTCGAACTGGTGAACCCGGATAATTCCGCGATTGTCTCTTCCCGCACTCCCGGCCTCTCTTCGCCAGCATGGAGTGTGCGCGGTCATTTTCACNGGGAGGTCTTTTTCCTGCAGCAAGGTGTCGCGGTAAAGGTTTGTCACAGGAACCTCTGCGGTGGGGATGAGGAAGAGCTCCCCGTTTTCGGTCGGGTAGACTTCCTCTGCAAATTTAGGCAGCTGCCCGGTGCCAATCCCGCACTCCTGCCTCGCTACGTAGGGCACTCCCACTTCTTCATACCCGTGCTCTCTGGTCTGAAGGTCGAGAAGATATTGGATAAGAGCCCGCTGAAGACGTGCTCCCTCTCCGCGGTATACNGGGAACCCACTTCCAGCGATGCGAACCCCGTCCTCAAAAGAGATAAGACCATGTCGCTCAGCCAGAGCAACGTGATCCGCCGGATTATTGATNGCGGGCTTCACTCCCCAGGTTCTCAATTCCGGGTTGTCCTCCTCACTTTTACCCTGCGGGATGTTTTCGTGAGGCAGATTGGGGATGTTCAGGAGTAATTCCGTTTGGCGGGCTTCGGCTGCGGAGCCCTCTTCCTCCAATGATTTGATCTGCTCGCCAATTTCTTTCATTTGGGCCTCGATGGAAGAACTGTCTTCTCCTTTTGCACGCAGGGCCCCGATTGCCTTGGAGGTTTGCTTGCGCTCGGCCTGCAGCATCTGCTTGGCCGTTTCCGCCTTACGGCGGCGTTCGTCACAGCTGAGGACCTCATCAATCATATCCGCGGAACCATCATGCCGGCAGGCAAGGCGTTGCCTGATGGCGTCGGAATCATCTCGGATGGCTCGGATGTCAATCATGGTGAGAAGATCAGGATAAGAACAGTGAAGGCGGGCGAGTTCACGCGAAAACTTTGAAAAGGGATTCGGGCGTGCTAATCAGACGATTCTTCNTGGTGGATGAGGAAGGATTGTCGAGAGAGCTCGGCGTAAAGTCCGTCCGCTTTGAGAAGTTCTTCATGGGTTCCCTGCTCGACAACTGTTCCTCCGTCGAGGACATAAATGCGGTCGGCATTGCGAATCGTTGAGAGGCGGTGGGCGATGACAAAAGCGCTCCGGTCAGCCATGAGAGCTTCGAGAGCTTCCTGAATCAGGCGCTCCGTCTCTGAGTCAACGGAGGCGGTGGCCTCATCCAGCAGAAGGATGGGAGGATCTTTCAACAGGGCACGCGCAATGGACAAACGCTGNTTTTCTCCCCCGGACAGCTTAACTCCGCGTTCGCCAACATTGGTGTCGAGGCCGTCCGGGAGTTCCCGGGTCAGGCTGTCTGCTCTGGCAGATTCAAGAGCTTTCCAGAGATCTGCCTCATCGGCCTCTGGTTTCGCCAGCAGCAGATTTTCACGAACAGTCCCGTTGAAGAGAAAGGCCTCCTGAGTCACGTATCCGAGGGCGGATCTCAGCGAGGACTTACTGGTCTGGTTCAATTCCTGCCCGTCTATAGTGATCGAACCACTGTCGTATTCATAAAACCGGCAAAGCAGGTTGACGATGGTGGATTTGCCTGCCCCGGTGGGACCGACCAGTGCGATAGTTTCTCCGGGTCTGGCGTGCAGGGTGATGTCCCGCAGAGTTGGCTGTTCTCCATAAGAGAAAGAAACACTCTCGAGCTTCACATCTCCAAGGACAGGCTTGGTGAGAGCCCCGCCCGCTTCGGAATGAGGNTCGTCCTCTGAGTCGAGAATTTCGAAGACCCGGTCGGCAGCAGCGCGGGACGAGAGGGCCATCTGGTTCAGTTGGTGCAGTTTACTTACCGGCTCGTAGAAGAGGGAAAGCAAAAGAAAGAAGAGGACGAGCTCCCCGAGTTCCATTCGTTCGCTCATCACGGCCTGGGATCCAAATCCAAGCACGAGGGCGTAGCCTACCATTCCAACAAAAGACATGCCCGGAGAGTAGAACGCCCACCAGCGCATGATGCGGAGGCTCGCCTGTCGCAGCTTGTCTGAGAACGCATTGAAGCGCTCATGTTCTCTCTCCTCCGCCGTATAGGTCTTGATCTGGGAAATCCCGGAAACGTTGTCATGGAGAAGAGAGTTCATGTCGCTGGCGGCATCCCGCTGCCCCCGGTAGCGGTCCCGGGCGTTTCGCGTGTAGAGCCACGCTCCGATCATGAGAAAAGGCACGGGAAGGGTTGCCCAGAGCGCCACTGTAACATCCGTGTAGTACATCACTGCGCCCACGGCCAAGAGCTGGATCATGGCGACGAGGCCCAGTTCGATGCCGTCGATCAGCACACGCTCCATGGCGGTGACGTCCTCGACCACGCGAGTCATGATATCGCCCGTGCGGCGCCCATCGAACCAGCGGAGAGGCAGGCGTTGGAGTTTCTGGTAAAGATCCGAGCGGATATCGAAAATCACTCGCTGCTCGAAATGATTGTTTAAAATGATCCGGGCGCAGTTCAGAGCGTCTTTCAGGAAAAACCCCATTAAACCGAGGAAAACCCAGAAGAGTAGTTCGTGGTGGCGAGCAGGCTCCGGGAGGATCTCGTCCACAACGTATCCCGTTATTGATGGGAAGACGACCACGCTTAAGGCCATTAGAGTGGCACATATCAGTTGGGCACTACCCAGCAAGGGGTAGCTGCGTAGGTAGCTGATAACCCGAAGAATGGTCTTCATGCGCGCGGGGGAGATGGTGCCGAGGCAAGCATTTTGTAAGGAAATGGAAGGTTTTTCCGGTAATTTTAAGGTTGTTACGATGGATTAGTGGTCGTTAATGTCCACCCTAGGTAGCACTGCAGGTCGCCCCAAAGGGCTATGCAGGGTTGGCCCTTCACCTAAATCCCAACTGCACGAAATAACCATGGCAAATATATTTGCGATTTTAACGGCGGTCGTCCTCGCGATCTCTGGCTTCCTTGCTTTCAAAAACCAAGGCAATAGCGAAACAGAAGGAGCAGGATACAGAGGATGGATTTTGAAGCGGGAAAACATGGAGGACACTCTCGCCCGTGCAAAGGCACGCTTGAAGAAGTTACAGACAACGTTAGCGGAGACTAATACCACCCTTGCAGAATTCAACGCCGAGAATGAGACCAAGACCACTGAGAACGCAGCTCAGAAGAAGAAGAACGAACAGCTGAAGGCGGAGGTTGCCGCTCTGGAGGCCGAAGGCAAGGCCAAGACGGCCGAGGCGGATGACAAGGACGACTCCATCAAGGAGTTCGGAGATGTCAAACAGGTTGTCGCAGAGCTGAAACAGCTGACGAGTGATCTCAGCCAGATTGAATTGGATATTACCCAGGGAGAAGCCAACCAAGCGGACCTTGAGGCGCAGCTCGCTGGGGTGGAAGCTTCCCTTGCTGATGTGCGGGAGCGGATCAGCTGGAGGGTCTCGGGAGAGAGTAACCCCAACGCCGCGACACGGATTCGAAGTGTTTACGCGACCCTCGGGTTCGTCACTCTCGCTGGAGGTGATGACCTCGGAATCGTTAAGAACTCTACTCTGGAAGTTGTTCGGGATGATGCGGTGATTGCCAATCTCAAGGTTACCACAGTGGAATCCAAGAGTGCGGCCGCTGACATCGTCCCTGATTCAGTGGTCGATGGCGAAAGCGTGCAAGTGGGCGACACGGTGCGTTCAGCACAGAAAGCCGCTCCGGAGCCTGAGCCGGCTGCCGTCCCTGCCCTCAATCCCGAACCTCTGGAGGCAGATCCCCTTGCGGAGCCTGAACCCGAACCCGAGCCTGCCCAACCGGACGAGGCCGACCCATTTGGATAACCCCTGACTTTTCCAATACGATGAAGCCAATTTTCTACATCCTTTCCGTGCTGGTGACCGCCGCTGCCGCCTACTTCAGTTATGACAACTCGAAGAAGCTGGAAGCCGAGATCAAACTGTTTGAAGAGAGACGGGTAACGAAGAACAATGTCGAAGAGACCGAAGATAGCACTCAAGAAACCCTTGATGAGACCGAGGTAACACTCGAAACAGCGCAAGACAAGAATGCGGAACTCATTGCCGACATGGAGAACATGAAGAGTCGTGAGGGTTCGATGAACAAGGCCAAGGAGAAGGCCCAGGTGGCTATCGACGAGGCGGAGGCCAGGCTTGCTGACTTTGCTCAAGTCAAAGCTGAGATCGATGAACAGCTGAAAGGGGTGAATGTCGCGTGGGCTCAGATTCCGGCCGAGATCAAGCGGCTGCAGGAAGTGCGCAAGAAGAAGGGCGATGACCTTGATCTTCTCAATGAGTTTATCGCAAAACTTACCAAGGATGTCGCCGACAAGCGGGCTTCCAACACCCGTGAGAGTGATCGTCTGTCCAAGATCCGGACAAAGATCGCTCGAAACGCCAAGGTCGGTGCGATCACGTCCGTGAATTCCACTTGGGGGTTTGTGATAGTGAACCTCGGAACCAACAATTCCAATGTGACGCCACAGTCCAAGCTTCTGGTTACCAGAAACGGTCGCCTGCTTGGTCGACTCACTCCAAATTCGGTAGAGGCTAGCCAGACAGTTTGCGACCTGAATGCCCGGGATATCAACCCCGGCGTTCGGATCCAGCCCGGTGACCAAGTCACGCTTGCCGATTCCTCCTCTGGCCAGTAGGTCGAAGGGAGAGACTTAATTTTTAGACCGGCAGGAGATCCTGCCGGTCTTTTTTTTTGATGCCTCAAGGGCTGGGTTCTCTCGCTTAGTAGTCGTTGATCCTGAACAGGCGCTTGCCTCCTAGGGTAGTCCTGCTATTTCTTCACCATGAGAACAATCTTCCTGGCGTCGGTGGTGCTTGCCGGTGGTCTCCTGTGTAGCTGTGGTGTGGATAACGGCCCAAGGGCGGCAGGGCCCAGTGGCAACGCTGCGAGCTCAATGCCATGGAATACTCCTCAGCAGGGGGAAGGCCAAGGGATGATGGGGCTGATGCTGGATCGGTAGCCCGGGGAAGCCGAATTAATGCGACGGGAGTTTTCCCGGGCGCTTCAGGCGGAAAGGTTGTCCGCGCGCTGCAAGGTGGCGCGTGGCTTCAATCAGTGGCGAAGCAGGCCTCCCTGAACCGGTATAGGCTGTAGAGGGCTGGAAAAGATAGCCCGAGAAGAGTATCAGGCCCGATGATAAGGTTCTCCGCGCTTGATGGTGTAGGCACGGTAAATCTGCTCAAGGAGGACCACGAGGGCTAGTTCATGCTGCATGGTCATGGTCGAAAGAGACCAGATTTCGTCGCATTGGTCGCGAAGCGCCGGAGAGTGCCCGGCTGCGCCCCCGATGAGAAATACTACCTTCTTGATTCCGGGTCTGTTTTCCAACCGGGTCAGCCCATCACTGATCCCGAGGGTAGTCAGCTGAGAGCCTCTTTCATCAAGCGCGATACGATAGCTCCCTTCGCTCTTGGCGAGGAGGGAGGAGGATTCGTCGTGCCCTTTCAGGAATTCAAGGTCAAGAGGCACGTAGTGCTTCAGCCTCCCGGTATATTCCCGTACGCCCTCCCCAGCGTAGCCAAGCTTAGGCTTTCCGATAGCGAGGATCCGTAGTTTCACAGTGGCGAGCAAGGAGGAGGCCAGAAGGCGAGGACGCCTTACCTGGTTTCCCTGAGGAGACGAGGAAGGAGGTCCTTGATAGCGACCCTTTCCTGCTCCATGGAGTCCCGGTGGCGGAGAGTTACGGTGTCCTTGAGTTCCGGGTCCTCCTCTCCGAGGGTTTCAAAGTCCACGGTGATACAGAATGGCGTGCCGACTTCATCCTGCCGCCTGTAACGCCGGCCAACTGCTCCGGTTTCGTCGTAGAAGACGTGCATGAAGCGCCCCAGTTCCTCCTGGATTTCCCTGCTGATCCTCACTTGGTCCTCATTCTTTTTCAGAAGCGGGAAGATGGCCGCCTTGATGGGAGCGATCCTCGGTTTAAGACGCATGACGGTGCGGGTCTCCGTTTTCCCCTTTGAGTCGACGACCTCTTCCTCGTCAAAAGCTTCGCAGAGCAGGGCGAGGACGGTGCGGTCACACCCAGCGGAAGGCTCCACTACATGGGGAATGAACTTTTCCTTCGTAGCCTCGTCGAAATATTCAATCGGTTTTCCGGAATGCTCCTGATGCTTGGAGAGGTCGTAGTTTGTTCGGTAGGCCACACCTTCGAGTTCCTGACAACCAAACGGAAAATCGAATTCGATATCGTAGGTTTTCTCTGAGTAGTGCGCGCGTTCTCCGTCCGGGACGTCGAGGACGTGTAGTTTCTCTCGGGGGAGGCCGATCTCCTCATAGAAGGAGAGCCTGTTCTCAAGCCATTCGTCCGTAAGACGTAATCCATCGCCGGGCCGGCAGAAGTATTCGATTTCCATCTGCTCAAATTCCCGGGACCGGAACGTAAAATTACGCGGGTTGATTTCATTACGGAAGGCTTTGCCGATCTGGGCAATACCGAAGGGGACTTTCATCCGGGAGGTATCCAGAACATTCTTGAACTGGGTGAAGATGGATTGTGCGGTCTCCGGCCGCAGGTAGGCGACGGCATTGGGATCATCTTCGCTGGAGGATGCTCCCATCTGGGTCTTGAACATGAGATTGAATTCCCGGGCCTCAGTCAGGAGAGATCCATTTTCAGGGTTAAAGCTGGTTGTGTTTTCCTCCTGGGAGGTAGTTTCCCCCAGAAGCTCAAGAGACTTGGGAGAGAGCGACTTGTTGGGGTGGAACTGAGCGTAGTACTGACGTGCTGTCTTCCGCGCCTTGTTCTCATTCTGGCCTTCACGGAGAAGAACAGCAAAGCCACGCTCGACCGTCCATTCTCCTTCGGACGCTCCGCTGTAGCGATAGGCGGTGCCGCTCTGGGGCTCGATCTGGTCCGCTCGCAAACGAGCCTTGCTGAGGAGGCAATCACACATCGGGTCCGAGAATCCGCCGACATGCCCCGAGGCGGTTAGAACGGCCTGATGAGTCAGGATTGAGCCATCAAGGCCAACAATATCCTCTCGCTCCTGGACGTTGCGGCGCCACCAGAAGTCCTTGAGGTTTCTTTTGACCTCCACTCCCAGAGGGCCGTAATCCCAGCACCCGTTGAGCCCGCCGTAGAGCTCGGCAGATTGATAGATAAATCCTCTTCGTTTGCAGAGGGAGACGATCTTCTCCATGCGTTCCGGATCAGTATATTCTTTGTCAGCCATGATGTTGCTGGGTGTGGTGGGCCGCGATGGAAGCGCCCGGCAGGCGGTTTGGCAAGGAATTGAGAAACTCCGGAGTCGGGAAGTCTCCACCTGATAGAGAAATTTCCCTCCATATTGGGAAAACTCTGCCATATCATGCTGATATGCGCTTGCAGGAGCAAGGACACCAGTATCAGCGGGGAGATGACGGAGTGATGTCAGTCAGCAGACTGGTCAGGCGTATGAAAAATATCCTCGAGATTGAAATTGGGGATGTGTGGGTGGAGGGGGAGGTGTCGAATCTGCGCAAACAGGGGAGTGGACATTTTTATTTCTCGGTAAAGGACGACAAGGCCCAGTTGGCATGTGCGGCCTTCAATGCCGAGAGGCGGTGTGCTGGGTATGAAGCATTGCGAGATGGGGCGCTGGTCCGGGTTCTCGGAGAAGTGACGGTCTATGAGGCACGAGGTCAGTCCCAGCTGATCGTGAAGAGGGTTCAGCCGGCGGGGGTCGGGGAACTGCAGGCTCGTTTTGAAGAGTTAAAGAAGAAGCTAAATGGAGAGGGGTTGTTTGCAGAAGAGTTGAAGAAGCCTCTTCCCCGTTTCCCACGTATGATTGGTCTGATTACCTCTGCTAGCGGTGCAGCGCTTCAGGACATGGTGAGCGTGCTGACCCGTCGGGCTCCGTGGGTAAAGGCGGTTCTTTTCCCCGTGGCGGTGCAGGGTAGTGGAGCGGCCTCTGGTATCGCGCGCGCTATCAGGATGATGGACGATCCGGAGAATCATGAGCTTCCCAGGTGCGATGTGGTGGTCGTGGGCCGTGGGGGAGGATCGCTGGAGGACCTGTGGAACTTCAATGAGGAGGAAGTAGCGCGTGCCATTGCGGACTGCTCGATTCCTATCGTCTCGGCGGTTGGGCATGAGATTGATTTTACAATTGCAGATTTTGTCGCTGATGTACGAGCTCCAACTCCGAGTGCAGCAGCAGAGCTGATTGTCCCTGATCGACGTGAATTGCTCAGCAAGTTGCAGCGGCTGGGGGATGGCCTTCGAAGGCCGGTTCATTCTAAAATAAGATCTGCCCAGGAACTTATCCGTTTTGCGAGGCGTGGAGTCCTCACCCACGATTCCCAGCGTGTCCTGCGGGAGCCTATTCTGAGGGCCGATGACGTGGCAGCGACTATGAAAAGATTGATGGCCGAGCGGCTTTCAGCGCGGCAACAGCGCATCTCCGACAGGAGAAGCACGTGGAAGTCCCGGCATCCACGCCTCGTGCTTGATAGAAGAGTGGAGGGTTTACGCCAGTTTCGCCTTCGCTATGCCCAGCAGGCCAGCCACTGCCTCCAGGGTGCATCTCAGAGGATGGAACGGTTGCGTCAGATGGTCAGAACCCTGGGGCCGGAGTCGGCTTTCGAGAGAGGTTTCTCGATCACAATGAGCAAAAGTGGCGTTCTTGTCACGGATCCCGACCAGGTTGAAAACGGCGATCGGCTGGTCACCAGGGTTGCGGGAGGCACGATCGAGAGCGAGGTGTTGAAATAACTTTGGGCCATCCAGTACTCATGCAGCCTTGACCGGATCGAGGGGGGCTCATACGTTCCGCGCCGACCGCGTCATGAATATCCACGAGTATCAGGCTAAGATTCTCTTCGATCAGTTTTCGGTCCCAAACCCCCGGGGGAAGGTAGCGGGAACACCTGAGGAGGCNGCTGCTGCAGCNGACGAACTGGGGGGAGATCGGGTNGTAGTGAAATCGCAGGTTCATGCGGGAGGCCGGGGGAAAGGCACATTCAAGAGCGGTTTTCA
Source organism: Roseibacillus sp. (assembly GCA_002729275.1). Classification (GTDB taxonomy): domain Bacteria; phylum Verrucomicrobiota; class Verrucomicrobiia; order Verrucomicrobiales; family Akkermansiaceae; genus Roseibacillus_B. Next base: position 29,240 of record PBTP01000050.1, on the reverse strand, counting down.
GGGTGGAGTGCATCTGGTGTCTCCTTCTGAGGTTTCAGAAATTGCGGGCAAGATGCTGGGTGAGGTTCTTGTTACGAAGCAGACCGGTGAGGATGGGCGGCTGGTGCGGAAGGTCATGGTGGGAGAAGCCGTTGATGTCGCACACGAGTATTACCTCGCCATTCTCATGGATCGGGCGACATGCAGTCCGGTGATTGTGGCCTCAACCGAGGGGGGGATGGATATCGAGGAGGTTGCGGAAACTCAGCCAGATCGGATTCTACGGGAACACATTCATCCGCTGATAGGGCTACAGCCTTACGAGATACGCAAACTAACTGCCGGACTTGGATTCNAGGGAGAGGAGGCCAAAAAATTTGGGAAACTCCTGAGAAATCTGTATCGCCTTTTTCTTGAATGTGACTGCTCGATGGTGGAGATCAATCCACTGGTTAGAACTACTGACGGGCAGGTTCTCGCCCTCGATGCGAAGTTCAACTTTGACGACAACGCGCTCTACCGCCATCCCGAGATTGTAGATTTCCGGGACACCGGGGAGGAAGACCCCCGGGAGGTGGAAGCGTCCAAGCATGATCTCAACTATATTGGCCTCGATGGCAACATCGCCTGCTTGGTCAATGGAGCGGGGCTAGCAATGGCTACCATGGATATCATCAAGCATCATGGTGGAGAACCTGCTAACTTTCTTGATGTAGGAGGGGGCGCATCTCAAGAGCAGGTTGCTACGGCCTTTAAGATCATTCTCTCGGATGAGGCGGTTAAGGCTATCCTCGTCAATATCTTTGGAGGGATCATGGACTGCGATGTCATTGCTCATGGAGTAGTGGCGGCCTGCAAGGAGGTCGGACTTCCCATCCCGCTCGTGGTTCGTTTGGAGGGAAATAACGTGGCGGCAGGCAAGGCAACCCTTGCAGCGAGTGGCCTCAATATCATTCCTGCTGATGATCTGGCGGATGCAGCTGGGAAAGCAGTATCAGCAATCAATGGATGAGATTCATTAACCTGAAATTTTAAAAGGGATGGCAATTCTTGTAGATGAAAGCACGAAAGTCGTGGTGCAGGGCATCACGGGGGGATTTGGAGGGCGTCATGCCCAGCTGAGTCTGGACTACGGGACTCAACTGGTTGCGGGTGTGACACCCGGCAAGGGCGGGCAGATATTTCAACATGGAGATCATAGCGTTCCGATCTTCGACACGGTAGAGCAGGCAGTAAAAGAAACCGGGGCAAATGCCTCCGCGGTATTTGTTCCGCCAGCTTTTGCGGGGGATGCGATCCTTGAGAGTGTCGACGCTGGGGTTGCGCTGGTGGTCGCTATTACAGAGGGGATCCCGGTGAGGGATATGATGAAGGTTAAGGCTGCAATGGCTGGCCAAGAGGGGATCCGGCTGGTCGGCCCCAATTGCCCGGGAATCGTTACGCCGGGGCGGGGCGAGGATTCACATGGGGGCTGCCGTATCGGCATCGCTCCAGGCTATATTCACAAGAGGGGCAGAGTTGGAATCGTCTCCAGGTCGGGAACACTCACTTATGAGGCGGTATGGCAGACCACTCAACTCGGCTACGGGCAGAGTACGTGCGTTGGTATTGGGGGTGATCCCATAAATGGAACTTCGCACCTCGATACCCTTCGGCTGTTCAATGATGATGAAGAGACCGAGGCGATTATTATGATTGGGGAGATNGGAGGCTCTGCCGAGGAAGAGGCCGCAGAATGGGTGAGCAGGAATTGCGAGAAGCCTGTTGCGGCATTCATTGCGGGTGCGACGGCTCCTCCAGGGCGTCGGATGGGCCACGCGGGTGCTATCGTTTCAGGAGGGAAGGGAACCGCTCAGGTCAAGAAAGAGGCTCTTCGCGCTGCTGGGATCGTGGTGGCAGAAACTCCAGCAGAGATCGGCGAGGCCCTGGTTGAGGCTACGGGCTGGGCATAACCAACCGTCCTAGCAGGCAACCGAGGCAACAGCCATAGCGGCAATTCCTTCCCCGCGTCCTACAAACCCCATCTGCTCATTGGTGGTCGCTTTGATGCCGACGAGACCTGGTTGCAGGCCGAGAGCATCTGCGATCTTGTTCTGCATGCTATCACGATAAGGCAGGACTCGGGGTGCCTCGGCGACCAGCGTGCTGTCAATATTCACAATCTCTGAATCCCGTTCTTCAGCGAGAGCACGGCACTTTTTCAGAATCTCGAGGCTTGAAATTCCCTCGATGGAGGGGTCACTGGGAGGAAAATAATGGCCGATATCCGGGAGGCCGAGAGCTCCGAGCACTGCATCTGCGATGGCATGCGACAATACGTCTGCATCTGAGTGGCCCTGAAGGCCTTTCGAATGAGGAATAGTAACGCCCCCAAGNATGAGGGGTCGATTCTCAGCAAACTGGTGGACGTCATATCCAATGCCAACACGGTTCATGATCTTGAGGGTCTCGACGGGGTGAAGAAGCGAGCATCGCTCTTTTCGGCGCGAGGTGTGAGCAGTCCATCCCAGACCGAAACCGGGAGCAAGGGGGAAACAGGTCCCGGACTTTCTTTTGTTTTCTCAGGGAAAGTGAATGCGATACGTTTCATCTCTCTTTCATCGGTTTGCGCCTCGGGCCACTGCCTGCCCGCAATCCTGCCTACAATATATCCTCAACGGGGATTTTCCCGTTCGTAGCCACCACCGACCAGACGTCAGGAAGAGTGGGGTGGGGAGTCAGGTCGACGGTTCCTCCGCCTGACTCAACCAGGAGGATTCCTGCGGCCACATCCCAAAGCGAAATGCGAGATTCAATGTAGCCATCAAGGCGTCCAGTTGCAATGTAGGCCATTCCAAGGGCAGCAGATCCCATCATTCGCATTTTTCTTGCCCGGGTAGAAGCCCGTTCAAATCTTTCGAGGCCGGTCGCGAGAGCTTCCTTGTCCTTTCCGCAGCCGACGAAAAGAATTGCTTCCTCCAGCGCCCTGCGGGGTGAGCAGGTAATCGTCTTGCCGTTAAGCATGGGGGCTCCACCTTTTTCTACAGTCCAGAGTTCATCAAGCATCGGGTCATAAATCAGGCCCATAATAATCTCATTACTCTCCTTATCCCGGAGCGCAATCGAGATACAGAAATGGGGAATGCTGTAGAGGTAATTTACGGTTCCGTCGATAGGGTCGACGATCCATTGCATGGAAGCATCCTGATTGCCTGCAATTCCCTCCTCACCGTAGAGGCAGTAGTCGGGAAATGCGCCGAGGAGGTCCTCGGTGATCAAATCCTGTGACTTACGATCGAGAGCTAGCTTTACATCATGATGTTGAGCCTCATCAATTTCCTTAGGAAGGTGAAAATTGGACTTGAGAAGGTCACCTGCGCGGCGGGCGGCTCGCTCGGCGGCTTGAAGGGGTGTCATAGGAGTGATGGAAACGTAGAAGGGGTGAGATTGACACCGATATTTTAGGGAAAGCGAACAACCGCGCGGTCTCTACAATCAGCCGGTTCCGGTCCTGAGCTCATGGACTGCCTCGATAATGGTATGAGCAAGACGCTCCTTACTGTCCACTGGGAGAAGCCTTGTGCGCTCAGGATAGACGAGGAGAACCTCATTGTGATCAGAGTCGAAACCAATTCCCTTTTGGGATATGTCATTGGCTACGATAAGGTCGCATGCTTTCCGGCACAGTTTTTCCCGTGCGTTAATTTCGAGGTTCTCGGTTTCAGCCGCGAATCCCACAAGGATCCCGTCGTATTTGAATTGGAGGCGGGCTGATCCCAGGATGTCAGGGTTCTTAACCAGCTCGAGAGTGAGGGAATCTGCTGTTTTCTTAATCTTCTTATCAGAGAGGGAGGAAGGACGGTAGTCGGCCACTGCTGCCGAAAAAATAGCAGCATCCTGCCCTCCAATATTGGCCTTTACCGCTTCGAGCATTTCCTGGGCGGTTTCAACAGGAATGAAATCAATATTGGGTGGGATATCGAGGCTGGTCGGCCCAGAGATCAGAGTGATACGGTGCCCGAGAGTTGTTCCCGCCTTGGCAAGAGCGTAGCCCATTTTCCCTGAGGATCGATTGGTCAGGTAGCGAACCGGATCAATAGGCTCTCGAGTGGCGCCGGCAGTAACAAGGATGTTCACGGCAAATCTTGGAGGATCTGGGATAAGATTATATATGGAATCGTAAAGGCCCCTACCGGGCGCCCTGTGACTCGACGGCTTCGAGAATGTCCTCGACGGGCACTAGTCTTCCCGCCCCCTCGTATCCACAGGCAAGGATCCCGGAATCGGAGGGGCCAATGAATTGGCAGCCATCCTCGGTGAGCTGAGTCACGTTGCGTTGGGTCGCTGGGTGCTGCCACATCTTTCCATTCATGGCAGGGGCAAGAATAACCGGGGATTTGGTAGCAAGATAGATGCTGGAAAGTGGATCCGGGGCCAGACCGTGGGCAAAATTCCCGAGAGTGTCTGCGCTCAAGGGTGCGACAAGGAGCAGGTCAGCACTATCAGCAAGGTCGATATGCCCGGGCTTCCAAGATTGCTTTTCGTCCTCCAGCGAGACGAGGACCGGATTTCTGGAAAGGACCTGCAGGGTGAGGGGAGTAAGGAATTCAGTGGCCGTCTGCGTCATTACGCAGTGCGTATCATGCCCTTTCTTGACCAGTTGCGAGACAAGGTCTGCTGCCTTGTAAGCCGCGATGGATCCGGTTACCCCAAGGACAATTTTCATAAGGCGCAGTTAAACCCCATTCACGGCGATGTCCCGAAGAATCTTCCAGAAGACTAAGATGGTTTAGCGGAAACGGGACACTCGGAGCCTCTCGGCGACCAGCAGGGACTTACAGCGGGCGTAGTCATCGTCCTTTGATCCTGAGATGAGTTGATACTTGTAGCGCCCTGCGTGACTCATTTCTTCAAGTGCATTGCGTAGTCTCAGTGTAATGACTTCCTCGGCGTCCGTGGCCCGGTTCGCGAGCCGGTCCCGCAATTCCTTCTCACTCGCTGGCATGACAAAGAGATCTACCAGGCTTGCCTTGATGAGTGAGTCCTCGCATGCGCGGACCTGGTCGGCACCCTGTACGTCGATATCGATGACAACGTCATCGCCTCTTTGTAGAAATTCGAGGACCTCGGATTTCAACGTTCCATAGAGGTTTTCATGGACTTCAGCATGTTCAAGGAAATGCCCTGCCTCGGCCTCTGTTGCGAATTCCTCCCGGGAAATAAAGTAGTAGTCCCGGGCATTAACTTCCCCATTCCGGGCCTCGCGAGTGGTGCAAGATATCGAGTAATGAGCTTCTCCGTCTCTCGCCAATCGCCGGCATAGCGTGGTCTTGCCTGATCCAGAGGGGCCCGAGACAAGGAGGAGGACGCCTGTTCGCTGGTGCATCCCCAACCCTCAAAGAAAACACCCGGGGATGCAAGAGCAGCTATGATCTACGTCTTATTTTGGGAGCTCATATGGTAGTAAAGAGAGGATGTCAGCTTATGGTCTCCTCTGCCTCCCGGGGATTGAGGATCACCGCTAGGTAGTTCAAAGTTGAGGCGGGCATATGTGAATCGCCCCTCTTGCCAGAGTAATATATGACCAAAGCGATAAAGTTATATGTGGTATGTGGCCCCCCGGCCGGGGGGAAAACCCGGTATGGGAAGGAACTGGCTTCTCGACTGGGTGCTGTGCTCGTTGACAGCGATGTTGCTACTGAGCCAGTGGTTCAGGCGGGAATGGAGGCGGCGGGACTTTCCCCTGATGATAGAGACTCGGATCGCTACAAGGAGCTCTTTCGCGATCCGGTGTATGAATCTCTTTTCCGGGTGGCGGCGACAAACCTTGCTTGTCTCCCAGTTGTTCTGGTGGCCCCCTTCACCCGGGAGTCTCAGGAGGAAGATTGGCCTGTGCGGCTCACCATGAGATTCAAGGTGCCAGTGGAGATACATTTCGTGACTTGCCCGCCAGAGGTGAGGCGGGAGCGAATGAAGAGCCGGGGAAAAGCGAGAGACGTTGCAAAACTAAATGACTGGAGCTCTCATTTAGACTGGGCGGCGAGTAGCTTGCCCCCGTTTGATCACGTTCTGGTGGAAACATACCCGTAGGGCTGGGCCCTCAGGATTCCTCCTTTTCGATATCTCCATAGGAGCGATCGAAGTGGACATAACCTCCATCAATATGATGAATCTGCCCCGTGGTGTGACCCGAGCAAGAGGAAGCGAGGAAAACAATGGCATTCCCCATTTCTTCTGCACTGGTCATGCGCCCGCCTAGCGGAATGCGAGCCCGGATGGACTCGAGCGTTTGCTCCGGATTTTCAACAGTTTTGATCCAGGAGTCATACATGGGAGTCCATACTTCAGCCGGGACAACGGTGTTAACCCGAATCCCATGTTCGGCGAGGTCTACCGCCCATTCCCGGGTAAGACCATGAATAGCCCCCTTTGAGGCAGCATACCCCGAGGTTCCTCCCTGCCCAGTGACCGCAAGCTTGGAGGAGACATTAATGATGAAGCCCCTGCTTGAAATCAGTGATTCGAGGGCAAAATGGGTAAGGTTGTAGAGGTGAAGGAGGTTGCGTTCGAGAGAGGCAATAAATTCGGCTGGTCCAGCTCGCAGGCCGACTCCGTCGTTCACCCCGGCGTTGTGAACGATTCCGTCAATCCGGCCGAAGCAGTTGATGGTTTTTTCCACGGCGCATTGGCATGCCTCGACGTCTGTTAGCTCAGTCTCGATCATGAGGCCCCGGGGCGAGGTTGCTCCGATCTGCTCAAGAAGAGCGTCCCCAGTGTCCGGGCTGCGGCCAACAATGACGGGGATGGCACCCTCGCGGGCAAAAGTCTCCACAGCGGCCGCTCCAATGCCCTTAGCGCCTCCTGTAATGATGACGACTTTGTCCTTCAGTTCTAGATCCATTTGTTTCTTAGGTGGCAGGGAACCTTGCGAGAGTTTCGGGCCTCATCTCAATGGAAAAACCGGGATCCATCGGTGTCTGATATCTTCCATTTTTTAGAATACAGGGAGTGACAAAGTGCTCGTGTAAATGGTTCACATATTCGGCGACCTTCCCCTCCCATGATCCCGAGATACAGAGGTAATCGATCATTGAAAGATGCTGCACGTATTCGCACAGGCCGACTCCTCCGGCGTGAGGGCATATCGGTTTCTCAAACTTTGCAGCCATAAGCATGATCGCAAGATTTTCGTTCAAGCCTCCTACTCTGGTAGCGTCAATCTGCACGACATCAATTGCATTGGCCTGCAGGAATTGCTTGAAGATAATCCGATTTTGACAGCACTCGCCAGTGGCGACCTTGATTGGGCTGATCCCCTCACGAACCTCCCGATGCCCGAGGATATCATCCGGAGAGGTTGGTTCCTCGAGAAACCAAAGATCAAATTCTGCGAGTGATTTCATCCACTCGACCGCCTCTGAGGGTTCCCAGACCTGGTTTGCGTCTACCATGAGAGTGATTTTGTCTCCGACCACTTCCCTGACTGTGCGGAGACGCCGGATATCGTCTTCAAGATCCCGGCCAACCTTGAGTTTGAGATGCGTCCACCCAGCCTCTACAGCCTCCTGACAAAGGCTTCGGAGCTTATCATCGGAGTAGCCTAGCCATCCCGCCGAGGTCGTATATGCTGGGTAGCCTTGGTCGAGGAGAAGTTGGAGGCGTTCATGGCGTCCCTCCCGTGTCTTCTCCAGAATGTCATAGGCCTCTTCCGGGGTGAGTGCGTTGGTAAGATACCGAAAGTCGAGACAGCGGACGATTTGCTCCGAGCTCATTTCGCTCACAAGCTGCCATACGGGTTTACCCTCATCCCGAGCCCAGAGGTCCCAAACCGCATTAACAACTGCTCCGGTGGCGAGGTGAATGACTCCCTTGTCAGGCCCTACCCAGCGCAGCTGGGAGTCACCGGTAACATGGCGCCAGAAAGCACCCATATCCGACACGATCTCTTTCAGCGAATATCCCACAACCAACGGGGCGAGGGACTGGATGGCTGCGACACAGAGTTCATTGCCACGCCCGAGGGTGAAAGTCAGCCCGTGACCCTCATGAGCACCATCAGTTTCCAGGATGACATAGGCCGCGGAATAGTCGGGGTCTGGATTCATCGCGTCCGACCCGTCCAGCTGAGCAGACGTGTCAAAGCGGGTATCGTAAGTCCGTAAACCAGTGATTCTCACTTTTGGAGAAGGATGAGCTCTAGTGTTCTTTGACCGCGACTTGTCTCTGGACTCCGAGTCCGTCAATCCCGAGTTCAAAAACGTCTCCCTCCTGCACGAAGCGTGGGGGGTCAAATCCAATGCCAACTCCTGCGGGCGTTCCCGTTGAGATGACATCACCCGGAAGCAGGGACATGAATTTGCTCACGTAGGCAACAAGGTGAGGGATCGGGAAGATCAGATCACTGGTATTACTATTCTGAAGGGTCTCCCCGTTGCGCTCAAGCCAGAGTTGCAGGTTGCCGGGATCGGGCACCTCGTCGGTCGTGGCAAGGAATGGACCAAAAGGGGCAAAGGTATCTCCTGACTTTCCCTTAACCCATTGACCTGTGCCCTCCAGCTGCCACTCCCGCTCTGAGTAATCATTGTGAACCGCAAATCCGGCAATGTAGTCAAGAGCCTCACTTTCCTGCACATATTTAGCGTGTTTTCCGATAACGAATGCCAGTTCAACTTCCCAGTCCGTCTTTACCGAGTCTCGAGGTATCACGAGATTATCGTATGGTCCGCACCATGCCGAGGTCGCCTTGGAAAAGAGGACCGGCTCGGCAGGAGGTTCAAGACCACCCTCGGCAGCGTGGGCGGCGTAATTCAGGCCGATGCAGATAATTTTTGATGGGCGAGCAATAGCAGGTGCGAGGGTTACCTCTGAAGCCTTGACCCTTGGAGCGGTATCTTCCTGCTCTTTCAGCCATATCCGGAGCCTGGCGAGGCCATCATGGCCAAAGAATGCTTCGTTCCAGTCCTCGCCAAACCCGGAGGCGTCGAGGATTGTGTCTCCATCGAGGAAGAGGCCGGGGGTCGGGGAACCATTCTTGAGGAATCGAGTAAGTTTCATTGGAGAGGAGGGGTAGGATCTTCGATAATAGTTTCTGAGGGTGAGGAGCCTAGCGGAGATTGGTTACTCCGCCATCGATTTCGAAAGCGCTTCCGGTGATGAAGGCGGCTTTTTCAGAGGTGAGATAACCGACCATGCCGGCAATTTCCTCAGGAGTCCCCATCCTGCCGATGGGCTGCCACTCACTCAGGGTTTTAAATATTTCCGGGCGCTTTTCTTCGGGATAGTTCTTTTCAAGGTATCCATCGACAAAGGGAGTGTGGACCCTTCCTGGGCACACACAGTTGGAACGAATCCCTTGGTCGATATAGTCGCGGGCAATTGACATCGTCATACTAAGCACGGCTCCCTTCGACATGGAATATGCGAACCGTTCAGAGATTCCCAGATAAGAGGCTACGGATGCAAGATTCACCACGCACCCTCCCCCAGCCTCGGTCATTCGTGGAATGGCAAAGTGGAGACAGTGATACATCCCCTTTACGTTGACCCCGTAGATCCGGTCGAGTTCCTCCGGGGTGCACTCCTCCACATTTCCAACTGAAGCAACCCCGGCGTTATTGACAAGAATATGAGGAGGTCCGAACTGCTCGAATGCACTACGGACGGATTCTGTTTGGGAGACATCGCATGGAATTACCCGGGCGGTTCCTCCGGCTTTCGTAATAAGGGCAGAGCTTTCCTCCCCGCCGGCCTCATCGACTTCCAGAATGATGATTTCGTGACCTTGGCTACTGAGTTCCAAGGCAATGGCCCGGCCAATTCCAGAACCGGCTCCGGTAACGACTGCTATGCTCACGGAGTGAGACAATATCGAAACAGGCCTCAGGCCAAGGGGTTTTCCATCTGTCTCTCAAGAGACGCTTCAAGAACAGGGATTATTGAAGAGGAAGTCAGCCGGCGACTGGAGGTGCCGCGGGATAGGGAGAGCTGGAGTCGTGCCCAGAATGCGGTTGCTCGAATTGTTTTGTTCGGCCTTAGCCGGACAATCGCTAAAGTCCAAAACCAGTCCCAGGGAGGAATCGGTAGTAGACCTCCAGCATCAGAGTGGCGAGGGCAGTATGATAAACCGGATCATTCTTGTTGCCTGGACCCGGATTTGGAGGGGAGCGGAAGTGACCATCTCCATGCTGCCCACTCAGGAGGGTGTCGCGGAACTTGTCATTGTAGTCCAGCCAGCTCTTTCCACCATGATTGATTGCGGCCTGGCTCACGTAGTAGTGCTCGTAGAGGTTACAGGGCCCTCCTTTATAACTGATTTGGGCATGGCGATCGATGTATTCCATCCCCTTACGGGCTGCCCGATTGTTGGTTCCTTTATGCTGCTGGAAGCAGAGCACTCCTGCTCCGGTGAGGGTGAAGTGGCCGCCTCCAACAGGGCTTGTCCCGGTATAGCCGAAACCACCATTACTGTTTTGCCGGCCCTCACAGTATGTCAGAGCCTTACTGAGACACTGTGGCATATTGCGGAAGGTGAGACGGGTATGGTAGCCGGCTTTGAGCGCCTGCATCTGCCATGCAGTGATAGACATATCTCCTCCCCGGCCACCTTCATCAAAGTTGTAGTCCCACCCTCCGGACGGGTTCTGATTGTCAATGATCCACTGAACTCCAAGTTGAACAGACTCTTTTAGATTCGGAATATTGAGCCCGAGCACTCGACAGAACATATAAGCTTCAGCGAGAGCATAGGTAGCTATACCATGTTCGTAGACCCAGTGCCGATCACCGCGGGTCGTACAAAGGCGGCCCTTGTTCTTCCCGCTGTTTTCGATGAGATAAACCATACCATTGGTAACAGCTTCCCCGAATTCCTCGGAAAGTGGTGTTTCGCAGTGCCCGAGATAGGCTAGCAGAACCAGGCCGGTCTGGGCCACCTGATGGCTTCCGCCCCACGAACCGTCGCGTCTTTGGACGGTCTTAAACCAACGTAGGGCCTTTACTACCGCTTCCTCACAGGCCTCCGTGCCTCCACTCTGTTTCAACCGGCGCAGACGATCCTCAGCTGAGCAGCGCTTTCGCATGGCGGCAGGGATTTTTCCAAATCCACCACCACCGCCGTTACCGCCGTTACCCCACCCCGGCCCGATATCGTCCCTGAATCCAAAGGTGAGAGCTGGGATAGCCTCTACCTCAGGGACGGGCACCGCGAAGTTAGTGGGGCTTGCCGAAGCCATGACCTTGGCCATGGCGGAGGAAGGAGCATTAGGTTTCGGGGTCACCTCTCTGGTAATCCTCTTCTCTTGGAGAGGATCTTCCTCTTCAGAACCCGCACTGTAGGCAACGATCGTTGGTGAGTTGATTGCCAGCGATGGAAGGAGGATGAAAAATAGGATAAGAATGACGAGGACTATCGAGAGAACGGCGATAACCAGACTGGTAATGACAGAGGCCCTGCGCTGGGCGTCCAGATTGGACTGGGCCTCAGGATTGAGTCGGGCGTGAATACTCATGGTAAAAAAAGGGATTGTTCCCGGTGCTCAGGGTATGATCAAAGCCCCAATTGACGTGCTCTTTCAAGGGTAGAACGCGCCAAATCACTCCAATATTAGCACGGAAAGGTGATGCAGGGGCGAGATTGGCGACATTTCGAGGGCCGTTGCCTTCTCTTATCAGGCAATGATCGGCTTGATCACCCGCCCAGCGACGTCTGTAAGTCTGAATCTTCGACCACTGTGCTTAAAGGTGAGCTTCTTATGATCAAGTCCAAGGAGGTGAAGGATTGTCGCGTGTAGATCGTGAATCTCAACCTTGTCAGTTGCAGCGCGGTGACCGATCTCATCCGTTTCCCCGTAGGATGTTCCGCCCTTTACTCCCCCGCCAGCAAACCAGTAGCAACCAGCATGGGGATTGTGGTCCCTTCCGGGTTTATTACTTTTCTGCGCGACCGGTAGACGCCCGAACTCGCCGCCCCAGATGACGAGGGTCTCGTCAAGAAGGCCGCGTTCTTCGAGATCCTGCAGGAGTCCGGCGATAGGCTGGTCTGTCTCGCCTGCGAATCCGGAGTGATTCCCCGCGATATCGTTGTGGCCATCCCAGCTGCGCTGGTTCTCCATGCCTCCAGAGTAGATCTGGACGTAGCGGACCCCGCGCTCGACCATCCGCCGGGCCATGAGGCATTGGCGGGCAAAATGGCCGCACTTTCCATCATCAAGACCGTAGAGCTTCTTAATATGTTCAGGCTCGGCGTCAACGTCGACGCATTCAGGAGCCTCCTGCTGCATCCGGTAGGCGAGTTCGAAGCTTTTAATGCGGGCGGTAAGCTCGCGGTCTGCATTGACTCGCTCGCGGTGTTCGCGGTTAATCTCCTCGAGAAGCTGAAGCTGGGCATATTGCTGGGGCTGACTGAGGCCAGCAACGCGCTGGAGGTTTGGGATAGGGTCGCCTTTGGTGTTGACCCATGTTCCCTGGAAAGAGCCTGGGAGAAAGCCGTTTCCCCAGTTAGAGGCGTGGCCCTTGGGTAGCCCTCGCCCTTTAGGGTCGCTCATTACCATGAAGGCGGGAAGATTTTCATTTTCAGTACCTAATCCATAGGAAACCCAGCTTCCAACACAGGGATGGCCCATGCGCGTGACGCCAGTATTGGCCATGAAAAGCGCTGGGCTATGGTTGTTGGATTGAGTGTGGAAGGACTTTACGAACGCCATTTTGTCCACGTGTTTTGAAAGGTGGGGAAAGATGGACGAGGCCCACGCTCCGCTTTGCCCATACTGCTTGAAGTCGAAGGGAGATTTCATCAGGGGGCCTACCGCATTTGCAAAAAACCCGGTAGTGGGGTCAAAGCCCTCAAGCTTCTGACCATCTCGCTTGATAAGCTCCGGTTTGTAATCCCAGGTGTCCAGGTGAGATGGCCCTCCGTTGATGAAGAGCCAGATTACGTGCTTAGCCTTCCCCTGAAAATGCGGTTTTCGTGCCTCAAGGGGATTTTCTCCCAGTGGAACGGTGGCATGCCCCTGCTCGTGGAGTAAAGATGCCAGAGCAAGGGCGCCCAGCCCTCCTCCAGCTTTACTGAGTAACTCCCTACGGGTCCAAGCGGCCTCAATACTGGTTTCGTTCATATGTTATTCCACGTAGATCATTTCGTTTGAAGCGAGCAGGGTATGACAGAGATCTATCATGGCAGGTTCCTCCCTGCCGCCATAGCTCGCCGTTTGTTTCCGAAGGAATTCCTCCAGCCGCGCTCGCCGCTCTGGAGAAGGTAGGACGCCGTGTGCCCGGTAAACCGCATTCCCAACCGGGTCCGTAGTTCCAAGGACTGTTTTTGCAAAGTGAGTAGCCATTTCCCGGATCTGGGGGCTGTTGATAAAGACAAGTGCCTGCGAGGGTGTGGTGGTGATGGCCCGCCGCCCCTGACTGGTCATGGTGTCCGGCCAGTCAAAGAGCTGCATCATTGGGATCAATTTACTGCGCTTGATGGAAAAATAGATACTGCGGCGTTTCATGCCGTGATCGAGCGTGCCGGCGCCATACATCCGGCGGTCAATCAGTCCGCTGACAGCCAGTGCATTATCTCGGAGCACTTCTGCCTCAAGGCGGCGAGGCGTGCGCTTCCACCAGTAACGATTCGTGGGATCCAACGCTCTGTTAGCTTCGCTCTTTGATGAACCCATCTGATAAGCTGCACTCATCATGATCTTCTTGTGGAGTCGTTTGAGGGTCCAGCCGTGAGTGATGAGATCATGAGCGAGGTAATCGAGTAGATCCGGATGAGTAGGCTTGCTTCCCTGAAAGCCAAAGTCGTTTACGGATTCTACGATGCCTCGTCCAAAATGATGGTGCCAGAGCCGGTTAACGATGACTCTGGCAAGAAGGTGTCCGGCTCCGTTATCCACGTCGGTGATCCATTTAGCTACTCTGCTTCGCTTCATGGAGGTACGGGACCCGGGGGGCCTGTCCACGGCCCAGTGGTCGGCAGTTTTGCCGTTCCGGGTGAGAACTTCGAGAAAGTCGACCGGGGCTACACCATCTTTCTGAGCAGGATCTCCGCGGACCAAGTAGTAACTTTCCTTATAAAAATCAGGCACTTGTCCACTATTCGTATGATGGCGCATGGGCTTCAGGCCTTCCGTGCATATCATCACCTTTTCCTTTTTGCCCACGGGTCGAGTTGATTCGAGGGCGGTTACTCTGCTCTGGATGCTGGCCCAGTCAGGGTCCAGCTGAAGATAAAGCTCAAGCATTCGCTGGCGCTCTCCCTCCTGAGGCTCATTTTCGGTAGCTCCACTGAGAGTGAGCAGTTCTTCTCGAGCGTCCTTTCGCGGATCCCTATCACCATCCACCAGTGGGAGTTGAGCCGGGGGGCGGGCACTGACTGAAACCCGGAGCCGCCCGATGGTGTGTTGGCTATTAAGGTTGAAGTGCAGTTTCAGAGAAAGCCGTCTTCCAGCGCCCTTCACGGCGTCCGGATTGTTGATCTCAAAGACGGCGGCATGATCCTTGCCGAACTGGGGGTCAATCGCCCAGCCAGTCCCGTCCTGGCCATCAACAATTCGGTTCACGTGAAGTTGGGCGCTTTGGTTGAAGGTGGCACGTGGGCTTGCTAGCACCAGAGCTTGGACGCCGGCCGTGACCTCCAGGTTTGAAAGCCCGATATTACCATTGTTTGCACGGCCCGGGCCTCCTCGCTTCATGGAGGAATGGCTCAGGGCTTCTATTCTCAGCGCTCGGACTTCCTCGAGGGGAGAGGTCGCGACGAAGGTGTAGACATCAGAGGACGGGTTCGGCCCGCTGGCGAGATAGGACCCGTCCTCCAGGCGTTTGAAGGTTGCGCCTCCCTTCGAGACGAGGGGCTCTGCGATGAGCGTAGACCACGATGAATCGTGGTCCTCGGTTCGCTGAGAAAGATTGTTTTTCAGCCACTCCTGGAGCCTTTGTGGAGCTTTTTCTTTTCGGAAGAAGTTTGCCTCCTTCTCCAGTTCAGCCATGGCGGCGTCGAACGTTTCCATTGCCGCGCCGCTAGGCTTACGGGTCTCGAGATCGATTTCCGTGCGAACAGTTTGGGTAAACGCACTGAGAATTTCGTAGTAATCCTTTGTGGGAATCGGGTCGTACTTGTGGTCGTGGCATCGAGCACATCCGATGGTGGTTGCTAGCATCGCAGAACCCATCGTTGCAACCATGTCATCTGTAGCATCAAATCGGATGCGCTCGGCCTCGCTCAGGGTTATCTGGGTTGGATAGACTCCAGCCCCGAGAAATCCCGTCGCAGCGAGTGCTTCAGGATTATCTGGAGCCAGTTCGTCTCCTGCGATCTGCCATTCGACAAAAGTATCGTAGGCCATGTCCGAGTTCAGGGCTCGAATGACAAAGTCGCGAAAATGAAACGCATATTTGCGATCGTAGTCATGCTCGAAGCCATGGCTCTCTGCGAATCTCGCGACATCCAGCCAATGCCGGGCCCAGCGCTCACCGTAACCCGGGCGATTGAGGAGATCGGTTATGACTTTTTCGTACGCCTCTGGGTCTTTGCTTCTGAGAAAGGCCTCAACTTCGGTGGGAGTCGGAGGCAGACCGATGAGATCCAGATAAACTCGACGGATAAGTTTTTCGGGAGCAAGTGGCCCGGCTGCCTCAAGGCCTTTTTCCTTATGACTGGCCGACAGGTAGCGATCTATTGTGGATTGCTCCTGATGGTTCCCCGGGGGAGTGGAATGCAGATGTAGCGGGGCGTAGGCCCAGTAGCTCCGGTCCTCCGGAGTCACTCGCATGGGAGTCTTCCCGGCAGGACTCTTTTCCAGGAGGGGTTTGTCATAGGCTGCCCCCAGAGTAATCCACTCTTCAATTGCGGCGATTGCGGCAGCAGCAAGTTTTGGTTTCTTGGGAGGCATTGCCATCTCTTTTTCGAGATGAGAGACTGCCAGATAGAGGAGGCTCTCCATGGGTTTCCCCGGAACGACGGCCACACCCTGGTCACCACCCTTGAGAAGGGCTTCCCGGGTGACGAGATCGAGACCGGACTTGGTCTTTTCACCTCCATGACAGTTGAGACAGTGCTCCTTGAGCAGAGTGCTTACGGTTTTGTTGAAAATAGCCTGGCTGGCCGCCATCTTTGTTGCATGACCCTGCTCGACTGCGAGAGCCATATGAGTCAGGGAGATAAGCACGAGGATAGGTCGCACGATGGGCATCCCGCAGAATCACCCCGTGATGTTGAACTGGCAAGCCCCCAAGACGGGTGACCCGGGCCCTTTTGCCGGGACTACCTATGCTGCAGGGTTGAGGTTGTTCCGGATTTTTTTTCCTGAGCCCAACCTTTCTTTCGCTCAGGGATTGAAGAGATCCATCTGGGGGGAATCGGTCCGGGGGAAGGGATTCTCCTGATTGGCCCGGGGTGTCTTTGACTCTTTCCCCTGAGGGCGTGCAGCACTCATTTCCAGATGCGTCAGAATTTCCTTGGCCCGATCAATGATCGGTGCGGGAAGTCCAGCGAGCCGGGCTACCTGAATGCCATAGCTCTTGTCTGCTGGTCCCGGTAGGATCTTACGGAGAAAAATAATTTCCTCTTTCCATTCCCTGACTGCGACGTTGTGGTTTTTGACTGCATCCCGCGTGTGGGCGAGGTCGCATAGCTCGTGATAGTGAGTGGCAAAAAGGGCGCGACATTGAATCCTGTCATGGAGATGTTCCGCGACAGACCAGGCGATCGATAACCCGTCAAAAGTCGCTGTTCCCCGGCCGATTTCATCCAGAATTACCAGGCTGCGGTCGGTCGCATTGTTAACGATAAGAGAGGTCTCATTCATTTCGACCATGAATGTCGACTGGCCACGAGCAAGATCATCGCTGGCTCCCACCCGGCAGAAAATGCGGTCGACAATGCCGATACGAGCTGACTCGGCTGGAACGTAGGCCCCAATCTGTGCCATCAGGACGATGAGGGCAACCTGTCGGATATAGGTGGACTTGCCCGCCATGTTGGGGCCCGTGATAATAAGAAGGCGGGAGTCTTCATGGTGCAGAGAGGAGTCGTTAGGAACAAATTTCTCTTCCACGAGAGTTTGCTCGAGGACGGGATGCCGACCATCAACGATTTCGAGATCACGCGAATCATCAAGGACCGGGCGTGCGTGCTGGTAAAGCTGTGCGGTCTCGGCCAGCCCGAGAAGGACGTCGAGAGTAGCAAGGCTGGATGCGCATTCCTGCAGNTGATCCAGATGCTTCGTAATTTCGTTTCGCAGTTTAACGAATTCCTCGTATTCCAGCTGTTTNGCCTTCTCGTCTGCGCCNAGGACTTTNCCCTCCACCTCCTTNAATGCGGGNGTGATNTAGCGCTCGGCGTTCGCCATGGTCTGTTTCCGTTGATAATCGTCCGGAACCTTGGAGAGATTAGCCTTTGTTACCTCGATAAAATACCCAAAGACGTTGTTAAACTTNATCTTAAGGGAGTCGATGCCCGTGCGCTCACGCTCACTCTTCTGTAGCTGGGCNATCCACTCCTTACCGTCTCGAGAAGCNGAACGCAGCTCATCAAGATCNGGTGAGAANCCTTCNCNGAGAAGGCCCCCTTCCCGNGGTGAGGCCGGAGGTTCTGCAACAAGGGCTCTCTCNAGNAAATCCACNAGTTGNGGAAACTCATGGAGGCCCTGCAGGATTTGCATGGCGAGTCCNAGCTTTTCCGATCCGGCTGNCGAGAGGGNGTCCAGATTACCNCGAAGGGACGGGATATGGGTGAGGGATGTTTGCAGGGCNAGCAGATCCCTTGGGTTTCCTGATCCCTGAGCGAGCCGCCCACTGCAGCGTTCNATGTCCCTGACGTCCTTCAAGGTTTCTCTGCAGGTCGCNAGGAGAAAGCTCTCGGAGAGAAAGCGGCCGATGAGGTCGTGTCTTGCTTCAAGGGTGGNCCTTTCNGAGACAGGATGAAGAATCCAGTCTCTCAGTTTTCGNGCTCCCATNGGTGTGGCGGTGCGGTCCANAACCCCGAGCAGGGTGTGTTGNCGCCCCGAACGNGAATCAACGAGATCGAGATTGTGCTGGGATGCNGAGTCTATCGCGACCTGNGTTCCAACCTTGCGAACTGCCAGGGCCCGGAGGTGGTCGCATGATCTGCGCAGCTGATACGACAGATAGTGCAGAATTGCACCTGCTGCGCTGAGAGCTGGGTGCATTCCGGCGCATCCAAATCCATCCAGAGATTGGACCTTGAAGTGGTCTCGGAGAGTATGCACGGCCTGATCGAGGAGAAAGGCATAACCGTCATAGGGAAGGTTGCCCTGGAAACCACCAAGGGATTGGAGCTGCTCATCAGAGATGAGGAGTTCGGAAGGGGACAATCTGGTCAGTTCGTCCTCCAGTTGCTGGCGATCGGGGAACTCCGCTAGGGTGAATTCACCGGTTGAGTGGTCGACCACCGCAATTCCGAAGACCGTTTTGTGTTGGTAAATTGCCGCAAGGTAGTTGTGTCGGCGATCATCAAGGAGGGAAAGATTATCGATCGTTCCTGCGGAAATAATCTGGGAGATCTCCCTGTCCACGATTTTCCCTGGAACGGGCTCGGAAGTCTGCTCCCCTATAGCGACCCTCCTTCCCTGCTTGATCAATTTGGCAATGTAGTTTTCGGCGGCGTGGTGCGGAACCCCACACATGGGGACGCCTCCTCTCTTGGTCAGTGCCACGTTTAGAAGGCCGGCAGCTTGCTTGGCATCCTCGAAGAACATCTCGTAGAAGTCACCGAGTCTGAAAAACAGAAGTACGTCGTCGGGAAGTGAACGGCGCATCGACTGATACTGCGCCATCATGGGGGTGAGCTTGCCTTCCTTACCGGCCACGGATGAGGTTGTAACCGGGGATCACGATGATTGAACGCGAAAGTTATTCACAGAGCGGATCTTGGAAGAAACAGCGGCTTCGCTCCTCTAGTTGGAACTAGGTTTCCCCCATCTTCAAGAGGTGTTTGTGATTGGGTGAGGGCTTGCTAGGGTTGGGAATCATGAAAACTGCTCTCTTGGTTCTCCTTGTGATAGCAGGCCCAGCCTGTTTGCTGGCAATGGCTAGTGAGAAGTGGGATCAGGGTAAGGCAAAAAGNATGGTGGCAAAGGTGCTGGAGGGCGAGAAGGCAGGCGCGTTGCCGTGGAATCGTATACCCTGGAGAATCCAGGCTCAAAGTGCTTTGGAGGAGGCCCGGGCAACAGGAAAGCCGCTCTTTATCTTTTTTTTCGTGCCGCAGGCAGGCCCTCCAACGGAGCCCTGTGGGCTGGAGGGCCGACTTCTGCGAACTCATGCCCTCTCGGATCCAAAAATTATCGAGATGGTGAAAGCTCGCTGCGTACCAATGAAGATACGNCTGANAAAGGGNGAGGATTATCCTGTTGATTGGCCGGCACTGAAACATTGGGCTACCGCCTTCAAGTTTTCCAACCAAANGGGATTTGCGGGATGTTCGGTGGTCAGTTCTGANCTCACGANCGAGTTCGGGAATAGNGGNTCAGCAAGGATATTTGAGCTTCTGAGTTCACCAGCNTTCNATCCGGAGGAGGTTCTCGGCATGCTGAAACGTGCGATGGAACGAGTGAATGAGGAACGGTCAATTCTCGTTCAGCGGGGTATCAGTAATGAAGAGAGAGAGGCAGAAATCCTGCGATTCCGCAAAGGGGTAACCAGGGCTGTCCGTAGCGAGGGGCGTAGAAAGCTGCCCCCCGGTGGATATTCACTTGAACAGGCTCTCGAACTATATCGGATGGCTGGAGTCGAGGC
Organism: Roseibacillus sp.; assembly: GCA_002729275.1. Classification (GTDB taxonomy): domain Bacteria; phylum Verrucomicrobiota; class Verrucomicrobiia; order Verrucomicrobiales; family Akkermansiaceae; genus Roseibacillus_B. The sequence goes on along the minus strand of PBTP01000050.1, from coordinate 9,539 downwards.
CGTGAGATAGATTGGTGGGGATGTGCCGGGGCGGTTGACAAGGCCGACGGTCTTGGCGAGTAGTGGGAGGTCATGAGAAAAGAGTCAGTTTATATTATTCTCGCTCTGGTCACCGCTCTGGGTCTTTCAGGTCCGGGGGTCGCTGGAGATAGTGAGGTCCCGGAGAAAGCGGCTCCACCCAAGGAAATGGCCGAGGCGATGGACGCGATGAGTGGATCGCTCAAATTACTACGGCGACTGAGGCGTGACCCCGACCGCTGGACGAAAAGTGCGGCGATGGTGGCAAAGGGATCATCGGCCGTAATCTCAGCGATGAGAATGGTACCGCGGGAAATTCAGAATCTTCCGGACGGTCCTGCAAAATTAAAGGCACTTGCCGATTCGCGAAGACTCATGGGGCTGACCCTTGCCGGGTATGCCCGTCTGGAGTTGGCTTTTCTTGCTGAGGATGAGGAGCAAGTCGATGAAGCTCTGGATGTCCTGAAGGAGCTCAAGGCTGAATCCCACGAGAAATATAATCGGGGCGAGCAGGCCCCGTAATCAACTATCTTGGGCCACTATGGAGGCAAGGCCTGCCACCCTATTGAATTTTTAGCGCAGGTTACCGAACAATGCTGACGGGTGTGCCAATGGACAACATCGCGTAGATTGCGGAAGCCACCTTGGAGGGCATTCGCACGCAACCATGGGAGGCAGGATAACGGGGCACCCGGCCCTGATGCATACCCAGTCCTTTCCAGGTCAGTCTCATCCAGTAGGGCATTGCCGCTCCCTTGAACTCGCCACCTTCAGGAACCTCATCCGCAGTAATATCGGCATCGTTCTTGTAGATGTTACCCTCCGAATCATAGATTATGCCGTAGAGATTAGATTGCTTTTCACGCTGCACTTTCTCAACGATCCGATACCTGCCTGGAGGGGTCGGGAAAGTTTTTCGGCCAGAGGCAATCGGGTAGTCCAGTGCGATTTCCTGGCCATTGTAAATTCGAGCTCTCTGGAGTGAGAGGATAATTTCGACCCGAGTGTTCTCCTCGTCCAAGGCACCGAAAGCTCTGGCATCCTTATAGACCTTGTAGGTCTTGGGGTATGAAGGTTCTGCAGTAAAGTAGGCGTAGCTTCCGACGGGATAGGGATTTACCCATTGAGCCTTCAAGATCTTGGCCTGGTCCGGATTTGGATCAGGCGCGAGAGTGCAGCTCGTGATCGCGGGAACGGCAGCAAAGAGCAACGCTAGGATAATTTTATCGTGGAGCTTCATGCGAACAGCCAAGATCCAATGCTGACGACTTTAACACCAAGGGAGATTATCTCAAGCATCCGATCAGGTCTTCGGCTGACAGTAGGGGCACCATGCTGTCGTACGGGTGGCAATTGTGCCTCGCTGCAATGTCGAGTGGCATCTTGGACAGGACCCCCCGGCCTTCCATCTGTGCTGAAACAGCCAGCAAGAGGGTGGAACCTGCTCGACATAGCTTCCTGGGGAAAATCCGCGGGTGCCATCCCGAGGTGAGTTCTTATCGGCTATATGGCGGAGGGCTCCGCGGCAAACTTGCCTGCTCACTTGGCGTATTGCAGCCAGATCAAGCTCCCGGAGGGCCGTCCCAGGATAGCGGTAAAGCCGCCAGGAGATTTCATCGGCCATCCAGTTTCCTATTCCAGGGAAGATTGATTGGTCGAGGAGAAGAGCTTTGAGTGACGTTCCCTTGCGACGGGCAGTTAATCGTCTCAGATAGGCGAGGGTGAACCTGGTGTGCAAAACTTCTACGGGGAGGGCATCCCAAGGCTTAGTATCTGGCGGGTGGAGGTAGACCCGTCCAAATTGCCGATAATCCGAGTAAACGAGGGATATACTTTTTGTCCGTAGGACAAAATGGTCGTGTTTGTCGGGATGGTGTTCCGGGTCCGCAAGGAAGAGCCTCCCGGACATCCCAAGATGAACTTCGAGATAGGTGACAGAAGTTCGAGGTGAGGATCCTGAGAGCGAATCTGCAAAACCAAAGATGAGACGTTTACCATGTGTGCGGCTGTCCACCATCGTCTTGCCAACAAGATGGCCTTGGATATCCCTCGCGGGAGTGTCCCGGTAAACCCGGGTTTTAGGATGCGATTCAACAGCAATAATCTCCTGACCCTTTCCCGGCTCCCAGATCCGGCGGGCTAGTTCTACTTCGGCGAGTTCAGGCATCTCTTGTGCGAAAAAAATCAAATGCGAACCTGATAATGTCAAGGAGCTGGCGAGGCTTTGGCTGGAGATAGGTCACGGGGACGTTCTCGGAATCTTCTGGAGTAATTCTGCAGTCTCTGGATTTCCTGGCTCCAGTGTTTCCGCTCTGTTGAGCAACGAGGCTGCCAGAGCCATATTGCGTTTCTGTTCGATCCAGAGGCGGGCAAGTTTCCGAAGTGCCATGGCGGTATAACCAGGTTGTTCCGGGGCCATATTACGGATTGCTTTTCGAAGCCGTTTTTCAGCTCCGGGCAAGTCTCCAACCAGGTTTAGAACTGTTGCAAATTCGATCTGGAATGTTGGGCCGAGAGCTAATTTTCTATTCGAATCTGATAAGGTTTCCGCGAGATTTTCTGCCTGCTGGAACAGTCTGGCAGCTTTGGGGGAATGGCCCTCATGGAGGGTCNCGATAGCCAGTTGAGCGNCGATCGATGGGTTGTCCGGATGGTTAAATCGGGCTTTTTCGAGGGTCAACCGAGCATGACGGGNATTTNCAGAGTCAAGAAACTGCGCCGCGAGATGNAGAAAATCAGTTGGGGATCCCCCCGTGATTCTAAGGGTTTCAGCTTGGTGATGAAGCGATTTTTCAAGCTGTCCATGACGGNAGTAGAACTGGGCGAGGGACTTGTGGGCAAGGGGCTGATCCGGATCAATTCNGAGGGTGGTATGCNAGGTTTGGAGAGCCGCCTCCTCTTCACTGTTGTAGAGTTGCAGGAGACCGGCCCNGACTCTCAGGTTCAGAGAATCAGGTTGAATCTCAAGNTGCCTTTGGAGAATGTTGATCGCTTCCTCAATTCGTCCGTTTTTCCGATGGTAGTCTGAGGCNCNTCGCGCAGCCAACGGGAGGTGGAGCCCGGTTTCAACGGTTTTCTCCATGACCAGATCGAGTGCTTCCTGCAGTTTTTCTGAGCCCCCGGGAAGAAGTGTTTTAACGATGGGCTCCAGAGCTATCCAGTGCTCGGCCCCAGCGTTCCCGTTGGCTAGTTGGGCATTGAGGATCTTGAGGGATTGCTCTCGCTGACCTAGATTCTCGTGCAGGTGAATGAGACGAGTGTAAACCTCAGGATGATTGGAGAACTGGGCGTTTGCTCCAGAGAGAATATCCATCATGGAATTCTGTGTGGCCTTGCCGGTAGAGGCCCTCTCCTTTAAGAAATCTGCGTAGTATAACTGGGGGTCAAGTTGCAGGGGATGCTTTTCAGCATACTGCCGCAGGGTCTGGATGGCTGCTGGCTGATCACCGGTTTGCGCTTGGAGAGATGCCGTCTTTTGCGCGAGGAAGAAAGAGTGAGAATCATGTTCCAGAGCAGTCTCGAAGTGGGTTCTTGCAGATTCGGGAGCGCCCTTTAACTCAGCGAAAACCCCGCGGGNATAGGCCTGGAGAATTTCTTTCGTGGGCGCGTCCTGCCCGGGCAGGATAGAGGCCGGTAAAAGGAGGGTAAGTATAGGAGAAAGAAAGGCGGCGGTCATCGACCGCCGCCTGCACAAGATATAATTGAGAGCGTGTTCCCAGACCTCTGAACTGGGNCNACTCACTTCACCTTCAGNGTTCCCCACATGAGCTGGCCGTGACCAGGGTAGGTGCAAACGAATTCGTAGTCCCCTGGTGTGGCGGGGAGTGTGAGGTAGAGGGTAAACCGGCGCCCGGGTGCTACCTGAGGTGTTGACCCCAGGAGAGCTGGGCTGTCAGGAACAAAGTTCTTCTCAATCGCCTTGGAACCTAAGGCGATTGTTGCCTCGAGAACACTCTGTCTGGTTCCCGGTTTGATGACCGCGAGATTGTGCATCAAGCCATCTGGGTCATTGTTAGTGAAGGCAATCGCCAGTCGTTCACCTGCCTTCGCCTCGAGTTGCTTCTTATCGAATTTCATGCCTCGCAGGACACCGACTTCCACCTTACGAGCGTCGTCATAGCCCTCGGGGACTGAACGCGCTGGNGCCTTGCTGAGGGCGTCCATNTCAGACTTCATCTTGGAGTCACTGATCTTGGCAAGGGACTCATTGCGGAAGTTGTTGATGAATCCTCCAAAGCTCGCCCCACCTTTGAAGTTTCNAGCCTTGGCAAACCAGCCGAAATACTGCTTGCGCAGCTCAGGAGTCCATCCATTGGAGACGTTCTTAAGTGCGAAGACATAGTGGATCTGCTGTCTCTGCGGGTTGTTGGACTTCTGATTCAAAAAGGTATTACCGTATTGGCCGGAACGTTTGAGAAGGTCATCGTCAAATTCGATCTCCTCGAGGCCAACGGCCTCCTGGCTCAGGAGCGGTACAGTCTTGGCGACCACATCTGGGTCCCCAAGATAGACGAGCATATCCACGAGTTCTCTATTTAGGGCATCGGTTTTAGCCGGGTAGAGAGGGCTCACCGCTTCAATAACGGCCTCTGCAGTGGCCCCGTCGGGCTTACCCATCCTGATGAAGCAGAGAGAGAGAACCCGGAGAGTCTCCAATTGCTGCGCCTCGCTCATGGCAGCTGGCGAAAGCTGGCTCAATGCGTCGAGGAGCGCACCCTGATGGCTGGCATCGCCCTGCCTCGTCAAGGCAAGGAGAGCCGTCAAGGCGGTCTGGAGGTCTTCCTCGTTCAGGGCTTTTGCGGCCCAGTCGCTGACGGGTTGATGTTCCAGTGCAATTCTTGCTGCGTAGCGGATGAAACGGTCTTCATGTCCGAGTGCACTCCAGAGCTTTTCGACGGAGCCAGCGATGGCTCTCCCGTGGTGCTGCTCGAGGTCACGGCGCTTCTTACGGAGCACTTGATTGGCTTTTGCGTCCGGGAAGCGTCGGTCCTTGGACGCCTCGCCGGTGTAAGTCACCCGGTAAAGAGCGGACTGAGTTCCCCGGCCACCGACTGCGAAGTACATGTTGCCATCCTTGCCGATGACTCCGTCTGTCACATTAAGCGGAACACCGGTGACGAATTCCTCCTTCACCCCGCGATAACTTGATCCTTCAGGAGCAAGATGAATGGCGTAGATCGTGCCGTAGGTCCAGTCGAAGGCATAGATAGCACTCTGGTAGTCCGCAGGAAAATTGGANCCCATTCCNGACATAACACCGGTGGGACATCCTGGGCCGATATCAACGGTTGGAGGAAGGCAATCCGGATACCAGGCCGGCCATTTCCCGGTGCCAGTACGCCATCCGAANTCGCTTCCGCTGGTGCAGTGATAGACGCGGGTGGGNCGNTACCACGGAGTTCCGCTATCCCACTCCATGTCGGAGTCNTAGGTGAACATTTCNCCGTCGGGGTTGAAAGCCACNTCATATTGGTTGCGGAATCCGGAGGAATAGAAGTTCCAGCTNTTGCCNTCGGGGTCTGTCTTNGCAATCCAGCCNCCTGGGGCGCGGATGTTGCGGGCGTGACCGCGGGCATCCGGCATACGCGGGAGAAGCAGGTCCTCCGCGTAATTCTTGGGGACAGAGTAAATTTCTGGCTTGGGAGGTTGGGTGTGATTACCCCCGAGGACCATGAGAGATTTTCCATCGGGGGTGAGGACCACCGCGTGGGGGCCATGTTCGCCCCCACCCTGTAATCCACGCATTGGAGTTACCTTATCGAGTTGATCATCCCCGTTGGTATCGGTCAGGTAGTAGAGACCACTTCCGTGGCCGCCTACCCCGCCGCCATTGACACAAACGTAGAGGCGGTTGAAGGCCCAGAGCAGGCCCTGCCCACCGCTGATTGGGGCGGGAACCTTCTCAACCTTGAGCTCGTCGCCCAGAGTGATGCGCCAGAGCCCTGCCTTGCCCTGATCACTACAGTACAGGCGACCTTTGTCGTCGACCGCCATGGAGACCCATGAACCCTGTTGCCCCTTGGGGACCGTATAGATCTTTTCTACCTCGAAGCCCTCGGGGTGGACGACCGCTTCTCCTTTAGAGGCGGGCTTCTTCTTTGCCACCTTCTTGGAGGCGCGGTGCAGGACGATGTCTTTGACCTCGACCTTCATGGGGCTTCCAGCGTGGAGTTGAATCGCCAAGACACCTGAGAGCGAGCGCTTGGTCTTTTGCTCGTCCACGATCTCACTCGTAACCAGGCCATTGACCTTGTGCGTCAGCAGGTTTCCCTTGGCCTGAATGGTGTAGGTATTCCAGTCACTAAGTTTGATCTCTTTCTTCCGATCAAAATCTCCGACGATCGCGCGTTTGCCATCGGCGGCAACCTTGATCTTCTGACCCCGTTGGGCGATGATCCCACGGCCTTTTTCCTCATACATCATTCCGAGGTAGTTCTGGGAAGGATGCATGTCCATCTGGTAGCCACTGACAACCCAGCTCTCTTTATTAACGAGCTTGGATCGATATTGGATTCCTGAGTTGTTGTTTCCGGTTATTCTCGCCTTCAGGGTGAGTTCGAAATCTTCAACCGCTTTTCCCTGGTGGACGAGAAAGGTATTTCCCTTCGTAGGGTTGTTGGGCTTGGTTTCGCCAACAATGACCCCGTCTTTCACTGACCAGAATTTTGAAAGGCCTTCCCATCCGGAAAGGTCCTTGCCGTTGAACAGTTTTTCTGGTGCTCCCGACAGGATGGCTGGGAGCACTGACAGGGCCGCGATGGGCAAGAGACTGCGTTTCATGTTAGCCCGTTGGTAGCCGAGCGATGGTCCGCGGACAAGGCGCGTTTTACCCACCTGAAAGGGCTACCCTCCGAGCCGGAGAGCCCGGGACCGGGTAGCATGCTGGAGGGGGAATCAATACGATTCCCCTCGGGCTATCGAAAAGATGACTGAACCGGTTCCAAGGCAGGAGATTGCCGCAGCGATCGCCCTGGTGGCCCGGTCTCAGGCTCTTACGACTTATAACGCAAGCGCTTCTTGTGGCGGTTTGCCTTCATCCGCTTCTTGCGCTTGTGCTTGTTGATCTTTGTCTTTCGACGTTTTTTCAGCGAGCCCATGTTTAACAGTGGTTGTTCGAGGGTGGACGGGAGAGATTATCAGGAAACGATCTTGTTCAGCGGGTATTCGATGATTCCTTCCGCTCCGAGTTCCTTGAGGTCTGGCACGAGGTGTCGGACAGCGGACTCGTCGATGATGGTTTCCACCGCCACCCAGCCAGCTTCAGCAAGGGAGCTGACCGTTGGACGGCGGAGCGAGGGTAGGCGCTCCAATACCTTGGGCAAGGACTTTTCGGGGAGGTTGAGCTTCAAGCCGACCTTGTCTCGGGCAGCAAGCGCAGCTTGAATCATCAGGACCATACGCTCCATTTTCTGCCGCTTCCACGGGTCAGCAAAGGCCTCCTTGGATGCAAAAAAATGGGGGAAAGAGACCAGTAACTCATCCACGATACGGAGTTTGTTGGCCCGGAGCGATGAGCCGGTCTCGGTAACGTCGACGATAGCGTCAACGAGATCAGGGACTTTGACTTCGGTCGCGCCCCATGAAAATTCGATGTCCGCAGTGACCCCCTTGCTTTCAAGATAGCGTTTTGTGATTCCTACGGCCTCGGTCGCAATTCGTTTTCCCTCTAGATCTTCGACCTTCCTGATTGGAGAGTCCTCAGGAACCACCAGCACCCAGCGCGTCGGACGAACGGTTGCACGGGAATAGGGGAGTTCGGCCAAATCCTCGAGGTCAGCACGGTTTTCATAGACCCAGTCGTATCCGGTAATCCCGCAGTCGAGAAAGCCGTCATCGATATAGGATCCGATTTCCTGAGCTCTGATCATGAAGATGTCCAGCTCCTCATCATCGGAGGACGGGCGTAATCCCCGAGATGAGGAATATACGTGGAATCCGGCCTTCGCGAGGAGGTGGAGGGTAGGCTCCTGAAGACTACCCTTGGGGAGTGCTATACGGAGAGTGTTCGCTGGTTCGGCCACGGGAAGGTTCCGGTTGGGGGCGGGGGTTTTACCTGCGAACGGCGCCGAAGCAACGCAAATATGAGGTCTCCGGTCCCCCCGGGGGGCATGAGCCGGAGCTTCAGGGCGCCAATAGAGTCGGCAGGTGCTCCTGACCTTCGGGCTGTGAAGGAGAGGGAGCGGGCCCGATTGGGCGGAGAAATCAGGCCTGCGATAAGGCCCAGCGGACCATGGGGAGGTGCTCAGCACTCACGGAAGCGAGTATTTCGTCCCGAAATGCATGTTCTTGGGCTTTGTAGCGCTCAATAGTTTGTTCCGTGACAGAAATTTCCCACATGCGGCGGGCGACTTCGTCCAAGGGATTTTCGAGGGGTTCTGGCCCGGAGAGGACGTTTTCGGAGGCCGCGTTGCCAGTCAGGATATTAGTCCCAAGTAGGAAAGGGGCGAGTTCGTTGATTTGCCGATCTCTGAGCTCGACCGTCGCGTCCTGATCCCCTCGGAGCTCCATGAGTTCTGGAAATAGGGCACGAATCTTGCGAACAAGGCAGCTGAGGTCTTCAGATTCGGTCCCTCTGGTGCCAAGATCGCGCACTGCTCCTGCGAGTTCCTTTTTAACCCGGTCCTTGGGGACGGTGAAAGGGACTAACTTCTGGGAGTCAGATGGGGAGTCTGCAGCGGGAAAAGAGCTCATTTTCGGTAAATTCTCCAAGTAGATCCTGTGAATTAGTAGGCTTTCACAGCGATATTAGGTCTAACGGAAGCATTTCTAGCTCCAAAAAATTAGTTTGCGAGCTAAATTTTAATATTTTGTTTTAGCTGAATAATATCAAAATGCTGGGATAAAAGGCAGAGTGAGGGAAGCTCCATAGGAAAGGATCTAAATAAATTTAGCAAAAACTTGCCAAATGGGACTAACTTTAATAAATTTTCCCTGTGAGCGCACCCTCTCAATTTCAGCACCTCGCGGATGATCTCTGGCGGTTGAGCCTGTCTGAGCTGCGAGATTTCCAAGGAGTGATCACTAAGATCATGGCTGCGAAAGAGGAGATCGCGGCTGTTTCGGAAACTTCTGCGGATGAGCGGGATCGTATGGCCGCAATGGAGCTGAAAGAGATTCGGGACTACCTCCAAAACGAAGATATCGCCCTCTCTGGGCCAGAGGCGGTCGTTCTTGCGGCCTATTGCAAGCATCAGGAAGGGGCCGAACTCCTTGATTCCAAAGGACTCAATATCTTTCTCGATTCCTACGGGCGTAAGCCTGCAAATACTTCGACGGTGGTAGAAAAGCTCGGGAAACGGTCTCTGGTGGGGATTGAGGATGACGGGTTACACTCTCACAAGAAGTTCAAACTCACGGATATGGGGCAGGATGAGGCATGGGAGATATTGCTTCGCCTACGGCGCGGACGGGACAAGGGCCGGACTCATCTCACGGCGGTGATTTAGCGGCGTTCTCCTTGGGGAGCTTTGGCTCATCTCTGGTAAACCAACCCTCCTGGGTACGGTAATGGTTGACCTGCC